>NZ_CP016359.1:1458652-1777304 GCF_001951155.1 Christiangramia flava JLT2011
GTATATTCCTCTACTCTCAAAGGATCATAAAGATCGAAAGATACGTTCAATTGAGAACCTGCACCGTAAGTAGGATATAGGTCACTCAACAAAGTCGGGATCAATTCTTTAGCATCATCCAGAGAGCTGAAGTTTGGAAAGTTTTGCCCAAGCTCCTCATAATCATCCTCTGTAAGTGTATAATCGGCATCTGCAACGGCTAGCTGACCGTCCAGCTCAGCGTCGATTTCATCATGGATGTCTTCCATAGGGTTACAGCCCACAAAAGCCATAACTCCTAATAACATCGTTAGATAATAGAATGTCTTTTTCATTATGTGTTTTTTAGAAATTAAGTTTAGCACCTACAGTCCAGGTTCTTTCAAATCCATACCATACAAGAGCTGTATTGGCATCATTTCCAAGACCGTTTTGAGCATTTGCAATATATTCTGTATTTGTTAGGTTGTAAACGTTCGCGTTTAGCGTTGTTTTGAAACCTCCAAAATCGAAATCGTAAGTAAGACCTACATCAAGAGTAGCAAATGCAGGTAATTTCCATACTTCAACAGCATCAGGATTGTTACGGCTTACCGGATCAAAATCTGAGTAGAAATCGGCGAAATAGTTCCCGTTCGCTCTCAATCTCATATCCTCAAGGAATTCGTAATCGAATCCTAAACCGGCAGTAGTTTGTGGCTGACCACCAACTTTATCACCACCAATATAAAGATTAATTTCGTCAACAAGGTTTTGCTCCTCGTCAAAGATCTGAACTCCAGTTACATCATCAGCCCAGGTCCAGTCTCCAAAAGATCCGAAACCTGTAATGCTCAACTCATCAGTTGGACGGTATTCGAAATCCAGTTCAAGACCCTGGTGAAGTGCGTTTACACCAAGAATGTTAGCCACACCAAGAGAACCATCAGGGTTGTTGTAAGAGTATGTTAATGAACGGTCATTCCAGTTAGTTCTGTAAGCGTTCACGTTGGCTCTGAACTTGTCATTTCTGAAAGTATAACCAGCTTCCACGCTAAAGATCTTCTGATTTTCAGCATCAGGGTTCACGTCGTTTACGAAGTTCAGGAATACTGAATCAAAGAAAGGAGCTTTCTCGAAGTACCCGATGTTCGCAAAAACACCACTACTTCTTGTAAAGTTATAGTTTGCACCCCCTTTGATCTGGTAACCAAAGAAGTTATAGAAATCTGTTTCCTGGTTTGGATCAGAATCAAGGTAGTTGAAATAATCCACACGCTTATAAGAAGTGTTCGAAGCTGCAAGCGAAACGAATGCATCAAAATCAGATTTTGAGTACTCAGCCTGAACGAATCCACCTTCCCAAAGAACGATACCATCATTCCAGTAGCTAATCTTATCTCCAACCTGCGCAAGATTCACCGGGTTGTTAGCATCTGAATCGTCATACCAGTACTGTCCTCCTAAAAGATCAGTTACTTCCTGGAAGTGCTTTCCTTTGTAGTATCTTAAATCAACACCAGCCAAAAGCTCGATGTCTTCAGTAATATCAGTAGAAAGAGTTGAAAGGGCTCCAAACCAGTTGTGGTCGTTTCGAGAAGCTCTTAAGATCGTTTCTGAACCATCTGCTCCATTAGCAACGTTTTCCTGAGCGATCATATCAAGATTCACCGGCTGAAGGTATCCTTGACGATAATCAGAATTCAAACCGAATTTGTTATCACCGGCCCATCCGCCACCACCTCCAGTACCGAAGGAAGCGTAAACTGCTGTAGAAAGAAGCGTCTTTTCGTTGATGTTCCAGAAGTGGTTCAAAGACATTTGAGGTTTGTGGTAGAAGTTATCCTCGATGTGAGTAACCTGACCGTTATAATAACCCCAGTCTCCGTTGAATTTGATTCCTCTTTCGCTCTCGCGGTAAGTTTGGATCAAATATCTGTTCTGGCGCTGACCGTGTCTTTGCGGTGCTCCAAAAGCAGTAAAAGAAAGTTCATGCTGATCGTTAAATTTCTTGGCGATATTCACGAAGTAGTTGTAACCTGTAAATTCCGTTCCGTCTACATAACCGTTACCAGTTGTTTTAGAAGCAGAAACTGTAGCAGCCAGACCGTTTTCCATTTTACCGGTAGAAACAGTAGCTCCAAATTTAGTGTACCCATCGTTACCAGTTGCAGCATAGATGTTACCACCTTTTTCAGCATCAGTAGATTTTGTAACCACGTTTACGGTACCACCAATAGATGGCACAGCAACCTTCGCAGCTCCAAGACCTCTCTGAGTTTGCATCGTTCTGGTCACATCTGAAAGACCAGCCCAGTTACTCCAGTAAACACGACCATTTTCCATGTCGTTCACCGGTACACCGTTGATCATTACTGCGATGTTCTCACCTTCAAAACCTCTCATTCGAAGTTCTGCATCACCAAAACCACCACCAGACTTGTTCGCGTAAACCCCAGGAGTAGATTTCAATACTTCAGGGAATTCCTGGTTACCAATTTTAGTTTCGATTTCAGCAGCGCTGATAGTAGAAACAGCCACCGGAGTCTTACGGTCGATCGCAAGAGAGTAGCTGGTCACGACGATTTCGTCTAGCGCATCAGCGTCTGGACTTAGAACGATTCTTCCAAGATCCTGTGTTCCTCCTGATACAGAGAAATCAACAACTTTAGTTTCGTAACCAACGAAGCTGATCTCCAACTTACCAGTAGCCTGATCAGCAGAAAGTGAAAACTTCCCGTCAAAATCAGTAATTGCACCGGTATTAGTACCAGCAATCTTCACGTTAGCCCCTGGAAGAGGACCATCCATTTCAGAATCGATTACCGTACCGGTAATAGTTCCTTGAGCAAAAATGGTAGCAGATGCCAACAACATCGCTAACAGTAATAATTTCCTCATGTTTTAATAGTTTGAGTTTGATTTAAAATTCGCGGCAAAAAAAGCTAATTCCTTCTAATTTAAGTTTACCCAAATGTTAAGGTTTTTAACTTTAACATGCCGCCACAAAACTAATCAAAAAAAGAAAGTGCCTGATTAAAGGCACTTTAAAACATTCAACGTTTTGTAAACAATTTGTTGATTTCTTAGTTTTTATACAGACTTAACAGCTTTTTGGTAGAAGAATCGTGATTTTCGAAATCTTTTGACTCAAATTCTGAGATTATCTTATTTGCGAGCTGTTTCCCTAATTCCACTCCCCATTGGTCATAACTAAAAATATTCCAGATCACTCCCTGAACGAAAATTTTATGCTCATACAACGCGATGAGTTTCCCTAAACTTTCAGGAGTCAGTTTTTCCACGAAAATGGTATTGGTAGGTTTGTTCCCTTCAAAAATCTTGAAATTCTTGATACGGTCAATTTCTTCGGAACTGAACTTCTTCGCCTTCAGTTCCTCCACTACCTGCTCTTCGGTTTTTCCATTCATTAAAGCTTCGG
Organism: Christiangramia flava JLT2011; assembly: GCF_001951155.1. NCBI lineage: Bacteria > Pseudomonadati > Bacteroidota > Flavobacteriia > Flavobacteriales > Flavobacteriaceae > Christiangramia > Christiangramia flava. The sequence goes on from NZ_CP016359.1 coordinate 1,462,053, forward strand.
TTTGAGCAAAGTAATTCGCCATCAACTTGTCCTGATGTGACTGATCTCCAAAAAGACTTTTTTTGAAACCGATAAAATCTGCTGGGATCAACTTAGTTCCCTGGTGGATCAACTGAAAAAACGCGTGCTGCGAATTGGTGCCGGGCTCTCCCCAGATTATGGTCCCCGTTTGGTAATTTACAGGATCCCCATTCCTATCGGTACTCTTCCCGTTACTTTCCATGATCGCCTGTTGCAAATAGGTGGGGAAAAGCTCCAGGTACTGGCTGTAAGGGATTACCGCCTCAGTTTCGGCATCGAAAAAGTTATTATACCAAATGCTCAGCATCGCAAGCTGTACCGGGATATTCTTTTTGAACGAACTATTCCTGAAATGTTCGTCCATTTTTCGGCCTCCCTCCAGCAACGCCGCATAATTCTCATATCCTATAGCCAGGCTTACTGAAAGTCCCACTGCACTCCAAAGCGAAAAACGGCCACCTACCCAGTCCCACATTGGGAAGATATTTTCCGGGGCGATTCCAAAATCCTGAACTTTTTCCAGGTTGGTAGACACTGCTACAAAATGTTTGGCAACCACTTCTTCCGGCGCACTTCTTAAAAACCAGTTACGAACAGTGGTCGCATTGCTTAAGGTTTCAAGTGTGGTAAAAGTTTTGGAAACAATGACAAAAAGAGTGGTTTCCGGGTTGAGATTTTTAATTTTTTCATGTACATGGTCACCATCCACATTCGAAATGAAATGAAGATTCAGGTGATTCTGGTAAAAGGTCAAACAATCTGTAACCATCGTTGGACCAAGATCGGAGCCTCCGATCCCGATATTTACCACATCGGTAAAAGCTTTCCCTGTATGTCCTTTTCGCGCGCCGGAAATCACTTCATCTGTAAACTCTTTGATTTTCTTCTTGACGCTTTCCACTTCTGGGATCACGTTTTCTGCCCCCACCATCACCTCAGCGTCTGGCAGGGAACGTAGAGCCGTGTGCAGCACGGCGCGATTTTCTGTTCTATTGATCGCATCTCCTTTGAAATAAGAATCAATAGCTTCTTCCAGGCCACATTCTTCGGCTAGCTTCAGCAATAAGGACTGGGCTTTTTGATCGAAGCGGTTCTTACTGAAATCGACATAAAAATCTTCCCACTCAATACTGAATTTATCGGCTCGTCCCGGATCTTCCCTGAACAGGTCACGCATGTGAAACTGTCCAACTTCTTTGAAATGTTCTTCTAATTCTTTCCAGGCCTGTGTTTGGGTTGGATTGATATTCTTCATTTAAATATGTTTATAGGGAATTTGATCTAATTCTTTTTTAAGAGGCTCGATGTAAGCGAAATAATCGTCTTTTAGCGAATCCTTTATTTTTTCTGCAGATGGTAAATTCTGTCTGAAAGGATCAACCTGTTTACCATTAACCCAGAAGCGATAGCATACGTGCGGACCGGTAGCCAGACCGGTACTACCTACATAACCAATAACCTGGCCCTGCCTTACGTATTCACCGTTTCTAACTGCTCTTTTCGTCATATGCAGGTACTGGGTGGTGTATTTACCGTTATGCCTGATCTTTACATAGTTTCCGTTACCAGAGGTATAGCTGGAAGCGATCACGGTTCCATTGGCAGTGCTTACGATAGGCGTATTGTAAGGAGCAGCATAATCGGTTCCCAAATGGGCTTTCCATCTTTTCTGAACCGGGTGAAATCTTCTCTTGGTATACCTCGAAGAAATACGAGTGTAATTCAGCGGTGCTTTCAGAAAAAAGCTCTGCAAAGCTTTGGCTTCAGAATCATAAAAACTAGGCTTTCCAGACACCGTGTCGGTATTATACCTGAAAGCATAAAAAGGTTTATCCTGATGCTTGAAAACCGCTGCATCTACCTTTTCAATTCCGGCGAAAATGGTGTCGTCAATATATTTTTCGTGGTAAACCATCTTGAACTGATCGCCCTTCTGCAATTTGAAGAAATCGATGCTCCACTGGTAAATATTGGAAAGTTCGTAAACGAGCATATTACTCAATCCCTGTGCCTGCATGGCTTCGGAAAGCGAAGAGGTGACCACACCTGAAATTTCGCGTTTTTTGATCGTTACCGGTCTTTTCTTTTTCTGAACATAGACACTGTCCCCCAAAGCCAGAACCGTGTAATTGATCTTGTCGTTCTCATAAATGAAATATTCCGGAGTTTTTGCCGAATCTTTGGCGCGCAGCACGAAGTATTTCTTCCCGGCAGTGATCCTCGCCGGATTAAAACTGTCTTTTACTTCTTCGGTGATTTCATAAACTTTTCCAGGCCCTACACCATTTCTGTCCATGATCGAACCAAAAAAGTCACCTCTCTTGATCGTATCCCGAACCACATCATAATCATCAAATACGAAACCGTATAATTTTTCTACTTTCGGTTTCTTTTTCACAGCCACTTCCGTAGCCTCATTCTTCTCCTCCTCATTCTTGCAGCTAACAATAGCCAGCATCAGCAATAACAGTAAGCTTAATTTTCTCAATTTTCGTTTGTTTGTTTTTCTGTGTTAAACCTGTGATTAACCCATTGTTTCCCCCATTCCGTATGCTCTTCAGCAGACCAGATTCCCGGGAAAAAAGATATTTTCTGAAAGCCGGGTGGCAGAAACTGCTTCCAGTTCGTGCCTCCAGTGGCCTTGATGGTCTCTTTATTTTTACTCAAATACCGGTATGCCGCACCCATATGCATCAGCAACCAGTTAACATTGACATTCACATCCAGTGTTCGCAACGCGCGAATGAGCTCTTTATTGTTCCGCTCCTCTTCATTCAGCCCCAAATAACGATGCCAGATGGTCTTGTTCTTCACTTCGTTGGCAATTCTCAGGAATCTTGGCGTGTACCGAAATTCGAATTGCTTCAGGGTAAGCGTTTTCTCACCGGTCTCCAGGTCGATGCCTCCTTTTTTCCAGTAAATTTCCTCGTAAAGTTCTTCCAGGCTGTTCGCTTCGGAAAAATTCTCACGAATATCTGCCGAAACCAGGTTATGCATTGGTGTGGAGTAGAATTCGATCATTCTGAATTGTGCCGACTGGAATCCGCTGGCAGGTAATAAGGCCATACGAAACTTCAGGAATTGTTCGCGCTCCATTCCTTTGATCATCACATCGAAACTATCGATAAGAATGCGCATATACCTGTTGATCCTCGTCAGTTTTTCAGTAAAAAAGGAAACGGAAAGATTTTCGCGGGCAATGATCTGCTTCTGTTCGTGGATGATCAGTTTGAAATACAGCTCGGTAATCTGGTGGTAGGTGATGAAAATTTTTTCATCAGGGAAATGCGTATTGGTCTTCTGAAGGCTCAGCAGCGTGTCAAGACTCACGTAGTCCCAGTAAGAGAGGTAGCGGTCGTAGAGCAAGCCATCTAGGTAAGAGCCCATGTCCTGTCCCGAATTGCGGAATTTTTCTTCCAGTTTTAAAATCCGTTCGGCGATCTCGGGCTTTATTTCCATGCTAATCCATTATGATCCTGAATTGATGTTTTAAACCTTTATACGCTTCCAGATCAGCTTCCAGCGAGCCTACTGCAAGATCGGCTTCAATCTTTACAGGAATTTTATTTTTATCGTCGCTCACCCAAAATGTAAGACTTTCCTTCTCTTTGAAAACTCTTCCGGCAAGAACATATGGCCTAAACTTCAGCGTGGCGACTTTTCCGAATTTTGTTTTAATCACCTCTCGCCCAAGGAATTTCAGTTTAAAATCGATGTTTTCATCGTCGATAAACATCTTTAAACGCTTCTCATACCCGGGCCGAAGCTCATCGTTGTTAATTTGGTTGCGAATATAATAAAACGCCGACAACATATCATGGATATCATCCGGAGTTGCATACGATTTTACTTCGTTGGTCTCTTTATTATGAACGCGGGCAATGTTTGATTGCTGATTGAAATCTATTTCCAGGTCTTTGGTATACCCCCCTTCATTGATCCTCCTGATGAATTTATACGGAAGGGTGGTCTTCTTATCGATATAGGTCTGGTAATCGTCATCTACCTTAAAAAAGATGCTTAACAGCCCCGTAGATTTTCCTCTACCTTTAATATGATAGACCGGCTGGCTGTTCAAGCTGGTTTCTTCCACCTGCAGAGTAGCATAACTCGCATTGAACATCCCGTAATGAATTCGGAATTTGAACCATTCCCCATCGCCAAAGGCTTCCTGGGATTTCAGGTTGAACGAGGAGCAAACAAGTAATAGTAGCGTAACTGTAAAAAATTTCTTCATTATGGTAAGTTTCCGTAGTAATAGTGCTTATAAGGCTCTGAATATTTTACAATTACTATTCCAAAAGTATTAAAACAAAAAACCCCGTCAAATTAATGACGGGGAATTTTGTCTTATTAACCAACTAAAACTTAAATTATGAAAAAAATTAAACATTCCTGGTAACCACTCCAAAAATGCGGATGCAAAAGTCTGATATTTCTACCTTCTCCGCAATAGCAATTTTAACTTTAACTGTTTGAGTGATAATTATTCAGGCTTTTTATTCCAGCACTTCAGTTTTAGCAGTTTTTTATCTTTAATTTAGCGTTCCTCGCAAATCCTGTTCTCTCTCGATGGCCTCAAAAAGCGCCTTAAAATTCCCTTTTCCGAAAGATTGCGCTCCTTTTCTTTGAATGATTTCAAAAAACATGGTTGGACGGTCCAGAACCGGCTTGGTAAAGATCTGCAGCAAATAACCTTCGTCATCCCGATCTACCAAAATTCCAAGCTCTTTCAACGGCTCCAGGTCTTCATCAATATCCCCAACACGATCCAGCAGGTCATCGTAATAGGTTTCCGGAACATACAGAAATTCTACACCGCGATCCCTTAAAGCGGTTACTGTTTCGATAATATTATTGGTCGCCAGTGCGATATGCTGCACTCCTGCTCCATTATAAAAATCAATATATTCTTCGATCTGCGATTTTTTCTTTCCTTCAGCAGGTTCGTTGATCGGGAACTTGATTCGGCCGTTGCCGTTGCTCATCACTTTACTCATCAGGGCGGTGTATTCCGTTGAGATATCCTTATCATCAAAAGACACCAGCTGAGCAAATCCCATCACTTTCGCGTAGAATTCCACCCATTTGTTCATTTCGTTCCAGCCTACATTACCAACCATATGATCGATATAGCGAAGACCATTATCTGGCACCTCGGCCATGGTATTCCAAACGCGATATCCCGGTAAAAACGGGCCCTCGTACTCGCCTCTTTCCACGAACAAGTGCACGGTTTCCCCGTAAGTATGGATCCCGGAGATCACCGCTTTTCCATTCTCATCTTCCATCACATAAGGTTCCACGTAGGATTCGGCTCCCCGTTTAGTGGTTTCTTCATAGCTTTTTCGGGCATCATCCACCCAAAGAGCCACAAATTTCACTCCGTCACCGTGCTGATTGATGTGCCTATTGATGTCGCCATCTGGTTGAAGAGGCGAAGTCAATACAATTCTGATCTTTCCCTGCTGCAATACATAGGAAACACTGTTCTTGTTCCCTGTCTCCATTCCGGAATACGCGACCGGCTGAAAGCCCCAGGCATGCTGGTAATAATAAGCGGCCTGCTTGGCGTTCCCAACGTATAATTCTACGAAATCAGTTCCAAGGATCGGCAGAAAATCATCCGCCTGCGGAACTACTTTTTCTAATTTTAATGATGTGCTATCGGTAGTCATAATTTTTCAAATTTAAAGATTGTACAAAATTTCAGGAATTTGTGGGTGAATTACCACATTGCCCGGTCCTGAGCTGATAAATCTTCTTTCATATTAATGATCTTCCTTGTCGAGCCAGGATTTGTGATAGGTATCATCAGCGATTTCCATGGCATCTTCCGTTAGTTTCAAAGGTTTAAAAGTATCTACCATCACGGCAAGTTCTTCTGTTTCGGTCTGGCCAATACTGCGCTCCACGGCTCCCGGATGTGGTCCATGCGGGATTCCCGCCGGGTGGAGTGAAATATGTCCCGCTTCGATATCGTTACGGCTCATGAAATCCCCGTCTACATAATATAATACCTCATCGCTATCGATATTGCTGTGGCTGTATGGCGCCGGAATAGCTTCCGGATGATAGTCATATTTTCGCGGACAGAAACTGCACACTACAAAAGCATCGGTCTCAAAAGTTTGGTGTACCGGTGGCGGCTGGTGGATTCGGCCGGTAATGGGTTCAAAATCGTGAATGGAAAAAGCATAGGGATAATTATACCCGTCATAGCCCACCACATCAAACGGGTGAGTGGCATACACCATATCGAATATCTTACCCTGTTTTTTGATCTTTATCAGGAATTCACCACGCTCATCGTTCGTTTCGAGCTCGTAAGGCTGCCGCAGGTCGCGCTCACAGAATGGCGAGTGCTCCAACAACTGCCCAAACCAGTTTCGGTATTTCTTAGGAGTGTAAATAGGCCTTCTGGATTCCACGATAAAAAGCCTGTTATCTTCATCATCAAAATCGATCTTGTAGATCGTTCCCCGCGGAATCAACAGGTAATCCCCGTATTTAAAATCCAGGTTTCCCAGGTGCGTGCGCAACTTTCCGGAGCCTTTATGAATGAACAAGAGCTCATCTGAATCAGCATTTTTGTAAAAATAGTCCTGGCTCAGGTCTTGCGGCGCTGCCAGAATGATGTCCACATCAGAATTTGTTAAAACGGCTTTCCGACTTTTTAAATAATCTGGATGCGGCGTGATCTGGAAACCTTTGAAACGGTATGATTTGATATTGTTATCTACAGCCACTTTCGGTTTTACATCATAACTGCCTCGCACTTCCTTCACCTGCGTGGGGCGATGTTCGTGGTAGAGGTTGGAAGACATTCCGTCGAAACCAATCGTTCCGAAAAGCTGTTCGTAATAAAGATCACCATTTGGTTTTCTGAAAATCGTATGTCGCTTGTGAGGAATCTTACCCAGTTTATGATAAAATGGCATAGCTAAAATTTTTGTGAGTTTCGAATTTTATGAAATTCTGAAATATTTAAGCGATTTCAGGAATAAATTTCGATTTCTACAAATATCATGAATTTCTAAGGAAATATTCTTAAAACAAGACTAAAAACCTGAAGCAGTATTCTAAAACCAGAATCCAAGGCTGAAGAACCAGTAACTCTCTCGAATTTCAGGAGAATAAGTGTATTTCACTTCCATTGGCCCCAGGAAAGTCTCCAGGCCATAACCCAGCGCATAACCGGTGTAATCTGGTAAGGAAAGCCAGTTTCCGGTCTTATACAGGCCGTCTTCCACGTTGGCGATATTCATCCCGGCAATGACATGATTCTTTTTAAAGGGCTGGTAATCCAGCTCCAGCATGGCTTTGATATACGAATCAGCCGATAGACTCGCGAAATCATAGCCGAAAAATGGTTTCATATTATTGATAAAATCATTCCCGTAGCCGCCCAGGATGAAATCGAAGATTTCGGTACCGTCATTTCCTATTTTGAAACCGGTTTCAGTGGAAAGCCTGGTCGTGAAATTCCGAAAAGGCGTGGCCGCATAGCCCAGCGCGCCTTTGGCGATGGAAAATTCAGAAAATGTATTATTGAAATCTGAAGAATAGAGGTACAAATGGAAATCCCCCTGAAAACTGAAGCCCCTGCGAGGGAAATATTTGTTATCGTAGGAATCAAATTTGGTGTAACCGAAAACACTTCCGTAGTGGCTGTTTTCGAAAATGAGCTCCGGCCGGTTATTTTCCGGGTCTCCAATCGTGGTGCTTCTAAGTTTGATGTATTTGTGCTCGATTCCCGCACCGATCGAAAAAACCTGTTTGAATAAGGTTTCCAGATACAACTGGTTCGTGAAATCCTTAAAATTCATCTGCAGTTCGCGCACGCCAAATTCATCGGCAACCTCAGCGAAGAAGCGGTTCAGGTCCAGATCGGTCTCAAAAGTATTGTAGCGCGAATTGATTCCCACGCTCCAGTAATAACCCTTATCGAGATAATAATTGAAGTTATACCGAAGATTGTCACCCACAATCAGGTCCAGCGAAGCCACATCATTGGTAAACAACAAACTTTTGCGGGTGAGATTGATGAGCGCGGCGCTTCGATACAGCTCGTCGTAATGCAGCGCCAGGCGAAGCAGCATCTTATTTTCGCTTTCCTGCATCTGCATCGCCAGCCAGTAATTGCCATTTTCATCCTGCGGAATCAACCGGTAATTGATGCGGTCAAAATTGCCCGTAGCCGAAAGGTTGTTCAGGCCAATGCTCAGGTCTTCGAAATTGTAGGGCTTATCATAATTCAGCTTCAACTTTCCCTGCACGTACGAACGCGGGTAGGTGTTGTTTCCTTCCAGCGTAAGCCCGGAAATATTAAAATCGTCCACTTTCGGAACGTGATCCCGGGTTAGTGTATCTCCAGGTCGTTTCTTCGGGAGTTCCCTGATGAGATCCAGCTTCTTTTCAGCAGCCACTCGACCTGAATCGATGATCGCATTGCCCATTTCAAAAGACAATACCGAAAAGTTCGTGATGTCGGGTTTAATGTAAATGCTCGTAAGCGGCTTTTTATTCCGCATATCCTGAATTCTTCGGAAGTTGCTGATCTGGTTCATAATCTCGATAACCGATTTCAGCTTTTTCTGATCCACCAGGCTATCCTGCACGTCTACCCCAATGATCACATCGGCGCCGCGCTTTCTCATTTCCTCCACCGGAAAATTATTGGAAACACCGCCATCTGTGAGCAGTTTATCATCCATTTTGATCGGGCTTAGCAAGCTGGGAATAGCACCCGATGCCGAAATTGCCTTTGCCAGCGAACCTTTATCCAGGATCACCTCTTCGCCGGTTTCCACGTTGGTGGCGACACAAAAGAAAGGAATAGAGAGCTCGTTGAAATCGTTCACATCGCTCACATGCAGCGTAAGCCGCGACATCAGGTTATAAATATTCTGCCCCTTGGAAAGGCCGGTGGGAAAGGAAATGGTAAAATTATCGAAAGGCAGGGTGATGGCGTATTTTTCAGCGTCTTCCTTTTCATAAAAAGTCTTGGCGTTACGCGGCAGGTCGTCCTGGATGAGAATGTCAAAATTCGTCTGGTTGAAAATGGAATCCAGCTCCTTTGCCGAGTAGCCTGCGGCATACAACCCGCCCACGATGGCCCCCATACTGGTCCCACCGATATAATCTATCTGCACTCCTTCTTCTTCCAGTATTTCCAGCACCCCAATGTGTGCGAGGCCTTTTGCGCCACCACCGCTGAGCACCAGCCCTACTTTAGGCCGGTTTTCCTGAGCCATTCCCTGCAACAGGTAGAAACTGAAAAGAAGTGCGAGAATTTTACGCATTTTCCTTGTGATAAAAATTATAGACGATCCCAGCGCGGGAAGCCCCAACCACTTCAGCCAGATCTTTTTCCGAAGCTTCCTTCACCCGTTTGAGCGACCTGAAATGCTTCAGTAGTTCCACTACGGTTTTTTCCCCGATCCCGGGAATCGATTCCAGTTCGGTATTCAAGGCGGTCTTGCTGCGCTTGCTTCGGTGGAAGGTGATCCCGAAACGGTGCGCCTCATTCCGCAGCTGCTGGATGATCTTCAGAGTTTCTGATTTTTTGTCCAGGTACAGCGGAATGGGATCTTCCGGGTAAAAAATCTCCTCGAGTCGTTTTGCGATCCCGATAATGGCGATCTTTCCGCGTAATCCTAAAGTCTCTAGGGCCTTGACTCCACTGGAAAGCTGACCTTTCCCCCCATCCACGATAATCAGCTGCGGCAGGTCGCCATCTTCATTCAGCAATCTTCGGTAGCGCCTGAAAACGACCTCTTCCATTGATGCAAAATCATTTGGACCTTCCACCGTCTTGATATTAAATTTACGATAATCCTTTTTACTGGGTTTTCCATCCTTAAAAACGACGCAGGCCGCCACGGGGTTGGTTCCCTGGATGTTCGAGTTATCAAAACACTCTATATGACGGGGCTCTTTGCTCAGCCGCAGGTCTTCCTTCATCTGCGCCATCACACGATTTACATGCCGGTCTGGATCAACGATCTTCATTTGCTTAAAGCGTTCCTGGCGGTAGTATTTGGCATTTCTTTCGGAAAGTTCCACGATCTTTCGCTTATCTCCCAATTTGGGAACCGTGACCTTGATCTCTTCGCCGGCATCGACCTTGAAGGGAACAAAGATCTCTTTGGAATTGGAATTGAAACGCTGCCGGATCTCGGTAATGGCCAGCTCCAGCAATTCCTCATCGCTTTCATCCAGCTTTTTCTTCATTTCGATGGTATGGGAACGAATGATCGATCCATGTGAAAGCTGAAGGAAATTCACATAGCCATAACCTTCATCTGAAACCACCGAGAAAACATCCACGTTATTGATCTTGGGGTTTACCACAGTTGATTTGGACTGGTAATTCTCCAGGACATCGATCTTGTCTTTGATGCGCTGTGCCTCCTCGAATTCCATATTTTCGGCATGTGTTTTCATCTGCTCCCGGAACTGCTGCAGGGAATCTTTGAAATTTCCTTTTACGATCTGCCTGATCGCTTCAATATTCCGGTTGTATTCTTCCTCAGGCTGAAAACCTTCGCAGGGCCCTTCACAATTTCCGAGGTGATATTCAAGGCAAACCTTGTATTTGCCATCCCGGATCTTATCTTCTGCCAGGTCATAATTACAGGTTCGCAGTTTGTAGAGACCTTTGATGAGGTCCAGTAAGGTGTTCACTGTTTTAAAACTGGTGAAAGGACCGTAGTATTCGCTACCGTCGCGAATGAGTCGGCGGGTAGGGAAAACCCGGGGAAATCGCTCATTTTTAATGCATATCCACGGATAGGTCTTGTCATCCTTCAGCATGACGTTGAACCGTGGCTGATGTTTCTTGATCAGGTTATTCTCGAGCAGTAATGCATCGGTTTCCGAAGCCACCACAATATGCCTGATCTCCCTGATCTTCTTCACCATCACACCTATACGGTGACTGTCGTGTTTCTTGGTAAAATAAGAGGTCACGCGTTTTTTCAGGTTTTTCGCCTTTCCCACGTAGAGTATCTTCCCGTTCTTATCGAAATACTGGTAGACCCCGGGACCGTTGGGCAAGGTTTTTAACTGAACTTCCAGAGCAGGCTTTTCCATTAACCCAAATTTAAAATTTTAATAGCAGCCACAGGAATAATTTCAGACTATAAACCCTAAAAAATTCAAAAGATTTTCCAATCATTTAAAATTTTACCAAATCTTTGCATCTGCCGGCAAAGCCCAAAAATTTATGGCATTTTAGTATATTGCACTATGGAGAAGCTCGTTATTGGCAGGTTTGACAAAGCTGACTTCCCTGCTCTGAATCTAAACGATATCGCTGTGAAGATCGATACCGGAGCATACACTTCCTCAATACATTGCGAGAATATTGAAGAAAAAGGAAACGAATTGCATTGCACCTTCTTTGATGAAGAACATCCCCATTACAACGGGAAGCATTTTGTTTTTACTGATTTTGACACTGCCTTTGTGAGAAGCAGTAACGGGATTATCCAGAAAAGATACCAGATCCAGTCTAATATCAGGCTGTTCGGTAAAAAATATAAAATCTCACTAACCCTTTCAGACCGCCAGGAAATGAGATATCCTGTCCTGATTGGCAGAAAATTTTTAACCAAAAAATTCATCGTAGACACGGAACTTACCGATGTGTCTTTCAAGAAGAAATTAAATGAAGATTCGAATTCTATCACGAAATAGCCGCCTGTATTCTACCAAAAGACTGGTCGAGGCCGCCAGGAAAAGAAATCATGACGTAGAGGTGATCGATCCTACCAAGTGTGACCTCGTTATTGAAAAAAGAAAACCTTCCATTTATTATAAAAATCAGTTTCTGGATGATACCGATGCCGTAATTCCAAGAATCGGGGCGTCCATCACATTCTACGGAACGGCCGTGGTACGCCAATTCGAAATGATGGGAACCTTCACGACTACTGAATCTCAGGCGCTGGTGAGAAGCCGGGACAAACTCAGAAGTCTGCAGATATTATCACGCGCAAGACTGGGTCTTCCGAAGACTATTTTCACTAATTATTCCAAAGATGTGACCAAGATCATCGATCATGTTGGCGGAGCACCGGTCATTATCAAATTACTCGAAGGAACACAGGGTCTTGGCGTTGTTTTGGCCGAAACTCAAAGTGCAGCAGAATCGGTTATCGAAGCTTTTAACGGTTTACAGGCCCGTGTGATCGTACAGGAGTTCATCAAAGAAGCCGGCGGAGCCGATATTCGGGCGTTCGTCGTTGACGGGCAGGTGGTTGGCGCCATGAAAAGACAGGGAAAAGAAGGGGAATTCCGCTCCAACCTTCACCGAGGAGGAACCGCTGAAGTGATCCAGTTAAGTGATGAGGAAGAAAACGCTGCCATTAAAGCTGCAAAAGCTATGGCTCTTGGAGTTGCCGGTGTGGATATGCTTCAGAGTAGTCGCGGACCGCTGATCCTGGAGGTAAACAGTTCTCCTGGACTGGAAGGAATTGAACAGGCAACCGGGAAAGACATCGCCAAATCTATTATCAGATATATTGAACGAAACATGTAGCCTATGCCCAAAATAGACAAGAACAATGTTCTTGAGATCCTGGGTGAAAAAGTGATGCCCGGAAAAGGAGCCACCATTAACTTCAATATGGCCAAGCTCTACACCACTACATCTGTAGAGGTCCCCGTCATCATCGAGCGTTCTAAAAAACCCGGCCCCGTAGTGCTTTTAACAGCCGGCATCCACGGCGATGAGATCAACGGTGTAGAGATCATCAGGCAAATTATTTCAAAAGGCATTAATAAACCACGTATTGGGACCATCATTTGTATTCCCATTGTAAATATTTTCGGCTTCCTGAATATGACCCGGGAATTCCCGGACGGTCGTGACCTGAACCGCGTATTTCCTGGTACCAAACACGGCTCCCTGGCCAGTAGATTCGCTTACCAGTTCGTAAAGAAAATCCTGCCTATCGCCGATTTCTGCCTGGATTTCCATACTGGCGGGGCAGCAAGGTTCAACGCTCCGCAAATCAGGGTCAAGAAAGGTGACGAACAAAGCCTGAAATACGCCAGAATCTTCAATGCACCATTTACCATCCATTCCAAAACAATTACAAAATCCTACCGCGAAACCTGCTCCAAACTGGGAATTCCCGTTCTCCTTTTTGAAGGTGGAAAATCCCAGGACAGCAATAAAGAGGTGGCAAAAGTTGGAGTGGAAGGCGCGATGCGAATTCTGAGCCACCTGGATATGCTGAGCAACAAATTCGACTATCCGGATGTGCACCAGGAAACCGTGGTGATCGAGCACACGACCTGGATGCGCGCCAAATACAGTGGTCTCCTGCATATTAAAATTCCCTGTGGAAAACACGTCGAAAAAGGAGAATATATCGCTACCATTACCGATCCCTACGGAAAATTTCGACACAAGATCAAAGCGGGAAATTCCGGCTATATCATCAATGTGAACGAATCTCCTATCGTGTACCAGGGAGATGCGATTTTCCATATCAGCTTACCGGCTAAAACAGAAGAGGCGCATGACGAAGACTGAAATCCGCAAGCAGTATAAAGCCCTTCGGCTGAAATTATCTTCCGAAGAAATTGAAGAATATAGCCTCGAAATTGCCAATAAGGCCCTGGAACTTCCTATCTGGAATGCCGAATTTTACCATCTTTTTCTGAGTATTGCCGAACAAAAAGAGGTTGATACCGAATTTTTACTGCATATTATCCAGGGGAAAGACAAACACGTAGTGATCCCGAAGTCGGAACCTAAAACCGGCGGAATGGTCAATTATTTGCTTACAGATCAAACTAAAATCAAAAAAAACCGGTGGAATATTCCGGAACCGCAGGATGGCATCGAAATTTCACATGATAAGATAGAAGTTGTATTCATCCCTTTGCTGGCATTCGATGAAAATGGTCACCGCGTAGGCTATGGAAAGGGATTTTATGATCGTTTTTTAGCCAAATGCCGGCCAGACGTACTCAAAATTGGGCTTTCCTTTTTCGAAGCCGTGCCAGAAATCAGGGATGTTTTCAGCAGCGATATTCCTTTAAATTATTGTATTACACCGTCTAAGACCTATAAATTCAGCAACTAAATAATTTTTGTATTGGTAAGCTTATTCAGTTATTTTTAACCCATAAATCACTTCGATGCTCAGTGACCTGCAGTTAAATAGCATTCTGGAAGATTTTGATATCGCCTACTGGAAGGTGAATTTGTTCTCGAAGGAAATAACCTGGTCTGAGCATTTTAACGCGCTGGTAGGAAATCCCGAGATCCGGGAAGACCGGTTTGAATTCTTCATCAACCAGATCCTGCATGCCGATTACCGGTACGACTTCCGTATACATTTCGAAGAGTTGCTGAAGAAAAATGAACCCTTCAGTTTTGAGATCAAACTGAAACTGGCCAATGGTAAATATCGCTGGTTCGAATGCAAGAACCTGAGGTCTAAGGGTCAGAACTTTAAGGAAACCGCTGTGCTGCTCTTTGTGAACATTCACCAGTCCAAGCGCGACCAGTATACCATTGAAGAGAATTTCTTCTATTATCGCGAAACTGCAGAGATGACTTCTACCGGTGGATGGTATATCGATACAATTACCAAGAATATCTACTGGGACGATGTTTCGAAAAAGATTCTCGACTGTCCTCGTGATTTCCAGCCCCGCTACGACGATCACCTGAAATTTTACGCTCAGGAACATCATTCCCGCATGCACAATGCTTTTGATAAATGCGAGAATTACGGGATCCCTTTCAAACTCGAATTGAAAATGGTCTCTTTTCAGCATCGCGAGTTTTGGGTTGGCCTTACCGGAAAACCGGTTTATAATGACGAACAGCAGATCGTGGGGATTCGTGGGGTGATACAGAATATCGATGAAAACAAGAATAACGAATTGAATTTGCAGAACTCTCTGGACATTATTGCAAGTCAGAATTCCCGCCTTTTCAATTTCGCGCATATCGTTTCCCATCATCTTCGTTCACATAGCAGCAATTTAAGCCTGATCGTGGAATTGCTTGGCGAAGCAAAATCAGATAAAGACAAGCTGGATCTCCTGGCAAATGTGGAAGATATTTCAGGCAACCTTGATACCGCAATTTCCAGACTGAATGATATTGTAAGTATCCAAACTTCCTTGCGAAAAGAAAGAGTATGGATTAAGTTTGAAGAGGCTCTCGAAATCGTTTTGGCTTCGATTTCTTCGTTAATTAATCGAGAAAATGCAAAAATCGTCGCTGAATTTCAAGAGTTGAAAGAAATTCGCTACGTTCCTGAATATCTTGAAAGTATTTTACTAAATTTAATCACGAATGCCATCAGATACAGGCAGCCGGGACGTAAACCGGTGATCTTTATTCAGACTTATATCGAGAACGAAAAAGAATATCTGGAGATAAGTGACAACGGAATGGGGATCGATTTGGAGGAATATGGAGACAAGATGTTTGGGATGTACAAAACCTTCCATCAAAACAATCCGGAAGCCAAAGGTATCGGGCTATTCATAACAAAAAATCAGGTTGAAGCATTGGGCGGAACCATATCGGTAAGCAGTACCATAGATATTGGAACCACCTTTAAAATAAAATTCTAGATCTATTTTTATGGGGCAGAAAGTAGAACTGGCGTGTATCATCGATGATGACAAAATATACGTCAACCTCGTCAAGAAAATCATCGAGATCAAAAAACTCTCTGAAAACCTTCTGGTTTACAAGAACGGGAAAGAAGCGTTGGACTATTTCAAAGACACGATGGAAGGCGCGACAGACGAAGAAAAACTTCCGGACATCATTTTCCTGGATTTGAATATGCCGGTAATGGATGGTTGGGAATTCCTGAACGAATTCATCAAGATCAAAAATCATTTGAACAAAAAGATCACATTATACGTGGTGAGCTCTTCTATTGATCCTCGTGATCTGGAACGCGCCAAATCATTCAATTTGGTGACCGATTATCTTATCAAGCCTATCGAGTTGAAGAAGTTCGAAAAGATTTTTGAAAAGACCGCTGCCTAAGCTTCCTGTTCTTCAGCATTCTTCGGGAATGCTTTTTTATTGAAGATCAACAGGATGGCCACACCAACACTGATGGCCGAATCGGCTATATTGAAAACAGGCTCAAAAAAGGTAAAATACTCCCCACCCCAAATCGGGATCCAGGAAGGCAGATAACCTTTCCAGATCGGGAAATAAAGCATGTCTACCACTTTTCCATGGAATAAAGTTCCGTAGCCGCCAGCTTCCGGTAAAAACTCGGCTATATGTCCGTAACTGTCACTGAAGAGGATTCCGTAGAAAACAGAATCTATAATATTTCCGAAGGCACCTGCGAAGATCAACGCCACAGAGAGAATCAACGTTTTAGAACCCTCTTTTTTAACCGAATCCCACAGCCAGTATCCAATCCCCATGATCGCCACGAGCCTGAAAAGTGTGAGTGCCAGCTTGCCGTACTGTCCCGGTATCTTGGTTCCCCAGGCCATGCCTTCATTTTCCACGAACAGGATCCTGAACCAGTCAAAAACCTCTACTTCGTTGCCAAGGGCAAAATGCGTTTTTATGTAAATCTTGGAAACCTGATCGATTAATAAGATCAGGACAATGATGAATCCGGCTTTTTTAAGTGACATTTATATGGTTTAGGTCCAAAACGGCTCAAAAATACTAATATTATTTAGTTTTTACCACGCGAATGTTCCCATCTATCGAGGTAAGTTTTAACGGATTACGACCGGTCATAAAATCTGGAATTTCTACCTGGCCGTGACGACTGGTGGCTTCCACTATTCCGCCTGTTGTCTCCACCTCGATATTTCCACGGAAGGTGTTGACCACGGCGCTGCCCGTAAAATTCTGAAGCTTACAGTATCCCTGATTGAGATCGGCGAACAGGCTTAAAAAACTCCCGTCAGCTATGACTGATGCGATATTGGAGCGAATTTCCACTTCGAGATTTTCAGGGATCACCAGGTCTATTTCGAGCGAGAAAACCTTGTGGGCACTCAGTTTGTCAAATCCGCCGGCCAGGCGCTCGGGATACTCTGTAACCAATTGCAGCGTGCCGTTTGCCAATTCTGACTGCAGCAGAATATTATCAAAATATTCCCCTTCAGAATGGGTATTGATACTGATCTGGCTGGTTTTTTCGGCATGAAGACTGATCCTGAAAACCTCATCAGTATGAATGACCAGGCGCTCTACAGCCTGGGCATCGATGCTCTGGCGCGTGTCCTTCTGGGCGATGGCCACCACACCAAACATTAAAAAAGCCACTGCTATCCCTATTCTCAAACTGTTCATTCTTCCATCTTCATTAAAAAAGCCCTCTATTGCGGAGGGCTTAAATATGATCAAAATATGTTCCGAATTATCGTTGCATATTTTTAGCTTCAATACTTAGTGTAGCGTGAGGCACGAGTTTCAACCTTTCCTTGTTGATCAGTTTCCCGGTTACGCGGCAAACTCCGTAGGTTTTGTTCTCGATGCGCATCAGTGCGTTTTTCAGGTCCCTGATGAATTTTTCCTGGCGAATTGCCAGCTGAGAATTCGCTTCTTTGCTCATCGTTTCGCTACCTTCTTCAAAGGCTTTGAAAGTAGGCGACGTGTCATCGGTCCCGTTGTTACCATCGTTTTTGTAGGCAGTTTGATAGATTTCCAACTGCTCCTGAGCCTTTGCGATCTTCTTTTTGATGATCTCCTTGAATTCAGCAAGGTCAGCATCGCTGTAACGTTCTTTTACATCTGTTGACATGGCTTTAGTGCTTTTTTATAAACAATTTGGTGGCGATATCGTCAAATTCAATAGCAGCTCCTTCCTCTACCACCTCTGCAAATTCGAGCCTTGCAGTTAATGTTTCTGTTTTGATATAATTCATATTTTCGTTGACAGCATCCTCGACAATACCATCTTTTTGTAGGGTCACATCTATAGTATCGGTTACCTCATAACCTGAATCTTTCCGAAGGTTTTGAATCCTGTTCACCAGTTCCCTGGCAACACCTTCCTTCTTGAGTTCCGGGCTAATGCTCACATCCAGAGCAACCGTTAGGCTACCGCTGCTGGCTACCAGCCAGCCTTCGATATCCTGTGAAGTGATCTCGACTTCATCGAGCGACAAATTAATTAAATTTCCATTAATGTCAACCTCGATGTTCCCCTCCTGCTCCATCTTCGCGATGTCTTCAGGAGTAAACTGATTTATCTTATTGACAATCAGCTTCATATCCTTACCAAATCTCGGGCCAAGAACTCTGAAATTTGGTTTTATCTGCTTGACAAGAATACCCGAAGCATCATCGATCAGCTCGAGTTCCTTGACGTTAACTTCTGATTTTATGAGGTTTTCAACCGCCTCGATTTCCTGTCTTGCTGCTTCGTCAAGTACCGGAATCATTACTCTTTGCAAGGGTTGGCGTACTTTGATCATCTCTTTCTTCCGAAGAGAAAGTACCAGCGAGGAAATGGTCTGTGCCTTTTCCATTTTGCCCTCCAAAGATTTATCAACAAATTCTGGTTTATAAACCGGGAAATCAGCAGTATGCACCGATTCTGCTGAATCTTTTCCGGTGGCAGCGTTCAGATCCCTGAACAACTGGTCCATATAGAATGGCGCAACAGGAGCTCCCAGTTTCGCAACTGTCTCTAAACAGGTATACAGCGTTTGATAAGCTGAAATCTTATCCTTTTCATAATCGCCTTTCCAGAACCTTCTTCGGCTTAGGCGCACATACCAGTTGGAAAGGTTCTCCTGAACAAATTCTGAAATCGCTCTCGTCGCCCTGGTTGGCTCATAATCGGCATAAAACTTATCCACTTTTTCGATAAGGGTGTGTAATTCAGAGAGGATCCAGCGATCTATCTCCGGTCTTTTTTCCAGTGCAATATCATCTTCGGAATAGGTAAACTCATCGATATTGGCATAAAGCGTAAAGAAAGAATACGTATTATAAAGTGTTCCGAAGAACTTACGCTGAACTTCTCCGATCCCTTCAATATCAAACTTCAGGTTATCCCAGGGGTTTGCATTCGAGATCATGTACCAGCGTGTCGCATCCGGCCCATAAACCGAAAGCGTTTCAAATGGATCTACCGCGTTTCCTAGACGTTTGGACATTTTCTGACCATTTTTGTCTAAAACGAGTCCGTTAGAAACCACATTTTTATAGGCCACATCATCAAAGATCATCGTGGCAATGGCGTGAAGCGTATAGAACCATCCACGCGTCTGGTCAACACCTTCCGCGATGAAATCGGCTTTTCGCCATTTATCGTCTACTTTTTCCTTATTCTCGAATGGATAGTGCCACTGAGAATACGGCATGGAACCGGAATCAAACCAAACGTCGATCAGGTCTGCCTCGCGCTTCATTGGTTTTCCAGAATCGGAAACCAGCGTGATCTCGTCCACAACATTTTTGTGAAGATCTACTTTTTCGTAGTTCTCTTCGCTCATATTTCCAGGGTCAAAATCGGCAAAGATATTCTCCTTCATGAAACCGGCTTCAACCGATTTTTTCATCTCTTCCTGAAGCTGAGCTACAGAGCCCATTACCTTAACTTCCTTCCCATCCTCTGTTCTCCAGATCGGCAACGGAATACCCCAGTAACGGCTACGGCTAAGGTTCCAGTCATTGGCATTTGCCAGCCAGTTCCCAAAACGACCTTCCCCGGTAGATTTTGGCTTCCAGTTGATGCCTTTGTTCAGTTCATGCATCCGATCCTTGAATTCGGTCACCTTAATGAACCAGGAATCCAATGGATAATATAAAATAGGCTTATCTGTTCTCCAACAGTTCGGATAACTGTGAACGTATTTTTCAACTTTAAAAGCCCTGTTTTCTTCTTTTAATTTAATTGCCAGCTCTACATCTACCGACTTTTCCGGAGCCTCACCATCATCATAATATTCATTCTTCACATACTTGCCGGCATGTTCTCCCATTTCCGGGCGAAATTTACCCTGAAGATCTACTAACGGAACCAAATTGCCGTTTTCATCTTTAACCAATAACGGCGGAACTTCCGGAATCGCCTGCTTGGCAACCATGGCATCATCGGCACCAAACGTTGGCGAAGTATGAACAATACCGGTACCGTCTTCAGTGGTTACGAAATCTCCGGAAATAACACGGAAGGCATTTTCCGGGTTATCATGCGGCAAGGCATATGGCAATAATTGCTCATATTCGATGCCCACCAATTCTTTCCCCACAAAGCTTTCTTCGGAAATCAGGAATGGTATCTTTTTATCTCCTTCAGTATAAGATTTCAAGTCTTCTTCAGACTCTACTTTTCTGAATTTTTTATCGAATTGTTTTGCAGCAAGATCTTTCGCCACCACGATAGTGATCGGCTCAAACGTATATTGATTATAGGTTCTAACCTTTACATATTCGATCTTCGGCCCAACGGTCAAAGCTGTATTAGATGGAAGCGTCCATGGAGTTGTTGTCCAGGCGATAAAGAAAATATCTTCTTCAGATTTCAAAAACTCCGGAAGCGTTTCCTTTTTCGTTTTAAACATGGCCGTTACCGTGGTATCGGTCACATCCTGGTATGTTCCTGGCTGATTCAGCTCATGAGAACTCAAACCGGTTCCAGCCTTAGGTGAATATGGCTGAATGGTATAACCCTTATAGATCAGGTCTTTCTGATAAATTTCAGAAAGCAACCACCAAACCGTTTCCATGTATTTGGACTTATAGGTAATGTATGGATCTTCCATATCTACCCAATAACCCATTTTTCGGGTAAGGTCATTCCAAACATCGGTATAACGCATTACTGCATTCTTACAGGCTTCATTATACTTTTCAATGCTGATCTTATTTCCGATATCCTCTTTCGTAATACCAAGCTCCTTCTCCACTCCAAGTTCTACCGGAAGCCCATGTGTATCCCACCCGGCTTTTCGTTTTACCTGAAAGCCTTTCTGAGTTTTATAGCGGCAAAATATATCTTTGATTGCACGAGCCATCACGTGGTGAATTCCCGGCAAACCATTGGCAGATGGCGGCCCTTCAAAGAACACAAACGGCTCTTTGCCTTCACGAGTCGTGATGCTTTTTTTGAAAATTTCATTCTCTTCCCAATAGCTTAAGATTTCCTCCGCCACTTTTGGCAAGTCAAGTCCTTTATATTCAGGAAACTTTTTGCTCATTCTATCCTTTTTTCAAATGATGTGCGAAAATAATGATTTTTAACAAAAGAGTAGGTTATAAAACGGTAAAATGATACTTCTATCCGTCGCATTCGCAAGGATAATTAATTGAAGCTTAATATTTTCGAAACGAAATTTTAAAAAGTATAATTCAAACCGATGATCAGGTTCCTGCCAGCAGCTGAAATTCCTGAAGAATAGGTGCGGTAACGCTGATCTGTAATATTTTCTAAGGATACCGTCGCCAACCAGTTACTGGTCATTTTATACTGCCCTGTCAGATTAAGCGTATACCAGGAAGGAGAATACGGATTTCCATTTGAATCTAAAGCATATAAATAAGGTTTGTCCTGTTCGCCGGGAGCAAGATCTTCAAAGTTAAACTGACCATTATATTCGGCAAAAAGATCAAATTTCAGCTTTCGTTTGTTCCAGATCAGGTGCGTATTCCCGAAAAGCGGTGCCGCATGTCGCAGCGGAACGTATTCCCCGCCTTCATCTTCTCTTCCGTAGGTATAACTGAATTGCGAAGTTAACCGAAGTGCCACTGAAAGATTGGCTTCCAGGCCGGTTTCGATCCCGTAAACATAAGCATGAGCAGCATTCTGAATGGCCTGCACGCGGCTTGGCTCTCCCTGATAATCAATTTCAGTCTCACCATTCAAACTATAATCCCTTCGAACCATGGCGTTATCGAGGTAGGTATAGTAACCCGTCAGATTCAGCCTGATAAAATCATTAAAATTAAGGTCTGCACCGATCTCGCCATTATAGGCATATTCTGGCTTTAGATCAGGGTTCGGCACAACTACCGATCCGGGTTCGGAATCAAAGATCTTCCCGATATCATCAATATTCGGTGCACGGAAAGCGGTTGACGCTCCAGCACGAAGCCTTAAGAAATCACTCTGCTTCCAGTTAATTCCGAGGCTTCCAGTTAGTGCTCCCGTAGAAATATCGGCGGTTTCGAATGGAAAATCATAAAACCGATCGTCAAAGCGCGTGTCTACCAAAATATGATTATATCGAAGTCCAGATTGCAATGACAGGTCTTCTCTTATGCGCCATTGATGGCCCAAATATACAGCTATGGATTGCCACTGTGATCCATCCGGATAGCGGCTTGCGGTTTCCCCGGTTTCATTAGTTTCAATATTTCTGAAACTTCCGTTAGAAGCCACATTATTCAAAACATATTCTAAGCCGTAGAAGAATTTAGAATTTGCCCATTCCTTCTCAAAATCAAGGTTAGCCGAATAAGCATCTACATTTTCTTCCGTAGAATAAAGAGTTGGTTTTCCAAAATCCCGATCGTTCCGGCTTTCGGCAAAAAACTGATACGCTCCCGTAAACTGTACTTTATCAAAAAAATCTGAAGTGCTGCGATGGTTGATATTGACATCTCCCAGGAACCATTTTTGAGGCCCGTAATACCACTCTGCTGCTCTCAGAATGCCATCACGCTTTCTGTATAAACGATCATACCTGGGAAAATCTGAAGTCTCCGAATAGATCAGCCCAAGGCTAAGATCCCAGTCATCAGCAGGCATGTATTTTACTTTCTGCAACAAATTAAGCTGATTGTATCCCGTTGGCTTCTGCACTTCCGGATCATCATTTTCAACCATCAGATCCTCTCCATTTTCCCGAATCGCATAATCAGGTCTTAGATAATCATCTGGTCCGTGACTTCCCATTTTCAGGTCGCCAAAATCGGAATAGGTCACTGCGGAAGTGAACGCCCAGTTTTCCCGACCAATATTTAGATCGGCATGAACGGTATTTTCATTATTGGCAGTGGCAAATCTGGTATAGATATTTCCCGAAAAACTGGTATTTCCATCAAAGCTGAAATTTGGCTGGAGGGTATAAAAGTTCATCACGCCACCAACGGCATCACTACCATACACAACAGATCCCGGCCCCAGAATAACCTCGGCTTTATCTAGGAACATCGGGTCTATGGAAATCACATTTTGAAGGTTCCCGCTTCTGAAAATGGCGGTATTCATACGAACGCCATCTACCGTTATGAGCAATCTATTGGTCGAGAATCCGCGGATCATCGGGCTTCCTCCACCCAGCTGACTTTTCTGCACATAAACCTGGCCGGTACTTTCCAAAAGATCGGCTGAAGTTTGCGGACTTGCTAGTTGCACTTCGGAAGGAGTAATGCTCACAATTTTTTGAGGCACCTCATCACGATCCAGTTTGAACCTGGAAACCGAAAGCACTACCTGGTCTAACTGATTATTATCAGCTTCCAGCAGCACCGTATTGTTCAGAATTTCCTTCTTCCGAAGATACAGGTCTTCATGACTGATGATGGAAAAGGTCAGCAATTCTTCCGAAGAAAACGAAGATAGATCGGCGATTCCAAGGGTGTCGGTAATTGCAGAAGTGGAGCGATCCTGATTGAAAATTGCCACATCGGCCAAGGGTTTCCTGGAATCGCTATCCAGAACTTTAACTTCCTGGGCAGAAAGTTTTATTAAACAGAAAAAGAACAACAGGAAAGCACCTATTCGCATTAGCTAAAGATTTCATTGAGAACGCTCAGCGATTTCGGTTTCCTAAAATTTTCAATATGCAATTCGTAATACAGCAACAGCATATTCAGGAAATCGTTACGCGAAGACTGGTTCAGTTTTAAGCCCTGCAAGGTAAAGAAATCTGCTTCCAGAAATTGCTTTAAAAGAGTTACATTTTTGCCTTCCACGCAATAATCGTTCGTGGGAATTGTTTGAAAAACTCCTTCCAGCAGGTCAAAAACAGGCAGGTCCTGCTCTGTTCTTTCCGGCAAAAATCCCAGGTAACGGCTTAGATTCAACAGGAAAAACAGGTGAAAATTGGCAAATTTAGAAGCCTGATCCAAAAAATGGAAACTGTTTTCCAGGTACTCGAATAATAGCGGATCTTCTTCTTCCTCGTGGATGGTGTTTTTCAGCATTTCTGCCAGGAACATGACCAGGCTGGATTTGATGGGATTCAGGTGCAGTTCCACATACATCTCGCGCACTTTCGCGTCCCTCAGATATTCCATTTTCCCCGTGTCACGATGATTGAAAACGATTTCCAGCCTGGTAAGCGGCTGAAACATAGAAGCCCGAAATTTACCTTTTTTAGACTTCAGCACGCCCTTCAGCATAAAGGTGCGAAGCCCGTGCGAAAGTGTGTAAATTTTCGCAATAAGATCGGCCTCTCCGTATTTCAGGGCGCTAACAACTATGGCATTGGTGGTGACGAGCATCGCTGGATTTGGCGTGAATTTATAAAAAAAGCCGCTCTTTCGAACGGCTTATCTTATTTTGAAAATCTGGAATTATACCAGACCCTGTGCAAGCATCGCATCGGCAACCTTTACGAAACCGGCTATGTTCGCACCTTTTACATAGTCTACATATCCGTCTTCACCAGTACCGTATTCCACACATTTTTCATGAATATCGTTCATGATCTCATGAAGTTTTTTATCCACTTCTTCGGAAGTCCAGCTGTATCTCAAAGAGTTCTGAGACATTTCAAGACCTGATGTTGCTACACCACCTGCATTTGAAGCTTTTCCTGGAGAAAACAAGATCTTGTTTTCATGGAAAACCTGTACCGCTTCCGGAGTACAAGGCATGTTCGCACCTTCACCCACACACATACATCCGTTCTTCACCAATGTTTTCGCGTCTTCTTCCTGCAGTTCGTTCTGAGTGGCACAAGGCAGGGCGATATCACATTTCTCGGCCCATGGAGTTTTTCCTTCATGGTATTTAGCTGAAGAATACTCCTCTAAGTATTCCTTAATTCTTCCACGCTTTTCGTTCTTCAATTCCATGATGAACTGGAGTTTTTCTTCAGTAATTCCATCAGCATCATAGATATACCCGCCAGAATCTGACATGGTCACCACTTTTGCTCCAAGCTGGATCGCTTTTTCAGCAGCAAACTGCGCAACATTACCAGAACCTGAAATGACCACTGTTTTACCTTCCAGTTTTTCACCTTTGGTCTTCAGCATGTTCTGAGCGAAATATACGTTACCGTAACCGGTAGCTTCAGGGCGCATTAAAGAACCTCCATAAGAACGACCTTTACCGGTCAAGATCCCGGTAAATTCATTCTGGATTCTTTTGTACTGTCCAAAAAGGTACCCAACTTCTCTACCTCCAACACCAATATCTCCCGCAGGCACATCGGTATCAGCACCAATATGGCGGTACAATTCGGTCATAAAGCTCTGGCAGAACTTCATCACTTCGTTATCTGACTTTCCTTTAGGATCAAAGTCAGATCCACCTTTACCACCTCCCATGGGAAGCGTGGTCAAACTGTTTTTGAAAACCTGCTCGAAAGCAAGGAATTTCAAAATACTAAGGTTAACCGATGGGTGGAATCTCAAACCACCTTTGTAAGGTCCAATCGCAGAGTTCATCTGGATTCGGAAACCACGGTTCACCTGGATGTTACCTTCGTCATCCAGCCACGACACACGGAACATCACCACTCTTTCTGGCTCTACCATGCGCTCCAGGAGCATTTTATTCTGGTATTTTTTATTTTTTTCGATAAAAGGAATGATCGTTTCTGCTACTTCATGAACAGCCTGCATAAATTCAGGCTCATTAGAGTTTCTTGCAGAAACCTTATCAAGGAAATTTTTGACATTTTTATCCATAACGACCGAAGCAATTAAATATTTATAAAAAATAGGTCTATTTTACCGTGCAAATATAGATATTCTTTAATGATTAAAAGTTTCATTTCACTTTTTCATATAAAATTAACTTTTAATCCTGAGGCCCGTTAGATACTAAGTTTGTCTAAAATTACGTTAATACAGATTTACTATATTTGCTGAACTCCAAGCCGGAAATCATGATACAAACCAGGGTAGTTTTTGTGATCTTGTTAGCACTCTTCTTCTGCCCGAAGAATTCGTTTTCCCAGATAGGTGTGGGCCAGGAAGTTGGAATTCTGGCGGGGCCTGCCGGCTTTTTTACTGATTATGGTGAGCGCTGGAACGTCAAGAATAACCTGGAAAATGGCGGTTTTGGAGTAGGTCTCGTATATTATATCAATTTCGCTTACCGCCCAAAATGCAGCTGCAAGGCTGATGAAAGCTGGTTTAGTCGCTACTTCAAGGTTCGCAGTGAAATTGATTATTTCCAATCCCGTCTCGAACATTTTGGTCCCGTTGCCGAAGCCGACAGTGAAGGCGGAAGGCAATTGCGTGCCATGCACGGGAAAACCCAGATTATACAATTTGGCGGTTCCCTGGAATACCATCCGCTCGGCATCAGGGAATTTCGGGATTTCGCAACACTTTTCGCTCCATATATAGGAGTTGGTGTGCACGCCGTGCACTTCAATCCTTCGGCTTATTCAGATCTTGGAGATTTTGACAGTCCGAAAGTGTTATTTTCCACCTTTGAAGGCGGTCTTAACCTGGAACGCGGGACCACTTTTGCCATTATCGGGAATGCCGGTGTTCGCTATCGAATTGGTCGAAACAGCGACCTGATGATCGAAGGTAAACTGCAGTATTATAACAGTGATTATATCGACGGGCTGGATGTGCAGGGGCCACAGAACAAATTCAACGATTTTGTAATGTGGGTGAACATGGGCTATATCTTCTACCTGAACTTTTAAAAAATTAATTCTTCGGAAGTCAGAATCCTGGCGCCCCTCCGAAGCATATCTGTTTTTGCCTTCTGGTAATTCTCAGCGTCTATCGCCCGAGTCGCATCTTCTAATAAACAAACTTCAAAACCTTCTGCCAG
Organism: Christiangramia flava JLT2011; assembly: GCF_001951155.1. Lineage (NCBI taxonomy): Bacteria > Pseudomonadati > Bacteroidota > Flavobacteriia > Flavobacteriales > Flavobacteriaceae > Christiangramia > Christiangramia flava. Next base: position 1,489,034 of record NZ_CP016359.1, read on the forward strand.
TGCATCCTTGATGCTGAAGTACACGCAGTAATCGGCAGCCAGACCGGCTACGTAAATTTCCGTCACCTTTTTATCCTTCAAATATCCTGAAAGGCCCGTAGATTTCAAATGGGCATTATCATAGAAGCCACTATAACTGTCAATTTTCGGGTTGGTTCCTTTTCTGAAGACCGCTTCAATTCGAGACTCCACAAGATCAGGATGGAAATTCGCCCCGTCAGAATCCTGAATACAGTGGTCTGGCCAAAGAACCTGGTCCAGACCCTCCAGCCTGATCGTTTCAAAAACCGAATGATCGGGATGCGAAGAGGCAAAACTCGCATGTCCTTCAGGGTGCCAGTCTTGTGTAGCTACCACGAGTTCAAATTTTTCCTGAATTTTGTTAATGACCGGGACGATCTCATCGCCTTCCTGCACCGCGAGGGCACCACCGGGCATAAAATCGTTCTGTACGTCTATTAATAATAGGCATTTCATGACAGTGACTGTTTGTAATTATGAATGAGTTTGTCGCGCTCCTGCCTTAGCGTCTCACTAATCCCGATCTTGTAAATATGCGGATTATTGAACCGTTTGTATTCTATTGGCAATTCCGAAAGTCGGCTCACACTGTACTCCGCGATCTGCGAAAGACTCCGGTGCTCCTGAAGGATCTTACCGTTTTCCATCACCTTATTCAGCAAGGCTTCCTGCCTGAATTCAGAAAGTTTCATGGATTTATAAGGTTCAAAAGGATGATACATTTCATCGATTCGGTCTTCATGGTACAAGCCAATCGCATCGGCTCCCACGCATTTTCCGCTGGCATCCTTAATTCGGAACACCTGTTTTTTATGCGGCAGCGTTACCTTAATGATGCTTTCTGAAATTTTTATACGGGGTTTCCCGTTAAACCAGGCCAGCTTATACACACCGTCCAGCGCGGCATCGGGATCGCCGGTGATCAGGTTCGTTCCCACACCAAAAATATCGATTGGCGCCTGCTGTTCCAGCAAACTTTTGATCACATACTCATCCAGCTGATTGGAAGCTGCAATCTTAACATATTCCAGTCCGGCATCATCCAGCAATTGCCGACTCTTCTTAGCCAGGTACGCCAGGTCACCGCTATCCAGGCGAATAGCCAGTAATTTCTGGCCCCGCGCCTCCATCTCCTTCGCCACTTTGATCGCATTGGGCACGCCACTTTTTAGGGTATTATAAGTATCTACCAGAAACACGCAGCCTTCCGGTCTACCCTGAGCAAAATCACGGAAAGCCTTCAGTTCATCGTCATAAGACTGAATAAACGAATGCGCCATGGTCCCACTCACCGGGATTTCGTAATTCCTACCAGCGATCACGTTACTCGTACCGTCAAAACCTCCTACCATTGCGGCCCGACTCCCGAAGTAAGCCCCGGTAGCCTGTGCGCGACGCATTCCAAAATCGAGGAGAATGCCGTCACCGGCCACCAGCCTGATTCGGCTGGCCTTTGTAGCGATCAAGGTTTCGTAATTCAGAATATTCAGGAGCAGCGTCTCGATGATCTGAGCTTCGATAATACTGGCTTCCACCTGAAGAATCGGCCGCGTGGGAAAGACCACATCACCTTCTTTACAGGAATAGATCGTTCCGCGGAAACGAAAATCTTTCAGGAATTTCAGAAAATCATCTGAAAACCCCTGGTCGCTTAAATATTCCAGGTCTTCTTTGGAAAAATGCAGGTCGCGGATGATCTCTAAAACCTCTTCGAGACCGGCAAAAACGGCAAATCCCCCGGAAAATGGCAAATCCCGGAAAAAATAATCGAAAACGGCTTTTTCCCGGTGCCGGCCCTGCTTAAAATATACCTCCGCCATCGCCAGTTGGTACTGATCGGTATAAGTAGCTGTAAAATTGTTCATGAAAACTTATTTGGTTGCCTCAGCATAACGGGTCATTTCGCGGTCATACACCTCAAGATCCTCCCTGCTGAATAACACAAATTTAATCCTTTTAATCTTTTCGGTTTCGGATAAATTTTCGGCCAGACTACGGAAGACCACTTTCACCGCCTCCCGAACAGGATAACCAAAAATTCCGGTGGAAATAGCCGGGAATCCTATAGATTTCAGCCCGTTTTCCTCACAAAGCTGCAAACTGTTCCGATAACAGGAAGCCAGCAATTCCGCTTCCGGGCTATCCTTTCCGTAAACCGGTCCAAGGCAGTGTACAACGAATTGGTTGGGCAATTGAAATGCTTTGGTGATCACCGCTTCCCCTGGTTTGATAGGCGCCAGGATCTTGCAGGCCTCATACAACTCCCTGCCCGCAGCCTGATGAATGGCTCCCGCCACTCCTCCGCCGGGAGCCAGTTGCGCGTTGGCCGCATTGACCACCACATCCAGATCTGGCTGCCGGGTAATATCCCCTTGGACGGTTTCGATCTTAACGGAATGCAGGACTATTTCCATACGAAAAAGGTACAGAGAAAATCCCAGAACAAAAACCCAGTTTTATACCTTCTTGTAGCTGGAATTGTATTCGGAAATCAGGTTCATAACCGCATTGACGAGATCTTTGGTCTCCAGCAGCAAATTGAAATACAAAGTGGTATTTTTTGGGCTGGATTCTTCAGTCCTGGTTCTTTTGACCTGTTTTTCAATTTTTTCGGAAAGTTTGGCCAGTACTTCTTCCTTGTGTTCAACGATCTTCTGGATCTGATCCAGTTTTCGGTTGGCAAAGATCTCTTCGATTTCCTTCAGAAAGTTTTCCAGCAAATCATCGATCTCCCTCAAATCAGTAATCTGGTTATACCGAAGCGGCTTGTGATTGTTATTTACGTGCTTATAGCTCTTTTTGGAAATGAACTCCAGGGATTGAGCAATATCTGTGAGATAAGCCAGAACAGTAATGTAAAAACTGCTTCCGCGAACACTGGTTTCGTCCAGGCTTTTGATAAAGAAAAAGATACTGTCCCGCAGTTCTTCTATTTCAGCATCCAGTTTTGCCACTCCTTTTTTAGACTTTTTCAGTTGTGCTTTATCCTGCTTGGCGAGGCCACGGAACACGTCGGAATAGATCTTGTTCGAGCGATGGATCACGCTTACGATATTATCTGCACTTTCTGAAATAATACCCTGTACGGTCTTGCTTTCTGATTTTTTCAACTTCATCGCACCCGCTTCCGGAGTGTATTTTTTCTTATAGGAAAGGTAATTCCGAACCAGCAGTCCCAGGGCGATGATCAATAAAAGAGCGATCGCAGCACCTTTTCCGAGGAAGATCAGGTAAGTGAGTGTTCCGGCAGCCACGAACGCACTGAAGGCAGTAAAAAACCATCCCCCGATCACGTTCAGTACACCGGCAACGCGGTACACGGCACTTTCTCTACCCCAGGCACGATCGGCCAGCGAAGTTCCCATGGCCACCATGAAGGTTACATAGGTAGTGGAAAGTGGCAATTTATAAGAGGTCGCAATGGAAATTAAAACTCCCGCTACGGTGAGATTGATCGAAGCACGAATCAGGTCGAACGCCGGTTTGTCCTCTTCTTTTAAAAATTCGGAATCCTTTTTCCTGAAACTCTGACTCATTTTTTGCCTTGCCGAAGCGGGCATGATACTTTTAAAGAATTCGAACAGGTTCGTACTTCCGCTTACGAGTGTACGGGAAACGAGGTTCGGATTGAATTTTTCGGAACCATGGCCCTGCCGGGACAAACCGATCTCGGTTTCGGCAACGCTGCGTGCTTTCTTGGAAAACCAAAGAGTAAGCACCATAATTCCTCCCGAAATAAACAGCAAAAACGGTTCAGCCGGTACGCTTTCCTGCAAGACATCCATGGAAAAATTCGCAGCCGGCACACCGGAAGCTACCCAGGCTTCATAAGAGTGATAGGCCGCCATTGGTACACCGATAAAATTTACCAGGTCATTCCCGGAAAATGCCAGCGCCAGTCCAAAAGTTCCTACCGCGATGACCAATACCAGAATGTTCTTTTTCAGAAATTTGGTCACTAAAAACGAAACGAGAAGCCAGAATAAGAAGCTGATCCCAAGAACCAGGTAGACCTGATTGGACAGCACGTCTTTAAAACTGTCGTAATAAGGTGTTCCTTTCAGTCCCTTAAAAAAGATGAAATAGCCGATTGCCGTAAGACAGAAAGCGCCAAAAACAGCACCGAAATTCTTCATTTTTTTCTCGTATTCAAAAGTGAATACCAGCCTGGAAAGAACCTGTACAATGGCTCCCACGCTAAAGGCGATGAGCACCGAAAGAAAGATCCCGGAAATGATTTCCGTCGCTTTATCAGTATTGATATAATTCAGTAAATGGGTAAAACTTTCGGTATCTGAAGCGCTGATCTTAATAAGTGCCATCACCACGGCTGCTCCCAGGAGCTCAAAAACAATGGAAACGGTAGTGGAAGTTGGCATTCCCAGCGTATTGAAAAAATCCAGCAGGAGAATATCAGTAATCATTACCGCCATGAAAATGATCATGATCTCGTCAAAATAAAATTCGCCGGGCATGAATATCCCTTTCCGCGCCACCTCCATCATTCCGCTGGAAAAGACTGCGCCCAGGAAAATACCGAGACTGGCTACGATCATAATGGTCTTGAACGAGATCGCTTTGGAACCGATTGCCGAATTCAGGAAATTCACTGCATCGTTGCTCACTCCTACCACCAGGTCGATCACTGCCAGCACCACGAGGGCGATCAAAATCATCAAATAAATTCCTTCCATATCCTTATAATCTACTGAAAATGAATTTCAAAAATCTATCAACTTTTAAAAGTGCGCGAATATACTCCAAAAGCTAGGGAATAAAAAGGGCCACCCTGAATAAAGGCGGCCCGCACACTTTTAGATCTATTGACAAAAACTAAAGATTGATTTCCAAGTGTGTAACAATGATGTTACAAATAAACACCCGTTACGCAAGAACAATATTACCCTTGTATTAAAAAAAGATTCAGAAGGAAACGAAATTGTTAAGTTTTTAGCAAAAACGGAAATCTACAGTCGAATCAGTTCTTTAGATCATCTGAAATGGATACCTGGTATTTCCCATTTTCGGCAGGCTTAAGCTTGGAACTTACCAGCTCGATGCTATGCCCGGTTTTGATCCATGGAATTTCTTCCGAAGAACTGGCCGCATCATAACCCGTGAACCAGGCGAAATCAATTTCCTGGTTATAGGAGGTCACCTTTAAAGAATAAGTTTCTCCACTCTTCTCCCATTCGATAAGGTATTCACTGTCGTTCGGGATTTGCTGGGCATGTTTGATATTGGCATCATCAGAAACATAAATACTTTCCATATTACCGGGTTCGAACCAGAGGTACGCATTGTCCCATTTCTGTTTTTTGCTGGTATCTACGAGTGCGGCAGGGTCACAGCTCTGGAAGAATCCTGCAAAAGCCAGGGCAATTAGAAATACAAAAGTTTTGGAAAAAGTGTGTTGTGGGGCTTGGGCACCTTTAGGGTTGGTGCGTTGGGGTATTGTCATTTGTTTTGTTTTCGATCGTAGGCAAGACCGAAGGTAATTTTGGGGTGACCCGAAAATATTCAGACAATTCCTACTTGCCAAATTCCGAAGCAAATTCTAACAATTTTTAAGAACCTCTTAAAGATTATATCGATAAACTGCAAAAAGCAAAGATAAAAGCTGAAATGATGAAGCCGTGTAAGAAAAATAACTGTCAGAAAACAGAAAAGCCACCTCGAACGAGATGGCTTTTTGCTCCTCAGGTTGGGCTCGAACCAACGACCCTCTGATTAACAGTCAGATGCTCTAACCAACTGAGCTACTGAGGAAGGTTTTGCTTTAAAAGCGGTTGCAAATATAAGTCAATTTTTAAATGCTGTCAAAAGAATTTTTCAATTTTTTAATTAAAAATTCCTGAGTCCCGAATTGCCCGGTAGATATCATTTCCGTTAGCATATAATACTAAGGCAATTAGGATGAAGAAGCCTACCATTTGTGCTACTTCCATAAACTTGTCATTCGGTTTTCTTCCGGTCACCATTTCATAAATCAGGAACATCACGTGCCCTCCGTCGAGTGCCGGAATGGGCAAAATGTTCATAAAAGCCAGGATTATGGAGATGAGAGCGGTGGTATTCCAGAAGCCGTACCAGTTCCAGGTATCTGGGAAAAGCCCACCAATGGCACCAAAACCTCCTAATTGGGTGGCTCCTTTTTTGGTGAAGACATATTGAAACTGGGCCACATAATCCCTTAAAGTCCAGTAACCATATTTAAAACCTTCAGAAATGCTTTCTGAAAAACCGTATTTCTTTCGTTCGATCTTGATATCGCTGAGCGGTGCAATTCCCAATTTCCCGTCATCATCCGGTGTAAGCTTTTTGCTCAGGATTTTTCCGTCGCGTTTAAAAACCACCTCGATCTCTTTTTCCTTATTATTGGTCGCGATCGGCGCCACATCATGCCAGTAACCAATTTCTTCATTATTCAGGGAAATGATGCTATCCCCTTTTTGGAGTCCGGCTTTTCCCGCTGCCATATCGGCTACAACCGTATCCAGCACGGGGTGCTGAATGGGCACAAACGGCTGCATGATCCCGGCATCCCACATTTGTGTTCCAATATCTTCTGGGATATCGATGGTTTGCTCTTCCCCGTCCTGGTGCAGCACGGTAATACTGTTCACGTCACGCATGAACAAATATTTATTGATGTCAAGGCTATTCTGAAATTCCTCGCCGTTCAGCTTCAAAATTCGATCGCCATCCTGAAACCCGTATTCTTTAAAACTGTCGTTTACCGCAAAACCTTCTGGCATTTGTTCCGGACCAATAAAAGCGGTTCCCCAAACAAAAATGATCATCATATAGATGAGGAAACCCAATACCAGGTTCACCGTAACTCCACCCAGCATAATGATCAATCGCTGCCAGGCCGGCTTACTGCGAAATTCCCATTCTTTGGGTTCCTGTGCCATCTGTTCCTTATCCATGCTTTCATCGATCATTCCGGATATCTTCACGTAACCTCCCAGCGGAAGCCACCCGATCCCGTAAACGGTTTCACCGATCTTTTTCTTGAAAAGGGCAAATTTCACATCAAAGAACAGGAAGAACTTTTCCACCCTGGTCTTGAACAATTTGGCAGGTATAAAGTGTCCCAACTCGTGTAAAACAATCAGCAGGGATAAACTGAGGATTAATTGTATCGCTTTAACTATAAATGGATCCATCTATCAACTTCAAAATTAAAATCGCACAAAAGTAAGTTTTTATATCCGCCTAGAAAAAATTAAAATTTCAAGGCTAAGAGACTGATTTTAAATTTTGAGCTCGTTCTTCGGGAAATTGAAGTCCAGCCCTTAACTTTGCAGAAAATTGTTGACCGATGCTGAAGTTTTTTGCCCGCTACAAGACATTTGCCATTGTTTTCACCATTCTTTCAGCCATCATTGTCTTCTTTATTTATAAGCTGAAGGTTCCAGATGAACGCCTCCCCGTTTACCAGCCCGATATGGTTTCTAAAGAACTTGTAGATTCTACCGTTCAGTACGTTCGGAAATATCATAAAATAGCCGATTTTAAACTGGTAAACCAGAATGGCGACACCATTACCCAGGATACTTACAAAGGAAAGATCTACGTGGCCGATTTCTTTTTTACCACCTGCCTGACCATTTGCCCGATCATGACCGATCACATGGTGAAAATCCAGGAAAAAACCCTGGACGACCCCATGGTCCAACTCCTGTCTCATACGGTCTTCCCGGTGACAGACAGTGTACCGGTTCTGAAAAAATATGCTTTGGAAAAAGGTGTGGTCGATTCCAAATGGAACCTGGTTACCGGAGATAAGAAACAGATTTATGAACTAGCCCGAAAATCGTACCTCGCAACCAAGACCAAAGGCGATGGCGGCAAGTACGACATGATCCACACTGAAAATTTTGTGCTGGTAGATCCAGATAAACGCATTCGCGGGTTTTATGACGGGACTGATCCTGAAGCCATCGACAAACTGCTCCACGACATCGAGGTTCTTGAAAAAGAATATCGCAGCTAGGTACTTTTTAGGCCTTTAACTTTTGTATTGCTTCAAATTCCATTACTTTTGCCTTGTTTAAATTCAATCTAAATAAAGTGAAGGTGACTGTTGCGAATCTGAAAAGGGGACAACGCGCGATAATCAAGGATTTTTCCGTAGACATGATCCCGCTCAAACTTTTGGAAATGGGCTGCCTTCCTGGAAATGAAGTAGAACTGGTTCAAACCGCGCCGTTCCAGGACCCGATGTACCTCAACATCAACGGGAGTCACCTGGCGATTCGCAAGGAAACCGCTCTGCTTATAGAAATTGAGATAATAGGCTAGTATGGCTAAACAGATCAATGTTGCCTTAATCGGGAATCCGAATACCGGTAAAACCTCCGTTTTCAATCAGTTAACCGGCCTCAACCAGAAGGTTGGGAATTACCCCGGGATCACCGTGGAAAAAAAAGAGGGAATCTGCAAATTGCCCCGCGGCCTCAGGGCCCACATCCTGGATCTGCCAGGAACATACAGCCTCAATGCCTCCTCCATCGATGAAAATGTGGTGATTGAGCTGCTGCTCAACAAAAATGATAAAGATTATCCCGATGTCGCCGTCGTAGTAAGCGACGTGGAAAACCTCAAAAGAAATTTACTGCTCTTTACCCAGATCAAGGACCTTGGAATTCCTACCATTCTGGTCATTAATATGGCAGACAGGATGGAACGAAAAGGTATTAGCCTGGACGTAGAGCTCATGGAAGAGCGACTAAAGACAAAGATCGCCCTTGTTAGTGCCAGGAAAAACATGGGAATTGAGGAGCTCAAGGAAATGATCATCAACTACCGTCACATTCCGGTGGAGCCCTGCGTGAATGCTTCAGTTATTGATCCAGATTATTTCGGACGACTGCGGAAGGCTTTCCCTAACCAGTCGCTTTATAAATTATGGCTGGTGATCACCCAGGACGTCAACTTCGGAAATATCAACCGAAGTGAAATCACCAGTAATACCGATTTTCATACCAAATCAATAAGTGACCTGAAGCGCCTTCAGCAGAAGGAAACCATATTGCGCTACCAGTTCATCAACGGGGTGCTGCGCGAAACCATGACCGTAGACAAAGATGCCGCGACCGATCTTCGCTCAAGACTCGACCGGATCTTGACCCACAAGGTCTGGGGATATGTTATTTTCTTCGGAATATTATTACTTATTTTCCAGGCTATTTATAGCTGGTCCAGCTACCCGATGGATTTAATCGACGCCGCGTTTGCCAGCCTGGGCGAAATGGCCAGAAACAGTCTTCCTCCCGGGGATTTTACCAGCCTCATTGCAGAAGGGATCATTCCAGGACTTGGTGGAATCGTGATCTTTATCCCGCAAATTGCCTTTTTATTCCTTTTCATTTCCATTTTGGAGGAATCTGGTTATATGAGCCGCGTAGTATTTCTAATGGACCGGATCATGCGCCGTTTCGGTTTAAGCGGAAAAAGTGTGGTGCCGCTCGTTTCAGGAACGGCCTGCGCCATTCCTGCGGTGATGGCCACCCGAAATATCGAGCACTGGAAAGAACGGCTCATTACTATTTTGGTAGTGCCTTTTACCACCTGCTCTGCACGACTCCCGGTTTACCTGATTATTATCGCGCTGGTGATCCCAGACCGCAGTTTCCTGGGTTTCAACCTGCAGGGACTTACTCTAATGATCTTATATTTACTCGGCTTCGGAATGGCTATTTTTTCAGCCTGGGCGCTGGATAAGATCATGAAAACCCGCTCCAAAAGTTATTTCGTCATCGAAATGCCGAATTATAAGGTTCCGATGCTGAAAAATGTGGCGATCAACGTGGTGGAAAAAACCAAATCCTTCGTTTTTGGCGCTGGAAAGATCATTTTGGCAATTTCAGTGATATTGTGGGTTTTGGCCAGTTACGGTCCGGGCGATGATTTTAATAAAGCTGATGAGATCGTCACGGCAAAATATGAGAATCCTTCCGAAATGCCAGAGCAGGATATACTGGAAGAAGAGATCGCTTCCTACAAACTGAAGCATAGCTATATAGGCCATATGGGACGATTTATCGAACCTGCCGTGGAACCTCTGGGTTATGACTGGAAAATTGGTATTGCGATTATCAGTTCCTTTGCCGCAAGGGAAGTTTTTGTAGGTACACTGGCCACGATTTACAGCGTGGGAAGTGACCAGGAAGAAACGATCAAAAACCGAATGGCAGCAGAGACCAATCCCGTTCTTGGCGGACCTTTATTTACCTTCGCTAGCGGTGTGAGCCTACTGTTATTCTATGCTTTTGCCATGCAATGTATGAGCACGCTCGCGATCGTAAAGCGTGAAACGAATACGTGGAAATGGCCATTATTACAGCTGATCACGATGAGCGGATTCGCTTACCTCGTGGCCCTGGCCGCTTTCCAATTACTGAAATAAAAACGTAAGAAGCAGAAAATTTAAACGACCGAAAGATCATGGAACTCTTACAACAAATATTGGTTTTGATCACTTTTTTGATAGCTCTTGGCTACCTCATCACTCGTTTTGTGGGAAAACCGGCATTTCTTGGCGGAAAGAAAAAAGCAACCGGCAGTTGCGGAGTAGCTTCCGACTGTAAGTGCGGTGATTAATTTTCTTCCACTATGGTTTCTGAAATATTCAGGCTCAGCGAATATTCTTCCGGCTCAATTTTATAATGTATGCTCGGGTAGGGCGAAACCTGAAAACCGTTCAAATTCCAGCTCTTTTTTCCGAAGATTTGCGCGAGATTGAAATTGGCGCCATTGATCACCTCTTCTCCCAGCGAATGCCCGTCCTCGAAAAACTCCACCAGCACTTTCACTTCCCCAGCCCAGATACAGGTCGTACCTTTAGGACAACGGGAATCTGACACCACTTTTTTAAACTGAATAGCCTTATTCCCGAATTGCAACCGGTCTCCTTCGCATAAACGAGAAGAATACTGAATGACTTCCTGTTTGGGCGGGTTTTCCTGTAAGGTGATTTCAGGAACTGGCAAACAGGAACAGTAAAGAGCGGTCACAAGATTAATAAGAAAAATCATATCGGGCGTTTACTAAAGAGACGATCAAATTTGGGGCCTGTTGCAGCTTTTTTAAGCCAGCCCTACATCCAGCGTCATCATGACCATAAATCCGCCAATAAAACCCAGTGTAGAAATATCAGTATAATTCCCCTGTTGCGCTTCCGGAACGACCTCTTCCACTACGACAAAAATCATGGCCCCGGCAGCAAAGCATAACGCGTACGGCAATATTGGCTGAAAGGTCATGACGGCCCAGGCACCCAAAACTGCCGCTACCGGTTCTACTATCGCTGAAAGCTGACCAAAATTGAAACTTTTCCAGCGGCTTAGACCCTGTCTCCTCAACGGCATGGCTACTGCAAAACCTTCCGGAAAATTCTGAAGTCCGATACCTATTGCCAAAGCCACTGCTCCACCGATGGAAGCACCCTCAAAACCAGCTGCAACCCCGCCAAAAAGCACTCCCACGGCCAGGCCTTCCGGGATATTATGAAGGGTGATCGCCAGGGTGAGCAATACTGATTTATGCCAGGGAGTCTTGATTCCTTCCTTTTCGCTCATTTTAAAGTTTACGTGTAAGTGTGGCAGTACTTTATCCAGCCCAAAGATGAACAGCGCGCCCAGAGCGAAGCCAACCACCGCCGGGATCACTTTTTCGAAGCCTTCCCCCTGGCTCATTTCAATTCCCGGAGCAAGCAGGCTCCAGAAACTCGCCGCAACCATTACCCCGCCGGTAAAACCCAGCATACCGTCAAAAAATGCGCGGTTCATCCCGCGGAAGACGAAAACCAGTGAGGCGCCCAGCGCCGTTAGCCCCCAGGTAAACAAGGTGGCATAAAAAGCCGCCAGTACCGGGTCAATATCTCTAAAATAGGTAATTATAGCATCCATATTTGTTGATTTTAAGAAATGAAAACGGGGATTTGAACGCGATGTCTTACTGCGTCGACCGTCGTCCCGAAAATGAGGTCTTTAAATAATGCATGACCATGACTTCCCATGACCAGCAGTTCATAGTTTCCAGATTTAATGATCTTCGGAATGGCTTTTTTGGGGACACCAAATCCTAGTTGCACCGCAACCTGGTAGCCTTTGCGTTCGAGTTCCTCCCGGTAATCTTCCAGGAATTTCATATCGCTGTAAGTTTCCAGGTCTTTGATCTCCTTTCCGTAGATGATCGCACCCGGAGTTTCTACTATGTGAATGAGCGTATATAAAGCCTCCTTTCCGCCAATCTGTAAAGCGGAAGCAATACTTTTTTTATCAGAAACCGAAAAATCTACCGATACCGCAATATGGTTATATGCTTCAGGAATGGCCAGTTTTCCAATTTCCGCGGAAGTGATGTGCGGAACCATATTCTCGTTGTTTGATCTGAAAGAATTTTTCAGAAGTGGCCAGAGAATTATAAATAGCGTCAGCAAAGCCGCACCGATCGCAACAGGCACCACAAAGATCCAGATGTAAACAGGATTTTCACTGCTTTGAAGCCAGTTCCCGATCTCATCCCAGACCAGTTTCGCATTTAAACCTACTACGGTCAAAGTAATAAGCCAGCTTAAAACTGCCAGGGGCCATTTTATATGGAAACCTTTCATCAGTTTTTGATCGCTTACAAAATGGATTAGCGGAATAATGGCAAAACCGAGCTGTAAACTTAGGACGACCTGGCTTAAAACCAGCAGTTCGCCGGTTGAATTCTCCCCAAACAGGTAAATGGTGATGAAAGCAGGCAGGATGGCCACCAGCCTGGTCAATAACCTGCGCACCCAGGGCTGAATTCGAAGATTCAGGTAACCTTCCATAACGATCTGCCCGGCCAGGGTTCCCGTTAGAGTGGAGCTTTGTCCCGCCGCAATGAGCGCCAGAGCGAAAAGGACAGGTGCCAGCGAAGTTCCCAGCAATGGCTGAAGCAGGGCATGTGCATCTTTAATTTCGGCAACTTCAAAAATGCCATTTTTATAGAATACGGTCGCTGCCAGGATCAGGATCGCGGCATTCACAAAAAAGGCAAAATTCAGGGCGATGGCAGAATCGATAAAATTAAACCGAAGCGCCTGTTTAATGCCCTTTTTAGTAGGTTTGATCTTCCGGGTTTGCACCAGGGAAGAATGCAGGTAGAGATTATGTGGCATCACGGTCGCCCCAATGATCCCAATAGCGATGTAAAGCGCACGGCCGTTTTCAATTTCAGGAACAAATCCAGAGGCGACATCAGCCATATCAGGAGAGGCAAAGAACAACTCCAGGAAAAAACATAAACCGATGAGGGCTACCAGCGAAATGATAAAGGCCTCCATTTTTCGCATTCCCTGATTGATGAGAAAGAGCAATAAAAAGCTGTCAAGAACGGTTATGCTCACTCCCCAGAGCAGCGGAACGCCAAATAGCAGCTCCAGACCTATGGCCATTCCCACAACTTCTGCCAGATCGCAGGCTGCAATGGCAATTTCAGCGAGAATATAAAGGATGAAATTAACGAATTTCGGGTATTCCTTTCGTGAAGCCTGTGCAAGATCGAGTCCGCTGACTACTCCCAGTCGGGTACAGAGGCTTTGCAGGACGAGTGCCATGATATTCGACATCAGGAGCACCCAGAGCAGGGAATATCCAAACTGGCTCCCCCCGGCAATATCGGTCGCCCAGTTGCCGGGATCCATGTAGCCAACACTCACGAGGTATGCCGGGCCTAAAAAAGCCAGGATCTTGCGCCACCAGCTTTTTGGCTGCTCGGTATCGATAGAACCGTGGACCTCTTCCAGTGACTTGCCAGACATTTTAGGATTCATTGGTTAACCTGATGAATAGGTTGGCTGCGATCTTTTTGGAAAGATGAAGCTCACCGGTTTCAGTTTCCACCAGAACGGAATCATCAAAATCTTCCTTATGCATCAGCTTCATTTTGCTCCCCAGTTTCAGGTTGTTCTTATCCAGAAACCTCAGGAAAGCGGTAGAGGAATCCTTCACCCCCACTATCACAACAGTTTCTCCTTCATCACACTCCATCAAAAGAGCGCGAGAGGTCTTAATAAAATTGCCTTCTACATCCGGGATGGGATCGCCATGCGGATCGGTCTTCGGAAATCCAAGGAAACGATCAATTTCGCGCGTGAGCTTTTCAGATTTCACATGTTCAAGCTGCTCAGCCACCTCGTGCACCTCATCCCAGTTGAAATTGAGCTTTTCCACCAGAAAACATTCCCACAGCCGATGTTTCCTGATGATCTCTACAGCCGTGGCTCGACCTTTCGGACTCAATTTGACGCCCTGATATTTCTTATAATTCACCAGTTTCTTTTCAGATAAGCGCTTGACCATATCTGTCACCGAAGACGCTTTGGTTTCCATTTCTTCTGCCAGGGCATTCGTGCTAACCCCTTTTTTGAAAGTGGTTTCCAGGTGAAAGATTGCTTTTAAATAATTCTCTTCAGATAAACTAATCATCCAGGTATATTTTCTATAACCAAAAATACATTTTTTTATTGAAACAATCATATTTTTAGGTTCATCTAAATTTAAATTATAGATTTGCTAAAAATAAACTTATGAAACTCCCTGCTCATCTGGTTCTGTTCTTTTCAATATTCTGTGCTTCAGCCCAACAGGCAGAGGTAACAGGCGTGGTAACGGCAGAAGGCATCCCTACAGCTTTTGCCAGCGTGTATCTCGAGAAAACCGATATTGGAACCACTACCAACGAGCAGGGAGTGTATGAATTAAAAATTCCGGAAGGACATTATGAGCTCATCATCCAGGCGGTAGGTTATAAAAAGATCAAATACCATCTCGAAATTCTCAGCCAAGAGCCAAAAGAATTGAATTTTAACCTGGAGGAAGATATTACTGGCCTGGACCAGGTGGTAGTCTCGGCCAGTAGAACAGGCCAGTTAAGGCAAACCGCACCGGTGATTGTCTCGGTTACTTCCTCAAAAGATTTCCAGGCCACCCAATCTATCAGTCTTAGTGAAGGGCTCAATTTTCAACCAGGCCTTCGAATGGAAACCAATTGCCAGAATTGTGGTTTTTCGCAGGTCAGGATGAATGGCTTGGATGGTGCCTATTCCCAGATCCTCATTAACAGCAGGCCCATATTCAGTGCGCTGAATGGCGTCTACGGTCTGGACCAGATCCCAGCGAATTCCATTGAACGGGTAGAAGTAGTTCGTGGTGGCGGGTCGGCTCTGTATGGCTCGAACGCCATTGCAGGAACCATCAATATCATCACCAAAGAACCCACCGAAAACCTCTTTGAAATCGCCAGTAATTTCGCTGCTATTGGCGGCAAGGCCGGAGATCAGGCTGTAAGTCTCAATGGGACCTTACTCTCTAATGATTATAAGACTGGATTAAGTATTTTCGGGATGTTCAGGGATCGTAACCCCTTTGACCAGAATGGGGATGGTTTTACTGAAATCACTAAGGTAGAAAACAAGACTTTTGGTTTTAACTCTTTTTTCAAACCAGGTGAAAGGAGCAAGCTAAGTCTGGATTTTCATACGATCCATGAATTCCGGCGCGGAGGAAATGAAATACAGCTCCTTCCCTACGAGGCTGATATTACCGAGCAGATCGAAAGCGATGTGGTGGGCGGCGGACTCACTTACGAAACGTATTCAGCCAGTAAAGACTGGCAATATTCCGTTTACGGAACCGCGCAATTGTCCAAAAACAACAATTTTTATGGCGGAAAAGGAGAAAACCTGGAAGAAAGTTTAAAAGGCTTCGGAAATACCAAAGATGAAACATTTGTACTTGGCGGTCAGACATCATACAACCAGGCAAACTTCCTAGGTGGGCCGGCAACTTTTACCACTGGAACCGAGTTTAAACATAGCGAAATGGCCGATTCCAAACCTGGCTACAATGCCTACATCGATCAAACACTAAACATTCTTGGAGTATACGCTCAACAGGAATGGCAGGCTACCGAAGATTTAAAGGTCCTTGGCGGGCTAAGAGCCGATTTTCATAATATCGCAGAAGAAAATGTAGTCATCAATCCCAGGTTAAATATTCTTTACAGCCTCACGGAAAACCTGCAATTCAGGACCAGTTACGCAAAGGGTTTCCGTGCGCCACAAGTATTCACCGAGGATATTCACGCCCGGATCGCGGCCGGGGAGATCAGCCTGGTGAGGCTTTCTGAAGACCTTCGATCTGAAACTTCCCATAGTTTTCTGGTTTCCGCGGAATGGAGCCAATCCACGCTCGATCAGGATTACCGATTCACTTTTGAAAGTTTTTATACCCGGTTGGAAAATCCGTTTGTACTGGAAAGAACTTCAGAAACCATTTTTGAAAAACGCAACGGCCAGGGCGCCGATGTCTACGGAATAAACCTGGATGCTGTCTTGGCTCCCAATCAAGACTGGATTTTCCAGGCGGGGGGAACGATACAGAAAGCGGCATATGACCGCCCGGTTCAGTATAGTGACGACACGGAAGCTTCGCTGGAAAATGCCGAAAACTTCTTTAAATCGCCCAACTTTTACGGCAATTTTATTCTAACCTACGCACCGATAAAAGCCTGGCAGAATAACATTTCGGGGGTGTACACCGGGAGCATGTATGTGCCGCACCTCGCTGGTTATATTGCGAACGACCGACTCGAAAAAACCAGGGATTTTATGGAATTCAACCTGAAGACGGCCTATACTTTTCAATTGACAAAAAGTTTCCAGCTGGAACTCAATGCAGGTGTGCAAAATCTTTTAAATGAATACCAGCAGGATTTTGACTTCGGGGTCGAGCGTGATGCCAATTATATCTACGGTCCTTCGAGACCCAGGACCTATTTTATTGGCTTAAAACTGGGGAACAAACTTCTTCAGTAACAAGTTTAGAAGCCGCGTTCCTTCTGAATCTGTTCATAAGCCTCCTGTACTTTTCGGAATTTCTCCTCTGCTCCTTTACGGTAAGCCTCATCCATATGTCCCAGTTTATCAGGATGGTATTTTTTGGCCATTTTCCGGTAGGCTTTCTTCACCTCGGCATCTGTAGCGTTTTTATCGATTTCCAGGATCGTATACGCACTGTCTGTATTCTTAAAGAACATGGCCTTGATACTTTCAAAATCACTTCGGCCTAATTGCAGGTAACCGGCAATTTCCCGGATCACGTTCGATTCAGATTCGCTCACGCGACCATCTGCCTGGGCTATTCCGAACAAAAAATGCACAATTTGCAGCCTCGTAGGATACTTCGTCCTGGCAGCCAGGTAGCGGGCGATCCTCGAAGCAGAAACCTGCCGGTTCTTCACCACTTCATTAAAAGTGCGAAAAGTGGCATTGGCTCGTTCCTTTCCGTAGGCGCGCACGAAATAGGCACGCACGTAATCCAGTTCGGTTTGAGAAACATGACCATCTGCCTTGATCACAATGGAACATAACGAAAGTAGATTCAATTCAAAATCACCTGGAGAAACCTCCGGCTTGCGCTCGCTAAACAGAGAACTGAAGATGCCACCACTGGAACGAACATAATTATCCAGCAGTGTACCAATGATGAATCCCAAAATAGCGCCAGGAAAGCGGGCATACATATACCCAAAAACTGCGGCCAGCCATTTAATCATGAGGCAATTTTCTTTGCTTCCAAAGATAAGGCAAACTAACGAAAACCGGCAAGATCGCGCCAGAAGTTCTGCCGAAACTGATAAATTCAACCTATTAAAACATAGGAATTTGAAATGCGCAGGCCGAAAGTTAATTTGTATCTTTGCGACTCACTGAACGTTTAATATTCTAAAATATCAAAATATGTATCCAGCAGATTTAGTAAAACCGATGCGTGAAGACCTTACCAGCATTGGTTTTGAAGAATTGCATACAGTTGAAGCGGTTCATGAAGCCATGAAAAAAGAAGGAACTACCCTGATGGTAGTGAATTCGGTTTGTGGATGTGCTGCTGCAAATGCCCGTCCAGGAGCTCGTCTTTCGTTACAAAACGCTAAAAAACCTGATAATTTATTCACGGTTTTCGCAGGTGTGGACAAAGAAGCTACAGAACAGGCTCGCGATTATATGGTTCCATTCCCTCCATCGTCGCCATCTATGGCGCTTTTCAGAGACGGGGAACTGGTTCATATGTTGGAGCGCCATCATATTGAAGGGCGTCCGGCTGAAATGATTGCAGAAAACCTTATCGGTGCTTACAACGAATTCTGCTAAGAATTCTTCAGCATAAAGGAAAGACCGGCAAATTTGCCGGTTTTTTTATGCCCGGCGGTCAAAAAAGCTATTTTTGTATTTTTATTTCGGAATGAAGAAACTACTCTCTTACCCGCTATCGATCCTGTTCTACCTGTTCTTCGGAATAACACTGGTGATCTTTCATCCCATCCAGTGGCTCTGCCTGAAGCTAGGAGGATATGAAGCGCACAAACGAAGCGTGGACATCTTCAATTTCTGCCTCATGCGCTGCCTGAATATTTTGGGAACCCGCTTCAGTGTGGAAAATCAATATGATATCCCACGTGACAAAACCGTGATTTTCGTGGCGAATCACCAGGGAATGTATGATATCCCACCAATTATTTGGTATTTCAGAATACACCATCCAAAATTTGTTTCCAAAAAAGAACTCGGAAAAGGGATTCCCAGTATTAGTTTCAACCTGAGACACGGAGGTTCCGTATTGATCGATCGCAAAAATCGCCGTGAAGCACTGGTCAAAATGAGCAAGTTTGCAGATTATCTGGCCGAAACTAAACGTTCTGCCGTTATCTTTCCGGAAGGCACCAGAAGCCGAACCGGTGAACCAAAAAAGTTCCAGGTGAACGGACTGCTCATGCTCTTTAAAAAACTGCCAGATGCGGTCGTCGTACCCATCACCATCAATAATTCCTGGAAATTATTCAAACACGGCAATTATCCTATAGACGTGGGCGTACACGTACGGCTGAAAACCCATAAACCGATCCCGGTAAATTCCCAGGAAGCAGAAAGCCTGGTAGCTGAAGTGGAGCGCACGATCACCGCAGACATCATTTAATATGACCGAAAAAGACCTGATCCTCGAAACCATAGATTTCGTTAAAACAAGCCTTCAACATGCCGAAGGTGGACACGACTGGTTCCATATTCATCGCGTTTTCAAGAATGCACAGCTAATTGCCAGAGACGAGCAGGCCAATGAGCTCGTCGTACAGCTGGGCGCACTCCTCCACGATATTGCCGATTCTAAATTTCACAACGGTGATGAAAGCGTGGGTCCAAGAATGGCCAGAGAGTTTCTGGAATCTAAAAAAGCTGATCCTACCGTGATAGAACACGTAGTGAAGATCATTGAAAATGTGTCTTTTAAAGGCGGAAATACCAATCAGCAATTTCACTCCATCGAACTGGATATCATTCAGGATGCCGACAGGCTGGACGCGCTTGGTGCCATAGGCATTGCCAGGACCTTTAATTACGGAGGTTTCAAAGGAAGGGCTCTTTATGATCCTGAGATTGAGCCAAAGCTGGACATGACCAAAGAAGAATACAAAGCTTCCACCGCGCCTACCATCAATCATTTTTATGAAAAGCTCTTATTGCTGAAGGGCCGTATGAATACCGAAACCGGCCGGCGAATCGCGGCAGATAGACACCGTTTTATGGAAAACTATCTGAAGCAGTTCTATGCCGAATGGAATGGCGAAACTTAAAAAAGTTTCATCTGCCCGGTTTTATATTGTTCATGAAGTTCGCAATTCAGAGGTTTGGAGCTTCGATCTCCAAGGTATAGTTTCCTGGCGATCTTAAACTGCTGCTTCACCTGATCGGCAAACTCACCTTCTCCTTTCATACGAACGCCGAATCGGCTATCATTCAAACTTCCCCCATGGATCTGCTCGATTTGATGCAAGACTTTATCTGCTCTTTCCGGAAGCGCCTTCCGCACCCAGTCAGTAAAAATTTCTCCAATAGCTCCATTTAACCGAACGATGGTATACCCCACTCCCAGGGCTCCCCTTTCCGCAATTTCCTTCACCAGCGGCATGATCTCATGATTGTTGATGGAAGGAATGATAGGTGCCATCATCACACTCACAGGAATGCCATTATTTGACAGGGTCTCCACTGTTTTCAGTCTTTTCGGAATGCTTGCCGTTCTGGGTTCCAGGATGCGGCGCGTATGCTCTTGTAAAGAAGTGATGGAAATATTGATGTGCACCAGGTTATCTGCCGCCAATTCTTTTAAAATATCCAGATCACGAAGTACCAGGGAATTTTTGGTGATCATTCCTACGGGGTGGCGGTACTTCAGAAAAGTCTTCAGCAAATTCCTGGTGATCTCCAGCTTTTTTTCCACCGGCTGGTAACAATCAGTATTTCCCGAAACGACGATAGGTTCCGCCTTCCAGGATTTACTGCTGAGCTTTTTCTCCAAAAGGGCAACCGCATTGCGTTTGACCAGTATTTTCTGCTCGAAATCCTTTCCGGCACTAAAACCCCAGTATTCATGTGAATTCCTGGCATAGCAATAAATACAACCATGTTCACAGCCCTGGTAAGGGTTTAAAGAAAAGTTCATTCCTACATCGGGACTGGTGACCTTATTCACGATCGTCTTCGGAAAGGTCTCGATGATGCTCGTCCTGGTATCATGAGGCTCATCTCCTTCTGCCGCGCAATAATTCAGAAAATCATCCCGATCTTCATGCGAATTTTCCAAAAACCGATTGGAAATATTGATCTGCGCTCCTCTTCCTTTCTGAAATTCTTCCATAAATCAAAATTATGGATTTTTTCCAATTAAAAGGAAATATTCCTAATATTTAAATCTAAAAAAGCCGGAAGGTTTTTCCGGCTAATAATTTATTTTCCTGGAAATTCGGCTTTTCGCTTGTTCAAAAATGCGGTGGTGCCTTCTTTAAAATCTTCGGTTCCGAAAGACTTTCCGAACATATCGATCTCCACCCCGAAACCGTCTTTTCCGGCCTCATAATTGGCGTTGATCGCCGAAATCGCATTGCAAATGGCAACGGTCGAATTTCTAAGGATTTTACGAGCGATTTCTTTAGTGAAATCCAACAAATCCTCCACTTCGGTCACATGATTCACCAGGTTATACTGAAGTGCCTGATTGGCATCGATCATTCCTGCTGTCATGATCATTTCCATGGCTCGACCTTTACCAACCAATTGCGGTAATCGCTGTGTTCCGCCATATCCAGGGATCACCCCGAGTGAAGTCTCCGGAAGGCCCATTTTTGCATTGTCGCTGGCGATCCTGAAATGAGCTGCCATTGCCAGTTCCAAACCGCCACCCAGCGCAAAACCGTTGATCGCTGCAATTATCGGCTTCGGAAATTCTGCCACGTAATTGAACAATTTCTCTTGTCCTTCGGCCGCCAGCCTTTTTCCTTCCTTCGGTGAAAAATCAGCAAATTCACTAATATCGGCACCGGCTACAAATGCTTTCTCCCCTGCCCCGGTCAAAATGATCACTTTCACCTCTTCATCCTCCCTGGCCTCCTTCAAAGCCTCATGCAGCTCCTGGATGGTCTCCCGGTTAAGCGCATTGAGTTTTTTGGGACGGTCTATCCTGATCGTTAAAATCGCATCTTCCAGTTCTTCGGAAATATTGTAGTAACTCATATAGTTTATTTTGGAAATCGTACATTAAAGATAGTGCCTTTATTTTGTTTTGACACAAAACTGATGCTTCCGTTATAGGTTTCCACGATATTTTTCACCATTGCCAGACCAAGTCCCATTCCGCTACTTTTGGTAGTGAATTTTGGCTCAAAAATCTTCTCTTTGTTTTCTTCGGAAATTCCCGAACCATTATCACAAACCGAAAGTAACACCGTTTCCTCTTCATCTTCCACCGATACCACAATCTTTGGATCATCGGTCTCGCCAAGGGCTTGAATGGCATTTTTCACCAGATTGGTAACTACGCGAATAAGCTGCGTACGGTCGAATTTGGCCAGTATCTCCTCCTTGTCGCATTTGAATTCAATATATTTTTCATTGAAAATATCGAGCGCCAGCTTGGTGATTTTGGCCACATTGAGCGTTTCGCTCTGTTGCGCCGGCATCTTGGCAAAGTTGGAAAAAGCGGAAGCGATCGAACTCATCGTATCGATCTGGTTAATGAGCGTGTTGCTATATTCGTCTACCTTTTGCCTGATATTGGGATCGTTTTCATCAAAATTTCGCTGGAAACTCTGCACACTTAGCCGCATAGGCGTCAACGGATTTTTAATTTCATGCGCTACCTGCTTTGCCATTTCTCGCCAGGCCTGTTCCCGCTCACCGGTAGCCAGTTTTACCGCGCTTTCTTCCAGCTCATCGATCATGCTGTTATAGGCCGAAACGAGGGAATAGATCTCTTCTGTCGCGTTGCTGAGCTCGATCTTCTGGTTTCGCTTATCCAGTCGCGTCTGGTTGATTTTTTCAGAAATAATCTTCAGCGATTTGGTGATGTATTTTGAAAGGAAAAATGACAAAATGATAGCGATAAGCAGCATAAAGAGATATACCTCAGCCATTTTTACCAGGAAATCGTGTAAATCCCGATTCAGCAGACTATCATCCTGTACATACGGCAAATAGAGTATCGCCAGCGGTTTAAACCGACTGTCTAAAATATAGGTATAAGACGACTGAAATTTCTGCCCGTCACGCTCATTTTTGACGATGATCCTTTTATTCACCGAAGCATCCAGCTGTTTGATAATTGCCGGATCGATCTTTTCTTCAGCCATATTCCGAAAAAAAGATTCGTCGCTCTTGATCAGTAAATTGCCTTCCAGGTCATAGATGTAAATCTTCATTTCGTGCACCTGTGCCATCTCGTCGATCTTATCATCTTTCTTTAAGATCATCGAGAGATTTTCGGTATTTACCACGTAAGTTGTATACTCCAGGACGAATTTGATGTTTTCCATGATCGCTTCCTCCTTGCGATCGAGTCTTTCCTTGTGGTAGCTCTCTGCTTCTTCCTTATACTGAAATACGGTCACAACAAGGATCAAAATGGAGGCGCCAAGCACCAGTAATATCATCGAGATAAAGATCCGGGTTCGTAAAGAGAGTTTCAGGAGTTTCATACAAACAAGCTTGCCTGTTTTTCAACAATTATCGCACCATATCAGGCATTCGGGTTTTTTGAGCGAATTCTTTTATACAACCTGATGCCTAACATCAGCATGATCGCCAGAACAAAAATCCCGATCACACCAAAAATCCAGTTAATCGCGCTACGAACGATCACCAGGAAAATTACCGAAAACAAGATCAGCGTAGAACCTTCATTCCAGATCCGCATTTTCGAAGAGGTCCACTTTACCACATCATTCTGTAGTTGGTTAAATATCAGGTGTGTTTTGATATGATATGCGAAAAGCAGCAGCACAAAAAACAGTTTCACGTGCATCCATCCCTGCTGCAGCCAGGCCGGCATCATGAGCAGTAAAATTATAGCGAAGATCGTTGCCAGGATCGCTGAAGGCCAGGTAATGATAAACCACAATCTCTTCGCCATCAATTTCAACTGAGTGGTCAAAATTGACCGATCCGGTTCCGGTTTTTCGGAAGCTTCGATCTGGTAGATGAATAGTCGTGGTATATAAAACAAGCCCGCAAACCAGGTGATCACAAAAATGAGATGCAGGGATTTGATATAATTGTAGTACTCCATTAATCGGCTGGTTCAGTAAAAAGATAATTCAGGTTCAGTTCATTGAACTTTCTATTGAAATCGGCTACTTCCTCGTTCAACAACGCGTCAAATTTATCCAATTCTGCATTGATCTTTGCAGTCAATTCATTTTTCACTTCAATATCAGCATCTGTTGGTGGGAAATCGTCCATTCCAACCAGACTGTTCAAATGCGCCAGTTTATTGGTGAGTTTTATAGGGAAATTCAGCGGATCCTGGTTACTCCTGTTCTTGGTCTGGTACAACGCATTTTCAATTTCTGAAATGGAATCGCTTAGTTTTCCAGCTTTTTCGATCAGCTCTTTCGTTTTCTCGTTTCCTTTATACTGCTTCTGAAAAGCTTTCAACTGGCTTTCCAGATCTCGCATTTTCTTGATCGATTTATGCGCCTTATCAACAGTGGCATTTATATCACTAATAAAATCAAACTGTTGCTGCATTCCGGCAATATCGGTTTCAGCATTAGGATCTGGAACGATTTCAAAGTCTTTTTTCATCACCTCATCGTTCACTTCCAGCACCACCTGATATTCTCCCGGAACGGCCTGTGGCGCCTCGGTACTTGCCCACCATAAGATCATTCCGTCCAGTCGTTCTGCACCTTCACCTCGCAGGTCCCAATCATTCATATTGGCTCCCTGCTTGACCTCCAGCTTATTTTTTTCAGACTTATTGCTGAAACTTTTAATAGTATCGTTTTTTTTATCCAGGTAACTGAGTTTTATTGTATCGTTTTCCGGATCATTTTCCAGGTAGAAATAGGTCACCACTCCCGGCAAGTGATTGGTTCCGGCAGTTTTGGAATTTTTCCTGGAATAACCGCCCATTCGATAGCTTTTCGCAGGCTGAAAGAGATTAGTTGCTGTGCTATTGGTTTTATACAACTGATGTAAAAGCGAAAGATCATCGATGATCCAGATACTCCTACCCTGCGTAGCCACTATCAGGTCATTGTCCTTGATCAATAAATCGGTAATTGGTACGATTGGCAAATTCAGCTGAAATGAGCGCCAGTTCGCTCCATCATCAAATGAGATATACATTCCGTTTTCTGTTCCGGCATAGAGCAATCCCTTTTGTTTTGGGTCTTCACGTACAACACGTGTAAAATCCTCCTCAGCAATACCGTTGGTGATCTTTTTCCAGGACTTTCCGTAATCGGTAGTTTTGAAAAGATATGGTGCAAAATCACCTAGTTTATAGGTGGTAGTAGCAACATAACAGGTCCCGGCGTCAAAAGCTGATGGCTCAACGCTGTTGATCATAGCCCATTTTGGTAAATTCTTCGGAGTAACATTTTCCCAGCTTTCTCCCCCGTTCTGCGAAACATGAATGAGTCCGTCATCGCTTCCCGTCCAAAGTACACCAGGTTTTACAGCCGATTCCGCAGCAGCGAAAATCGTACAGTAATATTCTACGGAAGTATTATCCTGGGTGATCGGTCCACCAGAAGATTTCAGCTTTTCAGGATCATTCCTTGTCAAATCCGGACTGATCACTTCCCAGGTCTGCCCTTCATTGGTACTCATATGAAGGTGATTGGAAGCAGTATAGATCTTATCAGGATCATTCGGAGAGAAGAAGATCGGGAAATTCCACTGAAATCGGTATTTCATATCCTCGGCGCCATGACCCATTGGGTTATCAGGCCAGACACTTACACTTCTAACTGTATTTTTTTCGTGGTTATAACGTGTCAAAAATCCGTCATAACTTCCGCCGTAAACTATTTCAGGATTCTCAGGGTCTACGGCAATATGTGCACTTTCACCGCCGGCAGTTTCCTCCCAGTCATTTTCGCCTATGCTCCCGCCTTCTGTTCTATACGGAATTCGAATCGTGGAATTGTCCTGCTGTGCAGCATAGATTCGGTAAGGAAAAGCATTATCGGTCGTGAGCCTGTAAAATTGCGCGGTCGGCTGATTGTAATACGTGCTCCAATTGCTTCCGCCATCGTAAGTGACCTGTGCCCCACCGTCATCGGCAATGATCATTCGTGAATTGTCTTCGGGAGCGATCCATAGATCATGGTGATCGCCATGCGGCGCATTGTAACTACTGAAAGTCTTTCCGCCATCAGTGCTTTTATGATAACTTACGTTCATCACGTAAACCGTGTTTTCATCCTGCGAATCTGCATAAATTTTGGTGTAATACCAGGCACGTTGGCGAAGCGAACGATCATCGTTTACGTGGTTCCATTTCTGGCCACCGTCATCGCTACGGTAAACGCCGCCTTTATCTTTATTTTCCACGATAGCCCAAACGCGATCGCTATTTACCGGCGACACGGTCACCCCAATAATTCCTAAAGTATCGGTTGGAAAACCATTATTTTTTGAAATCTCCTTCCAGGTTTCCCCGCTATCGGTACTTTTCCATAATGCTGAACCGGGCCCGCCACTGGAAAGACTGTAAGGAGTTCTTCTTAAGTTCCAAGTAGAAGCATATAGAATTCGTGGATTCGTCGAATCCATAACCAGATCTACCGCCCCGGCATCCTGATTGGCAAATAATATCTTTTTCCAGTTCTTACCTCCATCGGTAGATTTATAAACTCCGCGTTCCTCGGTTGGCTTGTAGATATTTCCAAGAACAGCCGCGTAAACCGTGTTATAGTCATTTGGGTCTACCACAATCCTAGGAATATGCCTGCTTTCAGGCAAACCCATGTATGTCCAGCTTTTCCCAGCGTCTTCTGATTTCCAAACGCCATTACCTGAAGAAACATTTCCGCGGATGGTTGATTCCCCTCCGCCCACGTAGATCACATTATGATCGCTCGGCGCTACGGTCACTGCACCTATCGATCCACCAAAAAATCCATCTGAAATACTTTCCCAGGTTTCCCCGCCATTCTCGGTTTTCCAGACTCCACCACCAGTAGCTCCAAAATAATAGAGATCCGGCTCACCGGGAACGCCGGTAACTGCCGCACTGCGGCCACCACGAAAAGGACCGATCAGGCGATATTCCAGCGATTCATAAAGTTTTTCGTCAAAATTCTGTGCGGAAGAAATGACGCCGGTGATCAGAAAAAGGAATACAACCGGCAAGCGTAGAAATTTATTCATAGGAAAACAGCTCAAATTGCACTTAAATATAGACAATATTCACCGTTGAAGAAAAGGCTATTTCAGCGTGCGTACGATTTCACGGTTCAGAAAATAAGCTGTAATAATGGTTGAAAACAGGTCTGCCAGCGGAAAACTCACCCAAACCCCTGTTTCGCCATAGAACTTCGGAAGTATAAGTACCAGCGGAATAAAGATGAATCCCTGCCTTGAAAGTGTGAGTAAAAATGCAGGGATCGCTTTACCGATCGCCTGGAAATAGGCCGCACCGATCAGCTGCAAAGCCACAATGGGCGTGGCAGCGAAAACCCAGCGCATGGCTGAAGGTGTTTCAGCAATAATTGTTTCATTTTGCGTAAAGATGCGGACGATATCTTCCGCGAAAAACATGATTCCGGCGAAAATGGCCAGTCCCAGTGTACAGGAATACAGGATCGCCAGATTAATACTTTTCCGTACCCGTTGATATTTTTCAGCTCCGTAATTAAACCCGGCAATTGGTAAAAAACCCTGGGTTACCCCGAGAACCGGGAACAAGGCGAACATCAGCATTCTGGCAATAATGGCATAAACGGTAATCGAAGTTTCGCCGCCCAGTTTGAAAAGAATGTTGTTCATCAATAAGTAAACAATACTCACTACCGCCTGCCGCGCAAGCGTTACTGCGCCGAGCGAACCAATTTCTTTTAGAATTGGCACATCCAGCCTGAAGTGAGTCCTGGAAATTCTTAATTCCGATTTACCCGAAAGAAAAAACCAGAGGATATAAGCGAAGCAGCAAAGGTAAGAAGCAGTGGTAGCCCAGGCTGCTCCTGCCATTCCCCAATTGAGCTGATTGATCAATATATAATCCAGAATAAGATTTCCAACCGAAGGAATGATCATCGCGATCATGGCAAATCTCGGTTTTCCTTCTGCACGAATTACCGTGTTGCCCATCATACAAAGCGCCAGAAATGGAACTCCATAGAGTACTACCGTGTAATAGATCTTTGCGGGATCAAAGATATCGCCCTTCCCTCCAAATGTTGGAATGATGGAATCCATAAAGATCAGTCCGGGAACAACCATCCCGATAGTCAGAATGAGCGTGAGCGTGATCTGGTTTCCGAAAGTTTTGAGGGCCTTCAGCTTGTCATTCGCACCAAGGGCGCGGGAAATGATCGAAGAACCTCCGATTCCGATCGCCATCCCGAGTGCGGCAATAAAAAAGGAAACCGGCAGAACAACATTGATCGCTGCAATAGCGATCGGGCCGATCCAGTTTCCAACAAAAATAGTATCGATAAGAATGTTCAGCGACATGACCAGGATCCCGATGGATGCCGGGACCGCCTGACCAATCAGTAGTTTACTGATGGGTTTCTGGCCTAATTCAGCTGACTCCTTGCGCTGCATCAGGCTTCAACAGGCTTTTGGTGAGCCCATTCATCAATCCACCTGGCCAATACCTTCACCCATTCTTCGCGATCATTCAAACAAGGCACCACGGTAAATTCTTTTCCGCCAACTTCATGAAAGATCTCTTCCCCTTCCATCGCGATCTCCTCTAAAGTTTCCAGGCAATCTGAAACGAAAGCCGGAGTTACGATCGCCAGCTTTTTCATTCCCTGGTTTCCGAAGCGTTCGATCGTACGATCGGTATATGGTTTTAGCCACGGATCAAATCCTAATCTGGACTGAAAACTAACGCTGAAAGTATTTGGTTTAAGCCCTAAATATTCTGCAACCAGGCGCGTGGTCTCAAAACACTGGTGACGATAACAGAACTGGTGTGCCGTAGAAGCTGTCTGGCAACAACTGCCATCTATCTTGCAATGAGAATTGGTGATGTCGCTTTTACGAATATGTCTTTCCGGAACACCGTGATAGGAAAACAGTAAATGCTCATAATCCACACCTTCCAGTCTTTCAGAAATACTATTTGCAAGAGTTCTGATATAATCTGGATGATTATAAAAGGCCGGAACACTGGTGAAATTCATCTTCGGAAAATACTTTTGGCGTAATTCTTCAGCCAAAACCAGAATCGTTTCCGTAGTGGCCATGGCGAATTGCGGGTAAAGCGGAAAAATAAGAACTTCATCAACTCCTTTTTCTTCCAGTTCTTTTAAACCGTCATAAATCGATGGCGTCCCATAACGCATTGCCAGCGCGATCGGCACAGAAGTAATATTGTCAATTTTATCCTGAAGTCTTTCTGAAAGCACAATAAGAGGAGAGCCTTCTTCCCACCAGATCTTGCTGTAAGCTTCAGCTGATTTCTTCGGGCGGGTATTCAGAATAATTCCTTTAACCAGTAAGGTTCGGGCCCATAAAGGAACGTCGATCACACGCTCGTCCATCAGGAATTCTCCCAGATATTTCTTTACGTCTTTAGGATCGGTACTCTCTGGAGAACCCAGATTGACCAGCAGCACACCTTTACTCATAATTTTTCTTTTTCAACACAAAAATAAAATTCCTGCTCCGCAAAAACGCAGCAAGTAAATCAGCCTTTTCTATTGTTTGATAGTCGGTTTTTCACCCATTGCGAAAAGCATCGCATTTTCAAGGTGTTTCCTGAAAAGTGGTTCGGAATACGCTTCATCGGTATGGCCACCACCGGTATAAAAAGCGATGCCTCCAAAACCGGTTTCCTGGTACCAGGCGGTTGGATGAAATTTGCCATTTTTCCCGCCTTCATACGAACTTTCATTCAGCTGAAGCAGTACGGTTAAATTGTCCTGGATGTCTTTATAATTGTACCACTCATCTGTTCTTTTCCACTTTTTCGGAAGAAAGGAAACCAACGGGCTATCCGAAACCACATCGACCTCTGCCTCCTGGATATGCGGATGACTTTCGAAATAAGCGCCGACCAGTTTTCCGTAGAAAGGCCAGTCATATTCAGTATCTGCTGCGGCGTGGATACCAAAATAATTTCCGCCGTTTTCAATATACTGTTGAAAATTTCCCTGCTCCAAATCGTTTAAAACATCACCGGTCGTATTCAGGAAAATGATGAGATCATAATCCAGTGTATTCTGAAAAATATCAGAAACACTGGTGGTATCTACCTGAAAATCGTGCTCCCGCGCAATCTCGCTCAGAGCGGCGACACCGGTAGGTATCGAATTATGGTGATAGCCGGCAGTTTCAGAAAATATCAGCACTTTTTTCTGTGCAAAGGTCGAAAGGGAAAGGAGCATAAAAATGCCCATTATGGCAATGTTCTTCATATTAATTGATTGAAAGAATATACTTTTTTGGAGTGGTTCCAAATTTTTTCTTGAAACCTGCAATAAAATGGCTCGCCGTGCTGTAACCCACTTTTAACCCCACTTCGTTCACATTATATTCACCAGACTCCAGCAATTTTCGTGCGTACTCCATTTTATAATCGAAAAGAAAGCTGTAAACCGAGTCGCCATAGATTTGCTTGAAACCTTCTTTCAGTTTTTTGAGACTCAGCCCAATTTCATCTGAAAGCTCCTGAAGCGATGGCGGTTCGGCCATTCTCGAGATCACAATATCCTTGGCCCTGCGGATTTTTTTGATGTTTTCCTCATCGCTTAAAAACGGGCACTGCTCCACATCGGGATTTTCCGATTTATTGAAATAGAGGCTCAAAAGCTCAAAAGCCTTGGCATGAAA
Source organism: Christiangramia flava JLT2011 (assembly GCF_001951155.1). NCBI lineage: Bacteria > Pseudomonadati > Bacteroidota > Flavobacteriia > Flavobacteriales > Flavobacteriaceae > Christiangramia > Christiangramia flava. The sequence goes on from NZ_CP016359.1 coordinate 1,519,446, forward strand.
ATACAAATTTTTGATGCTCGGCGTCAGGTTGAAATTCATGATCTGATTGAGCACCACCGCCATCGATGGGGTGATCGCCGCATCGCGATAATATTTCTTATCCTTATTTTCCGCGCTCAAAAAAGTAATATAATCGGCTTCCTGAGAGAACAGCGAATGGAATTTTTTAATGGAGATCACCAGGGAAACCAGCCAGGATTCTGCAGCCAGGGTAACGTTCAGCGGGAGATCGCGCTGCGGGTTATACAGCAGCAGCGAATTTTCTTCTGCCAGCGGAAGTTCGTAGGAATTATTATTGAACAGGAACTTGCTGTGCCCTTTTACATTGAAGTGAAACTGAATGTAGTTGTTGTCTATCGCCCTGGACATGAGCTTACTGTCTCCGGTATCGTTCTGAAACTTCAGTATAAAAAAACCTTCTTCAACTTTAATTTCCTCAGAAATACTTACAGCGTTATTTTTTTCCCGGGTTTCCATCTTTCAGAATTTATGTTTATTTAGAATCAATCTAAACAATAAGCCTGAAAACAGCTATGTTTACTACAAATGTAACGTATTTGACTAATTTTGCCCTTCAAAAGATGATAATTATCATCTATCGACATATTTAGTACCTGCAGCGTTATTTTTTAAATAAGCATTCCGTTAATTTTGCCAGCGAATCTCCTGAATCATTTATGGAAGGAACTCAAAATTCGAAAGGAAAACATTTTTACATCATTGGCCTGAGCTACAAAAAGGCCGATGCCCATATAAGAGGTCACTTCAGCCTGGACGAGCAAGCAAAGGAACGTTTGCTGGAACAGGCCAAAGAGGAAGGGATCGATGCTATTCTCGTTACTTCAACCTGCAACCGTACTGAAATTTACGGTTTTGCCCAACACCCTTTTCAACTGATCAAGTTGCTGTGCGAACATACACACGGTACGGTCGAAGAATTTGAGAAAGTGGCTTATGTATACAAAAACAAGCAGGCTGTTTCTCATCTGTTCCGTGTAGGAACCGGGCTGGACAGTCAGATTCTTGGTGACTTTGAAATTATCAGTCAGCTGAAGATCGCATTTGTGCGTTCCAAAAACCTGGGACTGGTAAATGCCTATCTGGAAAGACTGATCAACGCGGTGATTCAGGCGAGCAAAAGGATCAAAAACGAGACGGAGATCTCCAGTGGAGCTACTTCCGTTTCTTTTGCTTCGGTACAGTACATCCTCAATACCATCGAAAAAGTTTCTGAAAAGAACATTTTGCTCTTCGGAACCGGGAAAATTGGTAGAAACACCTGTGAGAATCTCGTCAAACATACGCGCAACAACCATATTACCCTCATCAACCGCACCAAGGATAAAGCGGAAAAGATCGCAGGGAAATTCAATTTGATCGTTAAAGATTATGCCGACCTTCAGGCTGAAATTCGCAATGCCGATATCCTGATTGTCGCAACTGGCGCTCAAAATCCCACTATTTCCAAAGAGTTGATCTATTCCAAAAAACAATTACTGATCCTCGATCTATCCATCCCTAAGAATGTGGCCGAAGACGTGACCGAACTGGAAAATGTGCAGCTCGTGCATCTGGACCATCTGTCCCAGATGACTGATGAAACGCTCGAGCGCCGCAAACAATTCATTCCACAGGCTGAAAAGATCATCGTAGAGATCGAAGGGGAATTCAACCAGTGGCTGGAAACCCGCAAATTTGCACCAACAATCAAGGCACTGAAGAAAAAATTGCGATCGATGAAAGATGCGGAAATGGATTTTCAGCGCAAAAAGATCGCCGATTTCAATGATGAACATGCCGAAATCGTGACCAACCGCATGATCCAGAAAATCATGAAACACTTCGCCAATCACCTCAAGGAAGACGCTGCTTCTACTGATGAAAGCCTGGAACTGATCCAGAAAGTGTTTCAGCTTGAAGAAGTACACCAATGAGCAAAGTGATCAGAATTGGAACCCGCGACAGCGAACTCGCGTTGTGGCAGGCCAAAACCGTACAACGAGCACTGGAACATACCGGTCACCAAACCGAGCTTGTTCCGGTAAAATCTACCGGCGACCTCAACCTGGACCAACCGCTTTATGAAATGGGAATTACCGGGATTTTCACCAAAACCCTGGACGTGGCCATGATCAAAGGCGAGGTAGACATCGCGGTGCATTCCATGAAAGATGTGCCTACAGCCTTGCCAAAAGGCATAGTGGAAGGAGCGGTGATGAAAAGAGCGAATACCCTGGATATTCTGGTGCATAAGGGCACCGATTTTCTGGAAACTGAAGGTATGATCGCAACCGGAAGCCTACGCCGTAAGGCACAGTGGCTGCATCGTTACCCAAAACACCGGGTCACCGATCTTCGCGGAAATGTGAACACCAGGCTTCAGAAACTACAGGATAATGACTGGAACGGGGCGATATTTGCGGCTGCCGGACTCGAACGCATCGAAGTTTTACCAGAAAACCATATCAACCTCAACTGGATGCTTCCCGCGCCAGCACAAGGCGCGATGCTCATCGTGGCGATGGAAAATGACGATTATTGCAGAAAGGCACTTGCTGCCCTGAACCATGAAGCCTCTCAAGTATGCGTGCATATTGAACGGCAATTTTTGCGGACCCTCGAAGGCGGCTGTACCGCGCCGATTGGTGCGCTGGCAGAAATAGTAGACGGAAATGTACATTTTCGCGGTGCGCTATTCAGCCTGGACGGAAAGCAGAAATTCGAAACCGAAAAGATCCTGCCCCTGGGAGCGCATGCCGAAATAGGTAAAAATGCCGCTATCGAGCTGCTGGAAAACGGTGGAAAGGAACTGATGCAGGAACTTCGGAAGATTTTAAATACATAAAATGGTTCGCATCCTGTCTACCAAAAAGCTCGAACGAAATCAGGAAGAATTACTCCTGAATGCCGGCCTGAGCCTGGTACAGTATGACGCGATCAGGATCGAAATGAGCGAGTTCAAAATTCCGCAGCAGCCCATAGAAAATGCTGTTTTCACCAGTAAAAATGCCGTAAAAGCCATTCTGCAGAAAGCGGTTGAAATACAAAATGCTTTTTGCGTGGGAGATAAAACGGCCGCCTTGCTGGAGGAACAGGGCATTTCAGTGAAAGTGAAAGCCCAGGATGCTTCAGAATTAGCAATGAAAATTACCACTGATTTTTCCGAAGTAAATTTTATCTTTTTCTGCGGAAATAAACGCCGGGACGAACTGCCGGAAACATTGAAAAAGCATCGTGTCAAAATAGACGAAATCGAGGTATACCGCACAAGCTTGCAGGCGATGGAATTTCCGCAGCCATTTGACGGGATCCTGTTTTTCAGCCCCAGTGGTGTACAGAGCTACCACCTACAAAACCAGATGCAGGGAACTGCTTTTTGCATTGGCGAAACCACTGCTTCCGAAGCCCGGAAACATACCAAAAATATCGTGGTCGCCGCCAGGCCCGGCATCGAAAACCTCATCGCAAAAGCGGTGAATCATTTTAGAAAAGAAACACATCAGTAATGATCGAAAATGACCTTTTATTAAGAGCCCTTCGCGGCGAAAGCGTGGAAAGACCACCGGTATGGATGATGAGACAGGCAGGAAGATACCTGCCAGATTTCATGAAACTGAAAGAAAAATACGATTTCTTCACCCGTTGCCGTACCCCGGAACTCGCCACTGAAATCACCGTAATGCCCATCAGGCAGGTTGGTCCGGATGCCGCCATACTTTTCAGTGACATCCTGGTCGTACCACAGGCGATGGGTATTCATATCGAAATGCAACCCGGAAAAGGCCCCGTGGTGCCGCAACCCATCAATACTCCGGAAAAAGTGGAGCAGGTCATTGTGCCAGATGTTCAGGAAGAGCTGGACTATGTATACCAGGCTATTAAATTCACCAAGCAGGAACTTAATGGAGAAGTGCCGCTTATCGGTTTTGCCGGTTCACCCTGGACGATCCTCTGCTACCTGGTTCAGGGCCATGGTTCCAAAACGTTTGATAAAGCCAAGAAATTCTGCTTTATGGAACCAATTGCGGCTCACCGTTTACTGCAAAAAATTACTGATACCACGATCGCCTACCTTAAGGAAAAAGTAAAAGCCGGTGTAGATGCCGTTCAGCTTTTTGATTCCTGGGGCGGTTTACTGGAACCGAAAGATTACCAGGAATTTTCGTGGAAATACATGCAGCAGATCATCAACGCACTGAAAAACGAAGTCCCGGTGATCGCCTACGGAAAAGGTTGCTGGTTCGCATTGAAACAAATGTCCCAGAGCGGTGCGGCTGCACTGGGTGTAGACTGGACCTGCGAAGCCAGAAACGCACGTTATCTCAGCGGTGGAAACATCACCTTACAGGGGAATTTTGACCCGGCCAGGCTGTATTCCAAGCCAATTGAAATTCGCCATATGGTGCACCAGATGATCAACGAATTCGGAAAAGATCGCTATATCGCAAACTTGGGCCACGGAATTCTTCCGGATATCCCGGTAGACAATGCACGGGCTTTCGTGGATGCCGTAAAAGAATATCGTTCCTAAAAATTCAGAAATATGCTCAGTAAAGGTTTCAGAGACGAAGAAAATGAAAAAGCAGGACAGGTTTTAACCGGCTTGCTGGAAGAGAATTTTGAACCCGATCTGTGGCGGAAACAGCAACGTGAAAAGGTGAGCAAGATCCTGGAAGAACTCTCTGGAATTGGCATTTCTGAACTATATGACATTTCTCCTGATGTCTTGCTGCTGAAGTTGCAGGAACAGGAATTTACCGCTGCGCAATATGAGCAACTTGGTGACCTGCTTTTCAATATTTCCAGGGTCGAGCCGGAACACCACCTGGAATTATCGGCTCACGCGGTTGCACTTTACGAACATTCGCAGATTCAAAGCAAAACCTTTTCTTTCAGTCTTATTGAAAAAATAAATTCCGCAAAAAACGCTTAAAATGAAAGAACAATTTCAGAAATATATCGAGAATTTGCAGGACCAGATCACTTCCCGGCTGGAGGAGATCGACGGAAAAGCAAAATTTCACGAAGATATCTGGAAACGGGAAGAAGGCGGCGGCGGAAGAACGCGTGTCATTGAAAACGGAGCTGTCTTTGAAAAAGGTGGCGTGAATATTTCTGCCGTACACGGGCCGCTTGCCCCCGCCATGCAGCAATATTTTAAAGTAGGCGATGTAGATTTTTTCGCCTGCGGCCTCAGTCTCGTGATACACCCTAAAAACCCCATGGTGCCTACGGTTCACGCAAACTGGAGATATTTCGAGATGTACGACAAGAATGGTGAGATCGTGGATCAGTGGTTTGGTGGCGGTCAGGATTTGACGCCTTACTACCTTTTTGAGGAAGATGCCCGGCATTTTCACAAGGTCTCAAAGACTGCCTGTGACAGGCACGGGATCACGCTCTACCCGGAATATAAAAAGAAATGCGATGAATACTTCTGGAACAGCCATCGTGAAGAAGCCCGTGGAATTGGCGGACTGTTCTTCGATTACCTGAAGCCTAATACACTGAAATCGGCTGCTGACTGGTATGATTTCGTAACCGAAGTTGGTAATTCTTTTCTGGAAGCTTATGTACCAATCGTGGAAAAGAGAAAAGCCCTGGATTATTCCGAAGAAAACAGGGAATGGCAGGAAATTCGTCGCGGCCGTTATGTGGAATTCAACCTGGTTCATGACAAAGGCACGCTGTTCGGTTTAAAGACCAACGGCCGTATTGAAAGTATCCTGATGAGCCTGCCTCCACAGGTGCAGTGGCGATATGACCATCATCCCAAGCCGGGAAGCGAAGAAGAAAAATTGCTAAAAGTTTTAAAGCAGCCACGGGAGTGGATCATATAAAATTATAGAGATGTACCCATTACGCAGAAACCGCAGATTACGAACCAACGAATCCATACGATCTTTAGTAAGAGAAACCGTGATTTCTCCGAACGATTTTATCGTGCCGTTATTCGTGGTGGAAGGAAAAAATGTCAAGGAAGAGATCGGTTCGATGCCGGGATATTTCCGGTTAAGCCTGGATCTTTTGGAAAAAGAAGTCAAAGAATTGTGGAATTTGGGACTGAAATCGGTTCTGCTCTTCGTGAAAGTTTCTGAAGAATTAAAAGATAATGCCGGGAAAGAGGCACTCAATCCGGAAGGTTTGATGCAGCGCTCGATCAAAACCGTGAAAAATGCGGTGCCTGAAATGATCGTTATGACCGATGTTGCCCTTGACCCATATTCCAAATTTGGACATGACGGGATTATTGCCGACGGAAAAGTCCTGAACGATGACACCACCGCCGTGCTTGCAGAAATGAGTCTTTCTCACGCCAAAGCCGGCGCTGATATTGTGGCTCCCAGCGATATGATGGATGGCAGGATATTCGAAATGAGAAGTCTTTTGGAAGACGAAGGTTTTCACGACACGGCAATTATGAGCTATAGCGCCAAATATGCTTCAGCGTTTTATGGACCTTTCCGGGATGCGCTGGACTCGGCTCCCGTTGATGCTGCTAATATTCCGAAGGACAAAAAAACGTACCAGATGGATCCTTCCAACCGGGAAGAAGCCATTCGCGAAACATTGATGGACATTGAAGAAGGAGCTGATATCGTAATGGTAAAACCGGGGCTGTGCTATCTCGATATTGTTCGTGACATTCGCAACGCGGTGAACATACCGGTAGCGGTTTACCAGGTAAGTGGCGAGTATGCCATGATCAAGGCCGCTGCCGAAAAAGGCTGGCTGGACCACGATGCCGTGATGCTGGAGCAACTCACCGCCATCAAGCGAGCGGGTGCAAATATGATCGCCAGTTATTTTGCCAAGGAAGCCGTAAAGCTTATTTCCTAAAAAAATAACGCAATTTTAGAAAGGCCGCATGGGCTTTCTGCGTACTTTTGAAGTGATGAAAAACTGGAAGCAATTTCTTGTTCCTATTGTTTTCCTGCAGCTGTTCCTGATCGCTGCGGGTTCCAGTTCTTTTGCCAGCAATCCCGGGCTGATCGCCAACAACCTTCAAAACGGTAAACAGTATAAGACCACTGGGACCCAGAAAATCTTCTTTTTCGAGGAGCCGGAAAGTTTTTCGCCCTCTCAAAATTTACCTGATAAGGAAGGCAGTAGTTTTCACAGCGGAATTGCCTCGCAAATCCCTGCGGAAATTCCCGGCATTTCACAGGCTGAAAAACTGCAAAACAACCGGCTGCCCGACAGAAAATCGGTTTTAAGCCGAAGCATTTTCCCTTTCCATTTCTTCTGGTAATTCTGAACTGAACTTCGGAAAAATCACTGCCTGAAACACCGCGTTTTCGGGCGGCAATCGTATATCATAAATTCAGAATAAAATGGATATTACCTCATTAATCATAGGATTGGGATTGTTCGTACTTTTCATGTTCCCGATCGTTTACGTACTTGTAAAACAAAATTCAAAAGAAAGAAAACAGGCAAAAGCCCTGAAAAAAATCGCAGCAGAAAATCAATTGGAGCTCGATGTGATCAACATCTATGGCAGCCTCGCGCTTGGCCTTGACACCCGCAACAAACGCCTGATCCGGATCGAGGAAGGCGCGCACGAAGCCACAGAAGTAATCGATCTTACCGCTGTTTCCAGTGTGAACCTCTCGAAAAAATCAGAGAACATGGTCATTAATAAAATAAAGAAAGACCGTATCCAGAAACTGAGCCTCGACCTTCAGAACGGGCAGCAACAGGTTTCGGAAATCATTTTCTACAGCGAGGAAGATGAAGACGACATCGATGCAGAGATCAGGCTGAACGATGCCAGAAAATGGGACGACCTGCTGAGAAAAGCCATGGTTTATTAAAAACCCTGGAATGTTAGAGGAAAGGTTTCTGCTAAACGCAGAAACCTTTTTTATTTTTCGGTTTTATCATTTCTTTTAAATAAAATGAGGTCAGATTCAATAAATTAGCCAGTCTAACCAATCAATCTATGGCCTTATTACTGGTATTTGCCGTACTGTCAATTTTCTTTTCTTTCATGTGCTCGATCCTGGAAGCAGCGTTGCTGAGCATTACCCCTTCTTTCATCAAGATCAAGAAAAAAGAAGGAAAAAAGTACGCGACCATTCTCGCCAATCTTAAAAAAGACATTGATAAACCTCTGATCGCTATTCTTACGGTGAACACTATCGCTCACACCGTAGGGGCTATTTTAGTTGGGGTGCAGGCCGAACAAACCTTCGGTTCCGGCGGTAACCAGGTCGGGATCGTTTCGGCGATTATGACTCTCGCCATTCTGGTACTTTCGGAAATCATCCCGAAAACCATTGGTGCGACCTACTGGAAATCACTGGGCAATTTTACCGCACGGAGTTTAAAGATCATGATCTTTCCGCTGAAATATACCGGTATCTTATGGCTGATGATGTTAACCACCAAGCTTATCGGGAAATCGGCCCACGTAAGCACGATGAGCCGGGAAGAGTTTGCCGCCATTACGGATGCTGCGGAAGAGGAAGGCGTTTTTGAAGAAAGTGAAAGCACGGTGATCAAGAACCTGCTCGTATTCAAATCAGTCGAAGCGAAAGACGTAATGACGCCATTTTCAGTCGCGATGACAGAAGATGAATCTACCACGCTTGAAGAATTCCATAAAACCCATCGCAACCTGAAGTTTTCGCGAGTGCCTGTTTACAAAGACAAATCCAACAATATTTCCGGGTTCATCCTTAAAGACGATGTGCTGGAAAAAATGATCGATGAACAGGGACAGCTACCCCTCAGCAGCATCAAAAGGGAAATTCTGGTCACCGAAGACAGCACGCCCATTCCGGAGCTTTTTGATATTTTTGTAGAGAAACGTGCGCATATTTCCATGATCGTGGACCAATACGGGAACACCACCGGAATTGTCACGATGGAAGATATTATTGAAACGCTCTTAGGACTTGAAATCATGGACGAGAGCGACAGCGTGGAAGATATGCAGGTGCTGGCCCGGAAAAGCTGGGAAAGACGCGCCAAACGCCTCGGACTCATTCAGCGGAAAGAGGAGCAGAAAATTGACAATTCAGAAGATTCTCTAGAAGAAAGTGAAGAAGATACGATTTAAGACCCCGCTCGGAATGGCCGAACTAACCGGCGATGAAAATGGTCTTGCCGCTGTGAAAATTTCTGAAGAAACCGAAGAATCACTGGAAATCCCTCCGGAACTGCAGAAAGCCGTCAAACAGCTTCAGCAGTATTTCGAGGGAAAACGCCAGCATTTCGATCTAAAATTGCAACCTAAAGGAACCGATTTTCAGCAGAAAGTCTGGAAAGAATTACTGAAGATTCCATTCGGGAACACCACCAGCTACCTGGAATTGAGCCGAAAACTTGGGGATGTGAAGGCCATCAGGGCGGTAGCCGCTGCCAATGGAAAAAATCCTTTATGGATCATTGTTCCCTGCCACCGGGTAATTGGCAGCGATGGAAGCCTGACGGGCTACGCGGGCGGACTGCATCGCAAAAAATGGCTACTGGATTTTGAAAATCCTCCGGCTCAACAAAGCCTTTTCTAAATTTCTGAAAATGTTGAAAAAACTAACCAGGTTTCTATTGTTGTTCACGGGTTTTTTGCTTCTCGCCAGTTTCCTGTTGTATATTTTCGGGTATTCCTACCTCTTCAAGGCGATTGGAACGGTTTATTTTACCGGTCACACCACGGCATTTATCGATGATTACCCGTACTTCGAAAATCACCTGATTGAAAATGCCGATTCGGTTCAACCCTGGGAAATTGCCGATAATTACAATAAGACAGAAGCCACCAAAACCCTGGACAGCCTGAATGAGAAGCTGGGTACCGCGGCATTCCTGATCATCAAGAATGACCGTATCGTTTTCGAAAAATACTACCAGGACTACGGAAAACTTTCCAGGACCAATTCCTTTTCCATGGCAAAAAGCATTGTGACAGCACTGATGTTCAAAGCCATCCAGGACGGATATTTGAGGAATATTCAGCAACCGGTATCCGACTTTTTTCCGCAATTTGATCCAAGACTCAGCCTGGGCGATCTTTCTTCAATGTCATCAGGACTGAACTGGAACGAAAATTATTACAATCCCTTTGCTTCCACCGCACGCTCTTACTTCGGCGAAAACAACCGCGAACAGATCCTTGAACTACAAGTAACTGAAACGCCCGGAAAAGAATTTAAATACCTCAGCGGAAATACCGAATTACTCGGGATGGTGATCGAAAAAGCAACAGGAATGAGCCTGAGTGAATACCTCAGCAAAAGCTTCTGGAAACCCATGGGCATGAACGATGATGCTCTCTGGCAGATAGACAGCAGGAAGAGCAACTTGGAAAAAGCCTATTGTTGTATTGCCAGCAACGCCAGGAATTTTGCCAAATTTGGCAGGCTTTTCGAAAATTACGGCGACTGGAACGGGACCCAACTTCTCGACTCTTCTTATGTGGCGCTGGCTTCCAGGCCTAGATTTGAAAAAAGCCCTTATTACGGCTACGGCTTCTGGCTTAGCAATTACCGCAATAAAGAGATCTTTTACATGCGTGGTGTTCTTGGGCAGTATGTGATCATCATTCCGGAAGACCATCTTATCATCACCCGGCTGGGGCAGAAATTCATTCGCAAAACCGGTGATGACAAACACTACAAAGACTTTTATATGTATATTGATGAGGCCTATAAAATGATCGAAGATGCTGCACAAAATCAATCTTGAAAACATCCTTTTCCTGGATATAGAAACCGTTCCTGAATTTTCCAGTTACGAAGAAATGGACGAGCAGAAACAGCTTTTATGGGATGAGAAATCGAAATACCAGCGAAAAGAGGAGTTTACTCCGGAAGAATTTTACGAACGTGCGGGGATTTGGTCTGAATTCGGAAAAATCATTTGCATTTCCGTAGGTTTTTTTAGTTTCCGGAATGGCAGCCGAAACTTCCGGGTGACCAGTTTCAAAGGCGAAGAAGAAAAGCTGCTGCGCGATTTCACGGCGCTACTCGAAGAATATTTTTTTCAGCCATATCACCTGCTTTGCGCACATAACGGGAAAGAATTTGATTTTCCGTATATCGCCCGGAGAATGCTTATTCATAATATGCGTCTTCCTTCGAAGCTGAACCTCTTCGGAAAAAAACCCTGGGAAGTGCCACATCTGGATACCATGGAGCTATGGAAATTTGGAGATTTTAAACATTATACTTCCCTGAAGCTGCTCACTCATGTGCTGGGCATTCCTTCCCCAAAGGAGGATATTGACGGGTCGATGGTCCGCGAAGTTTTTTATAAGGAAAAGGATATTGACAGGATCGTGGAATATTGCGAAAGAGACGTGGTAGCGATCGCCCAGGTCATTCTCAAACTGCGCCAGGAAAATCTTTTAAGCGATACCGAGATTACTTCCATAGAATAAAAAAAGCCGGATTTTCATCCGGCTTCTGTACTCATCAATTCAGCAATTATTTCTTGATGAATTTCTTGACAATTTCCTTCTGCCCGTCACTGAAACGAACAATGTAAGTTCCGGGAGTGAGCTGCGAAACATCGATGGATTTTCCAAGTACACCCTGCGAAACCTGGAAACCAACCGCATTGAAAATGGCATAATTCAGGCTTCTGTCTTCTGGAGCACCAACGTTCAATCGGTTACCGCTCACCACGGGATTCGGGAACAGTCGAACATCAAAAACACTCGTCTCATTCCCCATTTCCTGGGCGTTCAGAGCTTTTGAACTTCCGGCGAAGGCTGCAGCGGCCTGCCCCACGACCACCGTATAATCTTCCACTTCTCCATAAGAGAAAGTTTCGCAGGCGGTTTGAGAAGCGTTATATTTCATTGAAACGCGCATTCTGGTTGCTCCCGCTACTGCGGTTGTAGGAACGCTGAAACTTGCCGAAAGCGTTCCGCTGCTGGAAGAAGAACCGCTTACCACCGCTTCAGAAGTTTCAAAAACCCCGTTCTGGTTGTAATCGATCCAGATTTTCCAGTATTCGGTATAAGAAGAACTGGCAAAACCGGCGCTGATATAAATGGTGTTCGAACCATAAGGCAGGCTGGCGCTCATCGCCGTGTTGTCCTTATAGCCACCATCATTTCCGGAAGCATTGTTCAAACCGTTAAGCTGCACCAGGTCAATCCATTCATAGCTGGAATCGGAACCTTTAGAGCTACAGTAGGAAAGGCTATTTTCATCAGTTGTAACGGAAACCGTATTCGATTTGGCCGACTCGTTCCCGGCATCATCAGTGGCCTTGACGTAAAAACTGTAAGTCGTGCTGGCAGAAAGCCCGCTAACCGAATAACTGGTAGCAGTAGTCGTTGCCAGGAAACTTCCATTTTGATACACATCGTAACCGGTAACGCCCACATTATCTGAAGAAGCATTCCAGGAAAGGGAAGTCGAATTCTGCGTGGTTCCACTGGCCGTGAGGCTGGAAGGCGCTGTTGGGGCCTGAGTATCGGCAGCTCCAGACTGGATATTTACCGTATAATCTTCGACTTCACCATAAGAGAATGATTCACATTGCGTAGGAATCCCGTTATATTTCATGGAAACGCGCATTCTGGTCTCACCGCTTTTTGCTCCGGAAGGAACCGTGAAACTTCCTGAAACCGGCGTGGTCTTCGAAGCTGCTTTGCTCCATACCAATTCTCCGGAATCTCCGAAATCACCATTCTGGTTGTAATCGATCCACACCGCGTATCCTTCGCTGTAGGTGGTGCCAGTCCAGGTTGGTGTGATCGTGATCGTATTGGCACTTCCTTTGGAAAGATTGGTGGAGACCGAAGTAAAATCAGTATACCCACCGGAAGCCGAAGAAGTATTGTCGATAGCACCTAGTTGGACTCTTCCAATATACTCGTCTGCAACGCTGTTACCTTTAGAAGCGCAATAGCTAATCTCCCCGTAGGCTGCGCCCACACCAACTGCATAAAACGCATTGGTTACGGCAATTTCTTCTGCGGAACCTTCTCCGTAAAGGTCGATCGCACTCTGAATTCCGTAGGTACGGGCATTTGCATAAGTTGAATTAGCCGAAAGGTACACGCTTTCCAGCCTGTAAGCGATCGCAGCCGATTTATCGATCCCTATTCCGCTTACATTATATGAATTTCCAAGGTCGTTGGTGCCGTTCTTACCCACCGTAAGGATATAGAACCAGTGGTTCAAAACCCCGCTATTGGTATGCACGCCACAATAATCATTGGCATCTGTAGGGGTACAATTGGCATTTACCCAATAAGTCCCGCCATAAGTATCCGGCTGACCTTCAGCATTCGGGTCGCTCATCGATCGCAACGCCGCATGACCGGAACGTCTCTCGATATCCTCACCTATCAGCCAGGTAGACTTTGTAGGATCAGCATAATACTCGATACAGGCTCCCCAGATATCGGAAAAACCTTCATTCATCGCTCCTGATTCCTTTTGATAAGCAAGGTCAGCAGTATAAGTACACACCGCGTGACCAATTTCGTGCCCGGCCACATCGATAGAGGTTAGAATGTCAAAGTACGTACCGCTACCGTCACCATAAGTCATCACACTACCGTTCCAGTAAGCGTTGTCATAAGCCGTGTCATAATGAACATAACTTTTGATTTTCGCACCCTGGTTGTCAAAACTGTTTCGACCGTGTACGGCAGACCAGTAATCATAGGTCTTTTCCGCGCCCCAGTGAGCGTCCAGCGCCCCGTTATCTTTAGCAGAATTATCAAATTCCGCAGCGGTCCAGTTATTATCATTATCGGTAAAGTTCACCGCGCTGTTATAGTTGGTTCCCGTATTCATATCGTAGGTCTGGATTCCATTCCCTCGAGTATTATCTGAAAGAATGTAGGAGGAACCGCTTAAAGAAGTCTGAATATTTCTGGAACCACTATAACGTGTCGCTGCCGTCCCAGTTGCCAATGCAGCGCTTGCGGCAGTCTTGGTAAGACTATTTCCGGACTTTGAAGTATGACTGTATTTTCCTACATGCTTTATAATGGCATCGTAGAGTAAAATTTGCCCATTCTGAGCATCTACATACATATTCCCGCGACTAACGGGATTGGTTGCATAAATGTCAAATTTCCAGGCGAGTCGAACTTCTTCCTTTCGCTTTTTGGATTCAGTTTCCTGAAATTGCAGCGTAGGTAACAGTACGAGTTCTCCTTCCGGTTTCTGGTAACCAATTTCAGCAGCGCTTTGTGGATCTTCCCAGAGATATTCTTGAGCACCGATCTTCCGAAGGGCATTTCTAAAAGCTACTTGTTTTGGGATTCCGGGTTTGGTATCCACGTCTTCGATACGATAAAATTCCCCGCTCATCGAACGAAGTGCACCAGATTGGGAATGCAGCGTATACGTGGCATACTCCACTTTTATACCGTCATATTGCAACTGGTATTTTTCATGAGTAAACCCCGCCTTGTCGGTTTCGGTTTTTACTTTTGAAAAGCGGGAACGGTCGTTGAGATGCAACTGTTCGCTGAAGATTTTTGAATGCTCACTGGCATTGGTTTTCGCGTCTTGTTTAAAAACGATCAGTGTGGGTTTTCCCCGTTCATCGTTGATCCGTTTTTTAACATCTTTGTCTGAATTTTGCGCCTGACTTGTGAACGCAAATAGAGATAATCCCGCATATAATGCGGAATTGAGAAGTAATTTTTTCTTCACGTGATTAGGTTTAGGTTAATAGATCGCCGGAATGTAAAAAAATTAAAGCGTCTATTAAAATTTTAACGCTTTTAATCGATAAATTTTAACCTTTCACCTGATTTACCAGAAGATACTTCAACAAAAAACCCGAAAATCATTTTTCGGGTTGTACCAATATATTCGGTTTTATTTAAACCAGGTCCATTTCCGGAATTTCACCTTCTATCAGTAAAGTTCCTTCGGTAGCAGCCTGAATTTCTTCCACGCTCACTCCAGGAGCTCTTTCAATTAATTTGAAACCTTCAGCGGTAACTTCCAGCACTGCCAGATTAGTGACGATCTTCGTCACGCAGCCCACACCGGTAAGGGGAAGGCTACATTTTTTCAGCAATTTCGATTCTCCGGCTTTATTGGTATGCATCATCGCCACGATAATATTTTCCGCGGAAGCGACCAGATCCATAGCGCCCCCCATACCCTTCACCATCTTGCCAGGGATTTTCCAGTTGGCGATATCCCCATTTTCAGCAACTTCCATAGCGCCCAGAATGGTGAGATCTACATGTTTTCCACGAATCATCCCAAAACTCATCGCCGAATCAAAATAGCTGGCACCTGGCAGAGCGGTAATGGTTTGTTTTCCTGCATTGATGAGGTCAGCATCTTCTTCGCCCTCTACCGGGAAAGGCCCCATTCCAAGGATCCCGTTTTCACTCTGGAATTCCACCTGAATATCATCCCTTACAAAATTGGCGACCAGGGTAGGTATCCCAATCCCAAGGTTCACATAATATCCATCCCTGACTTCCCGTGCGATGCGCTGCGCGATTCCGTTTTTATCTAGTGCCATCTTATGCTTTTTGTCTTACAGTTCGTTGTTCAATTCTCTTTTCATAATTCGCTCCCTGAAAAATTCGTTGCACGAAAATCCCCGGAATATGAATCTGATTCGGGTCGAGTTCACCAGGCTCCACAAGTTCTTCCACCTCAGCCACGGTAATCTTCGCCGCACCGCACATCACCGGGTTAAAGTTTCTCGCCGTTCCTTTGAAAATCAGGTTTCCTGCCCTGTCGCCTTTCCAGGCTTTCACAAAGGCGAAATCAGCTTTAAAAGCTTCTTCCAAAACATACATTTTGCCATCAAACTCCCGGGTTTCCTTGTTCATGGCTACCTCTGTTCCATAGCCCGCCGGTGTATAGATCGCCGGAAAGCCTTGTTGCGCGGCCTGGCATCTTGCAGCCAGCGTCCCCTGCGGAATCAGTTCCACTTCGAGTTCCCCGCTTAGCATTTGTTTTTCGAAAATCTCGTTTTCCCCAACATAGGAAGAGATCATCTTATCAATTTGTTTCTTATGAAGCAGCAAACCCAACCCAAAGTCGTCGACCCCGGCATTATTCGAAATACAGGTAAGATTCTTTATATTCAGCCGCTTGAGTTCGGCTATGGAATTTTCAGGAATACCACAAAGGCCGAAACCTCCCAGCATGAATGTCATGCCATCTTTCACGCCCTGCAATGCCTCCTGAACATTTTCAACAGTTTTCGTAATCATTCTTTCAGATTTTTACCCGAAAATACGAAAAACTGAAGCCAGCTGCAATGAGAATGCAGCTGGTTATTATATTTTATTCAGTAATTTCTGTTAAAACTGAAAATTCATTAAAAATCGAGCTCATCTGGAATGTCTGACTGAGATTCCTGTTTTTTGCCATATTCCGAGCAATTGATCTCGATACTTAGATTTTCAGGACGTTCAAATTCACCTTTGGAAACATTCAGGTCTTCATCGGCATACACGTCTTTCATATACATTCCCCAGATAGGCAATGCCATGGTCGCTCCCTGGCCATAGGTTACGGTTGGGAAATGCACCGAACGGTCTTCACCTCCTACCCAAACACCCGTGGCAAGATCTGGCACCATCCCGATGAACCACCCGTCACTCTGGTTTTGAGTGGTACCGGTTTTACCGGCAATGGGATTTGTAAAGTCATAAGGATAACCGGTTACGGCACGCTTGTAATCGATGCGTTCTCCAGCCCATTTTCCTCGTAACCGAACCCCAGATCCAGACTGAGTAACTCCTTCCAGCAGGTTTACGGTCACATAGGCCGCTTCTTTACTCAAGACATCCTTGGTCACCGGAGTATTTTGATACAAAATGGTTCCATTCTTGTCTTCGATCCTGTTGATCACCACCGGTTTGATATAAACCCCCTGGTTCGCGAAGGTACTGAAGGCAGAAACCATTTCGTACAGGCTGATATCCGCCACACCCAGCGCGATTGCCGGCACCGCAGGAATTTCAGATACATCGATACCCAGTTTTTCAGCCAGATCGATCACCGGCTGCGGGCCTGTCTTATCGATAAGCCTGGCGGTCACGGTATTGATGGACTGAGCCAACGCCTGCTTTAGCGTGACCATCCCGTCATAATCGCTATTCCCGGCATTTTTCGGGGTCCAGTCTTTCAGGTTCCCGAACTTACCGGCTTCAATCGTGAATCGGCTCTTAGGCATGGTATCGCATGGAGAAAATTTCAGCTGATCGATGGCCGTGGCATAAACAAAAGGTTTAAAGGTAGAACCCACCTGTCTTTTTCCCTGTTTAACATGGTCGTATTTGAAATGCTTGAAATTGGTTCCTCCAACCCAGGCTTTTACTTCCCCGGTTTGTGGTACCATAGACATCATTCCTGCCTGCAAAAAGGCTTTATAATATTTGATCGAATCTCTTGGAGTCATCGTGGTATCGATATCTCCCTTCCAGCTGAAAATTCGCATTTCGCGGGGTTTTTCGAAGGAGGCGATAATAGCTTCTTCTGATTTTCCTTCCGCTTTCATCGTATACCACCTGTCTGACCGGCGCATCGCCTGCCTGATCAAGCCCTCTTCTTCGTCTTTATCGATATCTCTAAACGGTGCGGTAGGGTTACTTTCATTTTGCCTGTCAAATTCCTTCTGAAGGTGTGCGATGTGTTTGTGTACCGCATCTTCCGCATAAGACTGCATTTTAGAATCGATCGTGGTGTAAATCTTGAGTCCGTCGCGGTACAGGCTGTATTTGGAGCCATCAGGCTTCGGGTTGTTCTCGATCCAGTCTTTCATGAATCCCTGAAGATAGGCTCGGAAATAAGTAGCCATGCCCTCGTCGTGACCTTCCGGAGTGAAATCGATCTTCATTGGCAGCTTCTTCAGCGAATCCATTTCGGTTTCTGAAATATACCCGTTGCGGGCCATTTGTTCAAAAACCACATTCCGGCGGTCTTCCACCAGATCTGGCCTTCTCACCGGGTTGTAAAGCGCAGCATTTTTCAGCATTCCAACCAGTACCGCCGATTCCTGAATATTCAGGTCTTTGGCCTCTTTCCCGAAGTAGATCTTCGCTGCGGAACGAATCCCAACGGCCTGGTACACGAAATCGTATTTATTGAAGTACATGGTGATGATCTCTTCCTTCGTGTACTGTCGCTCCAGCCTGGTCGCGATCACCCATTCTTTAACCTTCTGAAAAACCCGCTCCAGGAAACTGTCTGAAACATTCTCGGTGAACAGCTGTTTGGCCAACTGCTGCGTGATGGTACTTGCACCACCGCGCTGACCCAGAAAAACCGCCGCTCGCAGCGTCCCTCGCGCATCGATTCCGGCATGCTTGTAAAAACGCTCGTCTTCAGTAGCCACCAGCGCCTGAACCAGGTGTTCCGGGAGATCTTCGTATTTGATCGGCGTCCGGTTCTCGTTATAATACTTCCCGATGGTTTCCCCATCTGCGGAAAGCACCTCGGTTGCGAGGTTGGTTTCCGGATTTTCCAGCTCTTCAAAAGTGGGCATTTTCCCGAAAGCACCCCATCCTGCCAGTAGGAAAATAAGAATACCTATCAGCACTCCTATTCCAAAGATCGTCCAGAACCCAATAATATATCTTGAATTGCTCTGTGTCTTGGCTTGTTTCTTCTTCGTCGCGGCCATTATTTAGTTATTAGTAGTAGCTTTTTCAATTCTAAAACCTACATCGGTGATGCCCTTCAGCTCCTCGATGCCAGTTGTTTCCCCGTTTTTACGCATAGCCTGCTGAATATCAATCGTGTATTCACCGGCCTCATCAAAGCGCACATTTTCCTTGTACCAGAGTTTGCTCTCCTTCACATCGCCAAAACCGGTTCCCAGCCATTCGCCATCAGGTTTGGCCATTTCGTATTCCAACGTGTCAGTGATCACTTTTCCTTCTGGAAAATGCATTCTCGTAATAAGGAACAGGTTGCTGTAAGCGTAGCGATTATCGTTCCTGATATTCAGAAATAAATTATACTGTTTCGTGGTGTCAATATCCTCGATCTTAAAACTTACCAGGGAATCTTTGTGCCAGTTCCCAACCGACTCATACGCATCATAAACCCTCTTTTTGTCGCAGGAAATCAAAAGCACCAGTGACAAAATAAGCAGCGATCCCTTGCAAAGCTTATGCATTCTTAGATTTTGAAGTATTGTTGTTCTTCCGCTTTCTTCTTTTCTTGTTCTTATTGCTGCTGGTATTACGCCGCTTTTTCTTCGGTTTATCAAAACGTGTAAGACTATCCTGCCCCACTGTATTGTTGAAATCTGGGGTTCTTTCATCGTCCAGCTGCAATTCCACCTCGAATTCTTCCAGGCTGCCCACGGTTTCGCCTTTTTTGTTCTTGGCGATGATCTTGTTAGCCTGCTCCGGTGTTAACCGGTGCCAGTTCATCCATTCTCCTTCGTAGGCATACCAGAGCATATTTTTGAAAATATCCACCTTCTGGCAAACGCCTGTTCCTTTCTTGGTTTTTAACTTAACGTCAGATTTCGGAAAAGATTTTAAGGCCTCGAGATAAGTATCCAGTTCGTAGTTCAGGCAGCATTTCAGCTTCCCGCACTGACCCGCCAGTTTCTGGGGATTGAGCGATAATTGCTGGTATCGCGCTGCGGAAGTACTCACCGAACGAAAATCGGTTAACCAGGTCGAGCAACACAATTCCCTTCCACAGGAACCAATCCCGCCCAGTCTTGCGGCTTCCTGGCGAAGACCGATTTGGCGCATTTCGATTCGCGTACTGAATTCTCTTGCAAATTCTTTGATAAGCTGACGGAAATCTACCCGGTCATCAGCCGTGTAATAGAAAGTGGCTTTGGAACCATCTCCCTGGAACTCGATATCGCTGATCTTCATCTGAAGTTTCAGCCGGATCGCGATCTGCCTGGAACGCTGCTTGATCTTCTCTTCCCGCTCGCGGCATTCCTGCCAGACATCGATGTCTTTTTGCGAGGCTTTTCGGTAGATCTTCAGGATTTCGGCAGAATTGGGATCTTCCTTTTTCTTTTTCATCTGTACCCTCACCAGCTCTCCGGTAAGGCTTACCACTCCCACATCATGACCGGGACTGGCCTCCACGGCCACCACGTCACCAATGCTCAGGCTCAGGTTTTCAGAATTTTTAAAGAAATGTTTGCGGCCGTTCTTAAAACGCACCTCTACAAAGTCAAAAGGCTCAACGCCATTAGGAAGAGACATATTGGAAAGCCAGTCAAAAACCGACAATTTATTACATCCATCGGTACCACAGGTACCGTTGTTCTTACATCCTTTAGGCTGACCGTCTTTCCCGGTCGAGCATGTGCTGCAAGCCATAAGTTATATATCTTGAGAAAGCTGCCGGCGACCAGAAGACTCTTGATCCAGCCGACGCTTTCGCGGGTTCATAAAAATTTTCAAACGTAAATATACCAATATTAATTGGCAACGCCATTCGAGAAAATTCTACTGCTTAAATTTCAGAACCTCAGACCTGCCTTTTTTGAAAATCTTATTGCTGTTGTGCTTTCCGCGGCGAAGGGCTTTTTGTTCTTCGTAGGGTAAAGCGACGATTTCCTGGCATTCCGTAGAACAGCAATGATTCATTTTTTCAGCACATTCTTCACATTGGATAAACAACAGGTGACAGGCCTCGTTGGCACAGTTCACATGCGTATCACAGGGTTTTCCACACTGGTGGCAATGTGCGATGACATCTTCAGAAATCCGTTCAGCACGACGATGGTCAAAAACGAAATTCTTTCCAATGAACAGGTTGTCGAGTTGTTGTTGTTCTACCTGGCGGGCATATTCAATAATTCCGCCTTCCAGCTGGTAAACGTTCTTGAAGCCGCGATGTTTGTAATAGGCACTCGCTTTTTCACAGCGAATCCCACCGGTACAATACATGACCAGGTTTTTATCTTCTTTGTGTTCTTTGAGGTCTTCTTCAATAATAGGCAGCGAATCTCTAAAGGTATCCACATCTGGGGTTACCGCTCCTTTAAAATGGCCAATTTCGCTTTCGTAATGGTTTCGCATATCTACCAGGACCGTGTTGGGATCCTGAATTAGTTCGTTGAACCTGGCGGCATCCACATGAACTCCTTTATTGGTTACATCAAAGGTTTCATCGTTCAAACCGTCGGCCACAATTTTATCACGAACTTTCACCTTCAGTTTCAGGAACGATTTCAGGTCGTGTTCGATGGCAATATTCAGTCGAACTCCTTCCAGGAAATAAATCCCGTCGATGAAAGACTTGAATTCATTGAAACGTTTGGCGGGCACGGAAAGCTGGGCGTTGATCCCTTCGTGGGCAACATAGATCCTTCCAAGGACTTCCATCTGGTCCCAGGCCAAAAACAAATGATTTCTGAATAAATGCGGATTACCGATTTTTGCGTAGGCATAGAAAGAGAGCGTAAGCCTGTCTTCTCCGGCTTCCTCTAATAGCGCTTCTCTCTCTTTAGCGCTTAATTTATTGTACAGTTGCATGCTATACTAATATTTCAGTGTTAAAGAAAAATTTCGGCAAATATAGGTTTATTCTCAGTGAAATGAAAATCTGCTCCCGAAAGCTTTATATGCTGAAAATCAGCCTGAAAACAAGGCTCCCTGAAGGGAATCTTCCCACTGAAAATTTCCTTTATAAATTGTTCAAAAGCAGCCTGATATATTATTGTGATGATGAAAAAGTTATAGTATTTTAGCACACCTTAATCAGATTACAATTTTTAATTTCCGATATGAGCAACGATAAAGAAAAAGAAGCAAAATTAAAGGCTTTAAAGCTGACCCTTGATAAAATGGACAAGACTTACGGGAAAGGAACCGTAATGAAGATGAGCGATCAGGCTGTTGCTGATGTAGACGCCATTTCAACCGGGTCCCTTGGTCTTGACCTGGCACTGGGAGTAGGCGGTTACCCTAGAGGCCGTGTGATTGAGATCTACGGTCCTGAATCTTCGGGTAAAACAACACTTACCCTCCATGCTATTTCCGAAGCACAGAAAAAAGGTGGTATTGCCGCCTTTATTGATGCGGAACACGCGTTTGACCGTTTTTATGCAGAAAAACTGGATGTGGATATCGATAATTTGATCATCTCCCAGCCAGACAATGGGGAACAGGCACTGGAGATCGCCGATAACCTGATCCGTTCCGGAGCCATAGACATCATCGTGATCGACTCGGTTGCCGCATTGACACCAAAGAGTGAGATCGAAGGAGAAATGGGAGATTCTAAAATGGGTCTTCACGCGAGATTGATGTCACAGGCCTTGAGAAAATTAACCTCGTCGATCAGTAAAACCAACTGTACCGTGATTTTCATCAACCAGTTGCGGGAGAAGATCGGGGTGATGTTTGGGAACCCGGAAACCACTACCGGTGGTAACGCACTGAAATTCTACGCATCCGTAAGACTGGACATTAGAAGATCCACACAGATCAAGGACAGCAATAATGAAGTTACCGGTAACAAAACCCGTGTGAAGGTTGTTAAGAATAAGGTTGCGCCACCTTTCAAAACTGCTGAATTTGACATCATGTATGGTGAAGGAGTTTCAAAAATTGGAGAGATCATTGATATAGGTGTGGATTACGAGATCATCAAGAAAAGCGGTTCATGGTTCAGCTACGAAGACACCAAATTAGGCCAGGGTCGAGATGCCGTTAAAACGCTGCTGAAAGACAATCCTGATTTGATGGAAGAGCTGGAAACTAAAATCAAGGAAGCCATCAAAATCGCCAAACAATAAATCAAATCCCCGGAAGGGGATTTTTTTTGTGCGCTCACGCAACCTTTTTCATCCATTTGCATCTTAGCTATAAAAGAACCCTACAAATTTTTTGAAACGAGAGATGAAAAAGTATTTTTATTTGATTACCGCGATGCTGGTTTTGAGCAGCTGTTCATTAGATTCCAATTCCGAGCAGGCAGATAATATCGAGTATGAGATCGCGGAAATAACCGGAAATGATCTACCGGAATCTTTTAACTTTGGTGAACGCTACACCATCAATGTAGATTATCAGCTGGAGAGCGACTGTAGTATTTATGACGGGTTATATGCCAATTACGGCGGGGACTCGTCACAAGGAAGAAGGCAGGTGTATATTTCTGCTTTTGCCAAGGTTTCTACCTCATCATCCTGTGATGATACCGCACCTGGTGAAGAAGGAACAGATTCTTTGAACATTACCATTTCAGAGAGCGGCTCTTACACCTTCTACTTTCTTACAGGAGAAGTCGCAGGAGAACCAATTTATGATGAAGTCGTTGTACCTGTAAATGAACCAGGTACCGGCGCATAATTAAAAGAGGAACGAATTTGTGAGTTTAGAGAAACTCATTCAACTGTGTAAAAAACAGGACAGGAAAGCCCAGGAACAGCTTTACCGACTTTACTCGGCTAAGCTGTTTGGCTTATGTCTAAAATATTCCGGTGGCTATGCAGAGGCCCAGGACAATTTACAGGATGGATTTCTCACTATTTTTGCAAAGATTTCTCAGTATAACGACAGTGGTTCCTTCGAAGGCTGGATGAAGCGCATCATCATTAATACTGCACTTCAAAAACACCGGAAACAAAAGGTTTACGGGCTTACCAACGAAGAACTACTGAAAGACGAAAATATCGAGGTCGAAGCAGAGGAAGATATCTCTCTTGATTTTCTCCTGAGTTGTGTTCAGGAATTACCCGAACGCTACCGGCAGGTTTTTAACCTTTACGTGCTGGACGGTTATTCGCACCGGGAGATTTCAAAGATGCTCCAGATTTCTGAAGGAACCTCGAAATCGAACCTGGCAAGAGCCAGGCTGGCTTTAAAAGACAGAATAGAAAATCAACAGGAAGACCTCAATTCGGCCCATTCATTATGAAGGAAAAGAAGAACATAGACCGGTTATTCCAGGAGAAGTTCAAGGACTTTGAAAAGAGTCCTCAGGAGGATATGTGGAATAGGATTTCGGAAGAATTGGACAAGAAGGAAAAACCTTCCCGAGCGTTGATTATTCCGCTATGGTTAAAAGTAGGAAGCGTTGCCGCCATCCTGGCCATCATTCTTTCTACCGTGCTACTCCAGCAAAATAGCAACACCCCCGAAAAAACAGAACCGGGAATCGTTTACGACGAAGCGGAAAGCGAAACCAACCAGGAACAGCCAGCAAATGAACAAGCTGTTCCAGGTGAAGAAAACAATACCCAAATTGGGAATATTCCGGGTGAAAGTGGCAAATCGGCCACTGGGAACCATTCGTCAAGTCTGGCTGAGGAACATTCAGAAAATTCTGAAGCAGTTGGCAATACTTCCCGTCAATCCACTTCTTCGGAAAGCAGGACAGGCGGTACCGATAATACCAGCGCTCGTACTAATCAACAAATTGCGGCAGCGAATACTTCCGAAGAAAATTCAGAAAAAAACGAAAGAACCCAGAGTGCTGATCTTACCGGTTCGCGAGTGGCCAATACTACCACCAGTACAGAGAATTTTGAAAAAGAGAAATCCAGCAATATGCCGGAGCCTGGCCCGGAAAAAAAATCCGGCATCATTGCTGAAGCGCAAAATTCTAAAAATGAGCTGATCCAGGATTCGATCGCTTCCGAGGAATTGCTGAAGGAACCGGAAAGCCTGATTGCTGAAAATGAAGAAGACCCGTTACCGGAAGAGGACCTGGAAGAAGATCTTTCCGAAGCGACGAAAAAGAAATTTCAGCTTTCGACCTTCGCGGCTCCAATTTTCTATAAAAACCTTGGCTCTGGAAACGAGCTGGCCAACCAGTTCTCTTCTAATTCCAAAACTTCTGATGTGACCGTTTCCGTAGGAATGAAACTGGCATACCAGGTCTCGAAAAAGATCAAGATCAGGACCGGCGTGAGCAAACTGAGCGTAAATAATAATATTGAAGGAATCGCTTTTTCTCCATCGGCTTTAATGAACCAGGTCGAGAATATTTCACCTTCCGGTTCCGGCGATAATATCAACATCATTAATGCGCCAGCCCCGAACAGGACTGGCCCAGCAAGTGAGACAAACTCCAGTTCTTTTGGTTCGATGTATTCGTTAGCTTCCAATACGATCTACAATCCGGGAGAAATTCACCAGGAATTTGGCTTTATTGAAATTCCCCTGGAACTAGAATATGCCCTGGTGGACAAACGTTTTAATCTCAACCTTATTGGGGGTGCCAGTGGGCTCTTCCTGGATGACAACCGCGTGAGCCTTGTGACGGAAACCGCTTCGACGGAACTTGGAGAAGCCAGCAACATCAACAAAACGAGTTTTAGCACGAATGTGGGAATTGGACTGGATTATGAACTGAACCAGAATTTCAGCATTGGTGTAGAGCCTATTTTCAAGTATCAGCTCAACACGTTTTCCAACGTTAATAATGTACAACCGGTGAACTTTGGGATCTATTCAGGCCTCAGTATACGGTTTTAGGTATTAGAGCGAAGGATGCTGCAATTCCTGCAGGATGATGCCACGTACCTTTTCTTTCAGTTCCCGCTTATCTGCCGCCTGAAGATTTTTGGTTGGAATGAATTCATGGATCCGAACGCGTAATTTGCCCGGACCACCGGAAAGGAAGGTATAGGAAAAGCGCTTTTTAGTGTCGTGAAAAGTTAGCGGAACAATAGGGATCTGGTGTTCGATCGCCAGCCTGAAAGCCCCGTCTTTAAACTCGTCGAGTATAATAGTTTCATCATCTGGCACTCCTCCTTCCGGAAAAATGCACACACTATTTTGTTGTTTCAGCCTTCGCTGAGCTTCATTAAAAGCTTCCTGCCTACTTTTTTGATTTCCGCGGTCCACCAGAATACAGGTTCTTCGGTAGAAAAAGCCGAAAACCGGAATTTTGGCCAGCTCCTTTTTTCCGAGGAACACAAAAGGCTGTTTTATAACGCTTAGCATTAACATAATATCGACCATCGAAGCATGGTTGGCCACCAGCATATAACTTTTATTCTTCTCCGGAAGCTGATCTGCCAGTACTTTCGTTCGAAAGCCCATCCCGAAAAGGATAAATTTCGCCCAGGCCCTCGCGCAGACGAAAAATTGTGGGTAAAATTTTTCCGAAGAAGTGAATACCAGGAGCACAGGAAGCATGACCACAATGGGAACTACCAAAAGAATGTAGAACCAGATTCTCCACAATAAAATAGCCAGTGCTTTAAGTACGCGCATTCCTCAAAAGTACTAAATTGGAAGTATTGTATGCCATAAAAAATTTACCTTTGCCCAAAAATTAGAAAAAGCAGATGTCCAGAATACTTACCGGCGTACAAAGCACAGGAACTCCGCACCTAGGAAATTTACTCGGAGCCATTTTGCCCGCAATTAAAATGGCCAATGACCCGAATAATGACAGTTTTATCTTCATCGCTGATCTACACTCTCTTACGCAGATCAAAGATGCAGAAACCCTGAGACAAAATACCTACTCGGTAGCGGCAACCTGGCTGGCCTGTGGCCTGGACATCAATCGCAGCGTATTTTACCGCCAGAGCGATATCCCGCAGGTGACGGAGCTCAGCTGGTACCTCAGCTGTTTTTTCCCTTACCAGAGGTTGACCCTTGCGCATTCGTTCAAAGACAAAGCCGACAGGCTGGAAGATGTGAACAGTGGGTTATTCAGCTACCCGATGCTTATGGCTGCTGATATTTTGTTATATGACGCGGAAATCGTTCCCGTAGGAAAAGACCAGTTGCAGCACCTGGAAATGACCCGTGATGTCGCCAATCGTTTTCATGCTAAAATGGGTGAGGTTTTCGTGATTCCTGAAGCAAAAGTGGAAAAAGACACTATGTACGTTCCTGGAACCGATGGCGCTAAAATGAGCAAGTCTAAGGAGAATACTATCAATATCTTCCAAACCGATAAGAAACTGCGCAAGCAGATCATGGGGATCGCAACCGATAGTACGCCACTGGAAGAACCAAAAAACCCGGAAACCTGTAATGTGTTCGCCCTTTACCAGTTACTGGCCAGTGATGAGCAGGTTGCTGAAATGCGAAAGAATTACGAGGCTGGCGGTTATGGATATGGCCATGCCAAACAGGCGCTTTTCGAACTTATTCGGGATGACTTCCAGGAAATCAGGGAGAAATACGAATACTACAGCAACAACCTGGAAGAAGTTGATAAAGCCCTGGAAATTGGTGCCGAAAAGGCTCGAGAAGTAGCCAATACCGTATTGGCGAAAGTTCGTAAAAAGGTTGGTTACTAGATCACTTCAAACAATTTTCCCGGCAAGGGCCTTACAATTCCTTTCAATTCCAGGCTTAACAACATGGAAGCGGTCTTGAACGTGGGCAGGTGACAGTTTAAAGCGATCTGGTCCAGTTCACTTTTACCGGCATGTTCCAGGAAATTGTACAATAACTGTTCTTCTGAATCCAGCTGAACAAATAGCTGTTTTTGTACCGGTTTTATTTCTTCGGAAGTAGTGGTTTTCCAGTTCAGAATATAAGCAAGATCAGCTGCTGAAGTTAATACATGAGCCTGCTGACTTTTGATCAGGTTATTACAACCCGTACTAAAAGTATCTCCAGGCCTGCCCGGAACCGCAAATACTTCCCGGTCGTAAGAAGCAGCAATATCAGCAGTGACCAGTGCGCCCCCCTTTTCAGCACTTTCAATCACTAGGGTTGCTTCGGAAAGTCCGGCAATAATGCGGTTTCTTTTCAGGAAATTATTACGGTCAAATTTATCGGTGCTCCAGAAATCGGTAAAAAACCCTCCGTTCTCTTCCATCTCCCGGCAGTATTTCTGATGCACTTTCGGATAGATCTGGTTGAAACCATGTGCCAGGCAGGCCACAGTTTGCAAACGATGCTGAAAGGCGGCCCGATGAGCGGTGATATCCACGCCGTAAGCATAACCTGAAACGATGACCGGGTCAAAAATGGCAATTTCCTCCACTAATTTCCGGCAAAATTCGGCTCCCTGCGGGGTGACCTGTCTAGTGCCTACCACACTGATGATCTTCTTTCGGTGGAGATCGATAGTTCCTCTGGAAAACAATAACACCGGGGCATCAGCGCAATGTTTTAATTTTTCCGGGTAGGTATGGGAGCTGAAATCGTGAACCTGGATCCTGTTTTTAGCAATGAATTCGAGCTCTTTTTCAGCAGCCTTAATATGCGCCGCATTTTGTATTTCTGCCAGACGTGTCTTCCCAAGGCCTTTGACCTTTTCCAGCGTACTGATCTTTTCCTTAAAAATGTTCTGAGCGCTCCCGCAGCGCTGGATCAATTTTCTCGCGGTAGTGTCGCCAAGCTGCGGAATATGCAGTAAAGCGAGAGTGTACAATAAATTTTCCGGCGTCATAAGTCCCTGTGCATAAGTGATTAAAATTACTCAAAAAAAGATTTGTTAATAAAAATTCTTTGGGTAACTTTAACAAAATGCCAAATCTTCTATTTTTGCCGCCAATGAATATTTCGAACTACATCCAGGATCTTTTATACCGATATGAATGCGTGGTGCTTCCAGGTTTCGGAGCGTTTTTGACACAAAAGCATTCGGCAATTATCGATGAGGCGAAAAATAAATTCTTTCCGCCTAAAAAAGTAGTTTCCTTTAACCGCCAATTGATCAAAAACGACGGCTTACTGGCAAATTATATCGCGGAAGTTCAGGATGTCTCGTATAACACGGCGAATAATATAATTCGTGAATTCGTGTATGAGCTCGAAAGTTCGCTACAGAAAGAGAACCATGTAGAATTAACCAAAATTGGAAAATTTTACCTGGATGCGGAAGATAAACTGCAATTCGAACCACAGACCGAAATCAATTTCCTTACACAGTCTTTCGGGCTAAGCTCTTTTCACACCGAAAAAATTCAGCGTGAGCTGTATAGAGAGCAGGTGGAAGAACTGGAAGAAAAAGCACCAATCCTTTTCACCCCTAACAGAAGGCGCACCGCCATCTGGAAATACGCTGCCGTTGGAGTTATCGCCATTGGTCTCTCAGCTTTTGCCGGACTGAATATCTACAGCAACCAGGTGTCTGAACACAATATTGCAGAACAACAGGAAGCTGAAAGCCAGCTTCAGCAGCAAATACAGCAGGCGACTTTCGTAATCGATAATCCACTGCCTGCGGTAACTTTCGAGATCGAAAAACAAAGCGGTGATTACCATATTGTCGCAGGTGCTTTCCGAGTAAAGGAAAATGCCGAAAAAAAGGTGGAGGAATTGCGTGAAGAGGGCTACAAAGCGCGCTACATTGGTGAAAATAAATATGGTTTGCACCAGGTGGTTTATTCCAGTCATGAAACCAGAAGAGATGCGACCAATGAACTTTACAGGGTCAAGAAAACCAATGATGCTGCCTGGTTGTTAGTCCAGGAACTTTAATACTTCTTTAAGGGAGGCTTCTCCCAAAGCACCTTATTTTTGCAAAAAAATTTTTATGGAGCCAAAAGCACCCCGGGAATCTCGTACTACGCTTACTGACTTAGTCTTACCTAGTGAAACCAATCCACTAAACAATCTTTTTGGAGGGGAATTATTAGCCCGGATGGATCGTGCAGCGAGTATTGCGGCCAGAAGGCACAGCCGGAGAATCGTGGTGACCGCCTCTGTAAATCACGTAGCCTTTAATAAAGCTGTCCCACTGGGAAGTGTGGTGACCGTGGAAGCAAGCGTTTCCAGGGCTTTTAAATCGTCTATGGAGATTTTCCTAGATGTTTGGGTGGAAGATCGCGAAAGTGGCCGCAGAACCAAAGCAAACGAAGCAATTTACACCTTCGTAGCGGTAGATGAAACCGGAATGCCGGTTCAAATCCCACCACTCGAGCCGGAAACCGATCTTGAAAAAGAACGTTTTGCCGCAGCCCTACGGAGAAAACAATTGAGCCTTGTTCTCGCCGGTAAAATGAAACCTAATGAAGCTACCGAGCTGAAAGCGCTTTTTGACAATTAATTCACTCATTCGGGTTATAATAATGCACCCGAAATCCGAGACCTGTATTCAGCATAAACATCTTATTGGACTCGACTGCCAGATTTGATCAGCAAATCGTGCGTGCACAAAAAGCCCGACGGCAGAAAAAATTCAATTTCTTCATAAAAAAGACGGTTTTATACTTCAGATATAATTGCTGAAAAATGGTTTCTTACAACCGCCTACATTTTATAGATCCAGGAGGCAGGATCCATTTTTTCAGTATTCTTGAACAACAGAAAGTGTAGGGTGGTCTTTCCAGTACTTTTGCTGGTAGCGATCGTTCCAATATCCTGGCCGGTCGTTACCTGCTGGCCTCTTTTTACAAACACCTCATCAAGGTTATTATAAATCGTAATATAATCACCGTGACGCAGCATCACAGCTTTATTGGCTCCTTTTACGGCCTGTACCTCACTAACGGTTCCGTTAAAAACTGCACGTGCTTTTCCGCCTTCTTCGGTATCGATACGAACCCCGTTACTGTTCACCATCGCCGATTTTACAACCGGGTGAGGGTGTTTTCCGAAGCGCATACTAACGGTTCCTGATCGCACCGGCCATGGCAGTTTTCCCTTGTTATTGGCAAAATCGGCTGCAAGCGCCCTGGCTGCCGGCGTTAATTCGTAAGTATCCCGTTCCGAAGATCCGCTTTCTTTATTGGCTTTAGCAATAGACTCCCGAACCATTCGCTCGATCGCACGGTCTATCTCGTCAATTGCCTGCTGTTTTTGCCTGATCTGGCTTGCAAACTGTCCTTCCTTCTGTTTAATGGTGGCCATGAGATCCTGCTGTGACTTGCGGTTGATCTCGAGCTGAGCGCGTGTTTTACGATTCTCAGCAATGAGCGCTTCTTTTTGTTCTTTCTGTTGGACCAGCTGGGAATTGAGCTGCTGCAACTCCATGGTATTCGCCTTGATTTCCTCGCCCTGTTGATGGCGATAATTGGAGTATTGCTTCATGTATTGCAAACGTTTGTACGCCTGCAGAAAACTTTGAGAAGACAACAAGAACATAATCCTGCTCTGCTGGGATTTGCTTTTGTAGGACCGCCTGATCATTTTCGCGTAATCATCCTTAAGCTCTTCCAGGTCCTTCCGCAGTTTAGCAATCTTATTGGTATTGGTATTGATCTCCCGGGTGAGCAGGTTTGCCTGCTGGTTCGTTACCTTAATCAGGTTTTCCGTACTCTGGATTTGCTGATTCAGGTCTTCCACCTGCCCTAAAACCGATTGCCTTTTCTTCTGATTGGAAACCCGTAGTTCATTGATCCTGCGAATCTCATTCTGAAGTTCAATCCTTCTTTTTTCCAGTTCTTCCCTCCCGCTCTGGGCAAAAACACTGGCGCCCATCGAAAGGAAAATAATTAAGCAGATTAAGAATTGGAAGGCCGGTTTTTTAATCATTATTTTAAGCTGATTTCTTCATATCCAGAAGGTATTTCAAAAGGAAATGTCACTTCTTCGTTGAAACTAAGCGATCTATAGGTTAACTCGATATTGGTGCTGGAATTGCCTTCGTTGACGATAATTTTGATTTCTTCCGGAAAAATAAAGCCGTCGGTAGACTGGTAATCAGAATACGTGATGGTGACGCCACGATTATCCTTTTCCTGGGTAAGCTGCTGCGCCGAAGCCTTAAAATTAGAAGGATTCAGCAGGAACATTTTTTTTATGAATTCCCCTTCTGCGGAAGCAAACTGAAATCCGCGGCCGGTCGCAGAAAAATCATATTTTTCGTTGCGAAGGTCATAGATCGCCTGGCCGATGAGTAAATTCTGAAGCTTTTCGAAATCCAAAGGTGTCCCCACAAAGTCACTCACCAGGCTGAAGTCTCCATCAAAATAAGTTTGCGTCACCTTTTCATAGTAACTCACGCGCTCCGGAGTGATGTAGGCTTTAGCAACCGGAAACCCAAGAATGCTTGCGCTCATCCAGATGGCCTTGTCTTTTTCCATCCGAAAACT
Source organism: Christiangramia flava JLT2011 (assembly GCF_001951155.1). Classification (NCBI taxonomy): domain Bacteria; kingdom Pseudomonadati; phylum Bacteroidota; class Flavobacteriia; order Flavobacteriales; family Flavobacteriaceae; genus Christiangramia; species Christiangramia flava. The sequence continues at coordinate 1,551,303 of NZ_CP016359.1, forward strand.
GAGGTTTACAGACTGTGTTCTTTCGTCATCCTGGTAAACCGCACGCAGTTTGCCCATCACCGTCTTAAAATCGGCTTCATTTTGGTAATGTTTCTGGATCACCGAAACCGCCTCAGCATCTTCGGTTGCGATCTTTGCTCTTCTTGTAGTTCCGCAGGAAACAGCAAAAAGGGCTATAATAAAAAGTACAATTAGCTTCTTCACAATCAATCTATTTCTTGTTCCAGGCTTTTGGCCTTTTGCAAATATTCACTGGCATTCTCTTCATTTTTCATGCCGTTATATGCTTTGGCCAGTTCCGTATAAAAATCGATTTCCATTTTGCGATCATCGATCAGGTAATCCAGGCCTTCTTTCAGAACTGTTTCCGCTTCCTCAAAATTATTAAGATTATTAAAGGCAACACCACGAAGCAGGTAGAAAATTGGCTGGGACGGAAAAATTTCCAGCGCATTGGCGCTAAGCTCGGCCGCCTGCTGGTATTGTTGAAAATCTATTTGCAGCAAAATGGTGTTTTTAGCCAACTCAAAATTGCCAGGATCATCTTCCACTCCCATCTCATAGAATTGAAGCGCATGTTCTTTATCAGACTTTTTTAAGTAGAAATCTCCCAACTTTTCGAATAGGCCGGTCGCATTTTCCAGTTGGTTCAATTCGGCTGAAACGGCAACCAACTCCTCTTCATATTCCGGATTTTCTTCCACAAAGTTCAAAAAATCGTTCAGCACCTTAAATTTTGATTCCACATCGATCTCTTCGCTTTCAAACACGATTTTCATCGATTCGATCGCCTGCTCCGGTTCATTTCTGTTCAGATAAAATTTATACAGTGCCAGGTGTGCCAGCGAAGAACCGGGATGACTATCCAGCAATTCCTGGGCCACTCGAAACGCCTCTTCCTCGTCGCCCTGCTCGCTATACATGTAGATCAGGTTCAGGTAATTCTGCTCTTCTTCCGGATTATCTGAAATATTCTTCTGAAGATTTTCAATCTGAGCACCGGTATTATTAGTGCGCGTATAGATCTGTCTTCTCAGCTTGTTTCGGTAAGAATCCGCACCGCGTTGCTGGTCTAACCGATCTAACACCGAAAGCGCCTGATCAAATTCCTGATTTAGAAAATATAAATTGGCCAGGTCTTCTTCATAATCCTGATCTAACGGAATCAATTTCTTCAAAACCTGGATCGCTTCGGAATAATTTTCTGCCAACCCGTAAGTTTCGTATAAATAAACCAAAACCGGTTCGTTGTTCGGTTGCAGTTCCAGAGACTTCTGAAGGTTTTCCGAGGCTTTACGGTAATTTTCGAGTTCCCGGTAATTCCTTCCCAATTCGAAATAGACTACGGCTTTATTTGGGTCGATTTCCCGGCACTTCTCCAAAGCGGTTATCGCTTTGTCGTAATTCTCGATTCCTTTCTGTTTTAGCGCTTCAAAGAAGCTCTCCTGGAAAGCATCGGTTACATTACCAAGGTCATCCTTATTAATATCCTGAAAAGGGTTTTCCGGTTCCTGAGCGATACTGGCCCCGGAAATAAGGAAAACGATCAGGATGTTAAAAAGGTTTTTCATTTATTTCTATTCCAGCACCGAATAATCACCAATGCTGATCTGAGTAAACTCACCATCGAATTTAGCGAAGTTTCCGATCATCGCGTTATCCAGTTTCGCATTCTTGATTTCAGCATTCTTCTGAATAAGACTGTTCTTGATAGTCGAATTTTCCACCTTAGTTCCATCGCCTATAGAGACGTTCGGTCCGATCTTCGCGTTGATCAGCTCAACATTTTCGCCGATATAGCATGGCTCGGTAATTTCAGCATTCGAGATTTTTACAGAATCTGCGATTAGTTTTTCGCCATCCTGATGAAGGAAGTTCAGCATACGACCGTTGGTTTCAACAGTCACATTCTTATTTCCGCAGTCCATCCATTCATCAACTTTTCCCGGAACAAAGCGTAGTCCGCTGGCGCGCATCTGCTCAATTCCATCGTTGATCTGGTATTCTCCACCGCGAGTTAATTTCGCGTCTAACACATTCTGAAGTTCATTCTTCAGAACTGCCACATCCTTGAAATAATAGATACCGATAACCGCAAGGTCTGAGACGAATTCCTCAGGTTTTTCAACCAGGTCGGTGATTTCGCCATTCTGATTCAGCTGAACAACACCGTAAGCCGAAGGATTTTCCACTTTTTTAACCCACATCACCGCATCTGCCGATTTATCCAAATTGAAATCAGCTTTAAAAAGCGTATCAGCATAAGCGATTACAGCAGGACCACTAAGAGATTCCTTTGCACACATGATCGCGTGACCGGTACCCAGTGGCATATCCTGATAATAGATCGTTCCTTTGGCTCCAAGCGAATTGGCAATTTTCATAAGGTCCTGCTCCACCTGTTCTCCAAAATCTTCTCCAATGATAAAAGCGACTTCATCGATCTTTTCATCCAAAACTTTTGCAATGTCTTCAACCAACCTGTGAACGATAGGTTTTCCGGCGATTGGAATAAGTGGTTTTGGAACCGTTAAAGTATGCGGACGCAGTCTGGAACCACGACCTGCCATTGGGACAATAATTTTCATTTATGTTTGATTTAATTAGAATTTATTCACTTCCTGTACTTCCGAAGCCGCCCGCACCGCGGGTTGTTTCTTCCAGTGTGTCGGTTTCTTCCCAGCTGATCTGCTCATGTTTGGCGATCACCAGCTGTGCAACACGCTCTCCGTCCTGCACCTCAAAATTTTCGTTAGAGAGATTCACCAGGATCACGCCTATTTCTCCGCGATAATCGGCATCGATCGTACCGGGAGAATTCAGAACGGTTACACCTTTCTTGGCAGCCAAACCACTTCGCGGACGAACCTGCGCTTCAAAACCAACGGGCAATTCTATGAATAATCCTGTTTTTACAATAGCGCGTTCTAAAGGTTTTAACATAATTGGTTCGTCGAGATTGGCTCGAAGGTCCATTCCGGCGGAAGCACCAGTTTCGTATTTAGGGAGTGAATGTTTTGATTTATTAATTACTCTTACGTTCATGAACTTATAATTTTAGCAAGCTGTTTCCTTTCCATCAAATAAACGGTAGCGATAAAGACCAAATTCACCAGAACCGCTACGATATACTGCTCCCTGAAATACAGGAAACAAACTATGGAAAGCCCAACAGACAATATCAGATAAAAACTTATTTTTTTAACGTTATAAGGCACGGGATAGTACTTTCTGCCAAAGAAGTAAGACACCACCATCATACCTCCGTAGGCCAAAAGCGTTGCCCAGGCTGCCGCGATAAAACCAATAACCGGAATCAAAAGAATATTGATAGCGATTGTGATCAAAGCGCCAAAGATGGAAATATACATTCCGGCACGCGTTCGATCAGTCAATTTGTACCATACTGCAAGATTGTGATAGATACCAAGGAACAGGTTCGCCAGTAAAATGATCGGCACAATGCTGATCGCCATCCAGTATTCTGAATCTTTAATAAGCAATTCCTTGAAAATATCGATAAAGGAAACCAGAATCAGCAGCATCAAACTTCCGCAGATCACAAAATACTTCAGGATAACAGCATAAGTTTCCCTCGCATTTTTCTTTTCAGCATGATTGAAGAAGAAGGGCTCAGCTCCCATTTTAAAGGCCTGTACAAAAATGGTCATAAAAACCGCCAGTTTGTAACAACCGGCATAGGCCCCCATCACTTCATCTGAAACCATATCTTTTATCAGGATCTTATCCAGGTTTTCATTGACGACAAAGGCGATACCGGCTACCATGATAGGCCAGCCGTACTTCCACATTTGTTTGAAAATATCAAAACTGAAATTGATCTTCGTTCGGAAAAAATAGGGCAATAAAAGTAGAAAAGTAATTCCGCTGGCGGCAAGATTGGCGATAAAAACATAACCTACTATATCCTGAATCTCGTAATTATTCAAAACCACATCTGGCGCAAGAGACGGATAGTTCCGAACGATTTTCAGGAAATAATAATTCAAACCGAAATAGATCAAAACATTTAGAATCTTGATCCCGGCAAATTTGATAGGTCTTCCCGTAGCCCGTAAATAGGCGAATGGAACCACTACCAGAGTATCCAGCACGATCACGCTGAATAACAACTGGAAATAGAACGGCTGCAGATCCAACAGCTGAATTACCTGGTCCTGAAAAACAAAAACCGATACCGCGAACAAAATGGTGGAAGCAGTCAGGGCGATAAATGAAGTGGAAAAAACCAGGTTCTTATCTTTCGATTTACTGAAAAACCTGAAAAAGGAAGTTTCCATTCCATAAGTTAACAGCACATTGAAAAATGCCGCCCAGACGTAGAAAATGGTATTAACCGAGTATTCTTCACGTGGCAGGATATCGGTATGCAATGGAACCAGCACAAAATTCATTAGGCGTGGGAAAACCGTTGCAAAACCGTAAATAAGGGTATCCTGAAAAAATCGTTTTAAAGTACTCAACAGGAGCGGGTTGATTTATCACAAATATCAGAATAAATCAGCAGTTTTTTGAAGAAGCTGCTTATTCCTTTTCCACAATTCCTGTTAGCTTGTAATATTTGGTCTGCTCATCTTGTGTAAAAACAAGTATCGCTTCGTCTTCATTGATCTTAAACGGACTTTTCTCAGGTTTTTGAGGAGCTTTGTTACCATACTCTTCAGCAGGATCGCTGCTCATCACCATATCTGAACTTCCAACGCTGAAATTCGCAACATACCTGTTCGGCTTTTCCTCATCCTGAACCAATCCCGATTTCATTCCGTGGAAATACACAGAATCGAGGCTCATCCTGTTATCCTGAATAGCCACAACCGGAATTTCTAATTGAATGCCATCTGAAGAATAGGTATAGGTCACCTTACCAAATTGAGCTGGCACTCGTTCCTGAAGTTCCTGGCTGCTTCCGCAGGCAAAAAGGGTTAATACAATTGCTGCTGAAAGGAAACGTAATGTATTTTTCATAATGATGGGTTTTTGATTTGGTATTAGAAAAACAAAACCTGTACCAAAGAAAAAGCCCGCAGTTTCTGCGGGCTTTGATTTATCTAAACTGAAATGAATTCAGCTAATTATCCGTTCAATGCTTCGGCACCACCAACGATCTCCAGGATCTCGTTTGTAATGGAAGCCTGACGGGCTTTGTTGTAAGATAATTTAAGGTCGTCTCTCAATTCTTTCGCGTTATCTGTCGCTTTGTGCATCGCGGTCATACGCGCACCATGCTCCGCAGCAAAAGAGTCTCTAAGCGCCTTGAATAATTGCATTTTTAAAGACTTCGGAATTAGCTCCTGAACGATCTCCAGTTTGGAAGGCTCAAAAATATAATCCAGTTGCTTGTTTTCATCGCTTTCAACGGCTGTTTGAATTGGAAGCAATTGTTCGGTCATCACCACCTGAGTAGCAGCATTCTTGAACTGGTTGTAAACCACTTCAATTTTATCATACTTGCCATCAACAAAAGCCTTCATAAGGTCTTCAGCGACATCGGAAACATTTTCGAAAGTCAATTCGTCAAAAATTCCGTTGTTGTTTTTATAAATGGTAAACGTTTTCTTCAGAATATCATTGGCTTTTTTACCAAGCGTCAGCACTTCAACTTCCTTACCTTGATATTCTTCCTGAATTCGAGATTTTACCTTTTTAATGATATTGGTATTAAACGCTCCCGCCAAACCTTTGTTAGAAGAAACAGCAACGATCAGCACTTTGTTAACCTCACGCTCTTCAGAATATTTACTTCCAGATTCGTCATCAAGGGTCGCACTTAAATCCTGTAGCAACTGTGTCAGTTTTTCAGAATAAGGTCTCATTGCGGTGATCGCATCCTGAGCCTTACTCAACTTGGCAGCCGATACCATTTTCATGGCACTGGTGATCTGCATCGTTGAAGAAACCGACGTGATCCTGCTACGTAATTCTTTTAAGTTTGCCATTTGTATATCGAATTAGACTCCGGAGAATTCACTCCTCCGGAATCTTTCAGATTTTTTATTTTTTGTACTTCGCAGAAAGCTCTTTTGCAGCTGAAGTTAACGTATCAGTCACTTCATCAGTCAGTTTTCCAGCTTTCAAAGTATCCAGCACATCACGGTGCTTGTTCTTCAGGTAATCAAGATATTCCATCTCAAATTCCTTCACTTTATCTACAGGAACTTCTCTTAGAAGGTTCTTAGAACCTGCATAGATGATCGCGATCTGGTTTTCAACCGGATACGGATCGTTCTGTCCCTGCTTTAAGATCTCCACGTTTCTTCTACCTTTTTCGATCACTCCAAGAGTTGCCGCATCCAGGTCTGAACCAAACTTCGCAAACGCTTCCAGTTCACGGAACTGAGCCTGGTCTAGTTTCAAAGTACCAGCAACTTTCTTCATCGATTTGATCTGCGCAGAACCTCCAACACGTGATACAGAAATACCCACATCAATCGCAGGACGAACACCAGAGTTAAATAAATCTGACGTTAAGAAGATCTGACCATCAGTAATCGAAATTACGTTCGTTGGGATATATGCTGAAACGTCACCTGCCTGAGTTTCGATAATTGGAAGAGCGGTAAGTGATCCACCACCTTTCACGTTATCTTTTAAAGTCTCCGGAAGGTCGTTCATATTCTTCGCGATATCATCATCGGCAATCACCTTTGCAGCACGCTCCAGTAATCTTGAGTGGAGGAAGAATACATCCCCAGGATACGCCTCACGTCCCGGTGGACGACGAAGTAGCAAAGATACCTCACGGTATGCTACCGCCTGCTTGGAAAGATCATCATAAATGATCAAGGCAGGACGACCTGTATCTCTAAAGTACTCACCAATCGCTGCACCAGCGAAAGGAGCATAAACCTGCATTGGAGCAGGATCTGATGCGTTTGCAGCCACGATCGTGGTATAAGCTAGCGCACCTTTATCTTCAAGAACCTTGGCAATACCAGCAACAGTAGAAGCTTTTTGCCCAACCGCTACATAGATACAGTAAACTGGTTCCCCTCTATCATAAAATTCTTTCTGGTTAAGGATCGTATCGATACAAACTGTTGTTTTACCAGTTTGACGGTCACCAATAACCAACTCACGCTGCCCTCTTCCTACCGGTACCATAGCATCGATAGACTTAATTCCAGTTTGAAGTGGCTCTGTTACCGGTTGACGATAGATTACACCAGGAGCCTTACGCTCCAATGGCATTTCAAATGTCTCTCCTTCGATTGGACCTTTACCATCTATTGGTTGTCCCAAAGTATCAACTACTCTACCTACGATACCATCACCAACATTGATAGAAGCAATACGCTGAGTTCTTTTTACTGTAGAACCTTCTCTAATTTCTTTTGAAGGACCTAAAAGTACTACCCCAACATTGTCTTCTTCAAGGTTCAATACAATACCTTCAAGACCGCTTTCGAACTGTACCAACTCACCGTATTGTGCGTTTGAAAGTCCGTAAACATTGGCAATACCATCACCTACTTTCAGTACGGTACCAACCTCGTCTAAAGAGGCCTTGGATTCAAAACCTGATAATTGTTCTTTTAATATTGCTGAAACTTCAGCAGGATTCACTTCTGCCATAATTATTCAAAATAATGGTACACCGGCAGCGCACCTGTTTTCATTAAATTTTTGAAACGTATGTGTTGTCTTTTAATCTTCTTTTTGCATCGGCTAAATTACGGGCAACGCTTGCATCATACTGCAAATCGCCTACTCGCAAAATAAAACCTCCAATGATACTCTCATCGATCATTTTCTTCAGGCTCGCTTCAGAACCCGTAAGCTCCTTCACTTTTGCCAAAACCTGTTTCTCAAGGTCAGCATCTAATGGCACTGCTGTAGTAACCACCGCTTCCTGAATTTGGTTATCCTTGTTGTAAAAGGAAATATATTCTCTGGCAACCACTTCAAGGATATTGATACGACCATTTTCCAACAGCACATCAATAGAACCCTTAGTAGTCTCATCCAGATTTTTGAAAATAGCTAACAGGCTGCTTTTCTTTAGAGAGTTCTTAATTATTGGACTTCCCAAAAATCCCTGAAGCTCTCGACTTCCAAGCATGGTTTGTCTGATACTCTGCATATCACTATAAACAGCCTTAGCAGTTCCCTTGTCTTTTGCAAGGGAAAGAATTGCTTTTGCGTATCTTTTCGCAGCTCTGGCTCCTACCATCGGTTTAGTTTAGCTTAGCATCACCGATCATCTTTTCGATCATCCTGTGCTGCTCTTTTTTATCTGATAATTCTTTTCTTACTACTTTCTCGGCGATCTCTACAGAAAGCTCGGCAACCTGATTTTTCAATTCAGCCATAGCCGACTTTTTCTCCATTTCGATACTTCTCTTAGCATCTTCCACGATCTTGTCTGCCTTTTTCTGAGCTTCGGTTGAAGCATCAGTAATCACTTTTTCCTTCATTTCACGAGCCTCTTTCAGGATCGCATCTCTTTCTGCACGTGCTTCCTGCATCAGCTTTTCATTATCAGCTCGAAGGTTTTCCATTTCCTTACGTGCTGTTTCAGCTGAAGCTAAAGCGTCATTGATAGACTGTTCTCTGTTTTTAACCGAATTCAAGATCGGTCTCCAGGCAAACTTTGCCATAAGAAATAACAGAACCAGGAAGACAATTGTCTGCCAGAAAAATAATCCGAAATCAGGAGTAATTAAATCCATAATCTATTTTTAAAAAATCTTCTTTAAAACATCATTTTTAAAAGAGTCTTTTTCGCAACCAACCGTTGCGAAAAAGACCTTCTGAAATTAATTATCTTAATACACCTAGAAGAGAAGCAACCACTCCAAAAAGAGCAACCCCCTCTACAAGTGCAGCAGCGATAATCATAGCTGTCTGGATTTTTCCAGAAGCTTCTGGCTGACGTGCGATAGCTTCCATGGCAGAACCACCAATTTTACCTACACCAACTCCGGCTCCAAGAACCGCTAGTCCAGCTCCTAAAGCTGCAAGACCTACATACAATAATTCCATAGTTGAAAAAATTAAAAATTAAAATTAATGATGTTCATGTTCCTCAACTGCCATCCCGATAAACAGGGCCGACAGGATCGTAAAAATAAACGCCTGAAGGAATGCTACAAGCAATTCCAATACTGTTATAAATAAGGCGAAAGGAACCGAAATTCCCGCAACGCCTGCACTTTCTAAAATAAATATCAACCCGATCAAACTCAGGATAATAATGTGCCCTGCAGTAATGTTCGCAAACAAACGAATCATCAAGGCAATTGGCTTAATAAACACACCCGCACCTTCAACTACCGCCAGGATTGGCTTGACCCATGTTGGGATACCTGGCATCCAAAGTGTGTGCTTCCAGTAATCTTTATTACCGTTGATCAGGATCAGGGCAAGTGTAAACAACCCTAGAGAAACAGTAACCGCGATATTTCCAGTTACGTTAGCGGCTCCGGGAAGCAAACCTAACAAGTTAGTGATCCAGATAAAGAAGAAAACCGTAAGTAAGAATGGCATGAATTTCATGTATTTCTTCTCACCGATCTGAGGGATCGCAATTTCGTCTCTCACAAACAACACAAGGGTTTCAAGAACGTTGTTAAGGCCTTTAGGCGCATGTTCATTCTTTTTATGATGCCTGGCTAAACCAGCGCTAAAGAACAACAACATCAAAATCACTGTTAAGAACATGGCAGCCACGTTCTTGGTAATCGAAATATCCCAAGGCTTGCTGGCATTTACCGGGTGATGTTCTGCATCAAATTCCACAGTCTCAGCCCCATCATTCAGCATGTAAATATCTTCATGCAAATTCACGAAACGCATCCCGTTTTTCTCCACAATATGATGACCCTCTGTATCATGATGAAATTCACTAGACATGAAAGTAACCAAACCATTATCAGTATAAAGAATGACCGGCAACGGCAGTGTTACAGAACTTTCACCTTCACCAAAAAAGTGCCAACCATGAGCATCACCAATGTGATGCATGATCATTTCAGTTGCATTGAATTCTTCCTCAGCTTCATTCAGAGATTTGGACTCATTTGAAAAAGCAGTGAACGGGAAAAGGACTAAGCCTAAAAGTAGGGTCACTATAATCTTAACAGATTTCTGTGCTATCATGATACCTTTCATCTTAAAATTACGGGCTCTAAATTTTCGTGCAAAGGTATACTTTTAATTTGTTTCTGAAAGAACCCTGTTTAATTTTTTAACCCTAAGCCGATATTTATTGATTGATCTGATAAACAGCCAATTATTTTGAGTTAATCAATTTTACGGCAAATAAAGTTTCGAGGATAAGATACAGAAAATAGGGAATGAAAAAAGAAAAAATGTCGTTCAAAGGTTTTTCAAAATCACTCAGCATCAATGGCAAAAGAAAGAGTACCGAGAGCAACATTTTGAACAGGCTTCCCGCCATAAAGGCAAAACCGGTCTTTTCTTTAAAGCTTTCGTGCACGAACACCAAAGCCAGGTATATCCCGAAAGTGATCAGCGCATGAAAAAGATAGATGAGCCAGATGTTGTAATACAAATCCAGGTGCAGCACAAAGTGAAGGATCAAATAGTGTAAAATGGCCAATCCAATAGTGAACGGGAGGAGAATCCGCAGAAAAGCGGTGATTTGTTGCTTCATTTAGTCTTCATTGAGATTTTTCACACTTCGGTAAACCTGATACAGCGCTACGAATACGCCAATCAGGGAGATCGAAATGGTAAAACCTGAAAATTTATTGGGGAATTTTCCATCCAGCCAGATGCCTATGAGTACACCCGCCGCGATGATAATTCCCATCTGAAAGGCGATATTGACAAATTGCAGGTATTTGTTACGCCGATCGTTTTTCATCTTCTTTCTTCAAAGTTTTTACCTGTTTCCCCATTTCGCAGGTTGCGTTGAATACGGCGCCGGGCTCGATCGCCAGTTTTCCGGCCACCACTTCACCTTCAATCTGTGCGGTCTTTCTAAGGCTGAGCACATCGGTCACCACCAGTTTGCCGGTGAATTTGCCTTCAATGTCGGCACTACCGCATTCCAGCGTTCCATCTATGAAACCGCCATCGCTAATCACCACTTTACCCGGTGTATTTAGATGGCCTTTTAAGGTTCCTTCAATCCTGAAACAGCCTTTTGCACTAACTTCTCCTGTAATCACCGTACCGGAAGCGATACGATTTTGCTCCTCGTTACCGGAGCTTTGCTTGGTCTTTTTTTCTGAAAACATGTCTGGTCTTGTTTAATCCTGGTCGAGAAAATTTCTTAAATTTTTCTTAAGAATTACAATTCTATAATTTTCCGCCGAGATTACAAAACCCTGTCTTTCAATTTTGTATTCTTTATTTTTCTGAAGCAACTCCTGGAAGCCCAAAGCTTTAGACCGATTGTCAAGACCGTGCACCGTCACAAAATCGGTATTCGAATCATACCGTTCTCTGCTGATACTGAGCTTGTCATAGCCCAATTCCTGCAAAACTTCAGCAAGTTTTTCCCGGAACTGTTGCCCCTTCTCCTGCTCAGCATGATCAAAACTAAAAACAAGTTTATAATTCGCCTGAAGGTCATCCCGGTTAAATTCCAGGTTTTCCAATTCAGGAATAGTCGAATTCAGGATCTGCTGGGCGCGCTGTCCCTCCGGAGTTTGCGAATAATTCATCGCCACATAATTCAGTGATTCCTTATAAGCTTGCAAACCGTATAATCTACCCGTCGCCTGGGCCTTCAGCAATTCAAATTTCGGAAGCATCCTGTTGCCCGTAAACTGCCTGCTATATTCACTCGATTTTTCGATCACCTCTTCGAAATTGCCCTCTTCAAACTGAATAAAAAGCCGGTTATATAAAGCTTCCGGACTATTTTCGTCGGCCTGGATACTGGAAGGATCATTGATAAATGCCGCGTATCGAGAATCAGGATAATTGGTAAGAATATCTGTCTTAAGTTCCTGGGCCCGCTGTTGCTGCCCCATGGCTTCATAGATCCGGTATAAATTATATTTTGCCGGAATCGCTAAATTTTCACCTGGTTCATTTTTTAATAAAAATTCCAGTCGCTGTGCTGCCAGACCCTGTTCGCCAAATTTCTCATTATAAATGATCCCTAACTGGTAATTTGCCAGGTTCCGCTGGGTGGCGAGGCTATCCAGGATTAGCCTGTCTGAAGGAAATTGTGCGATATACGTAGCGGGATCGTAAATAGGATTATTGTCAAAATTGACCTCCATGATACGCTCCTGGGCGTTGACCGTACTCGGGCCGGTGGTGCTCCCGCCCCAGCGCCAGTTATCAGTTAGTTCCCGGCTTCCCCAGGTTCGAAGAAATTCCTGTGCGCCTCGGGAAACCCGTAACGGGTTGTAAAAATAGAAACTGTTGGAGGTTCCTCCGGTATTTGGGCCTGCAGCCGGAGTGGTTGCTGCCGAAGGAAAAGTATTGGAATTCCCAACGTTTGCCGCATAAACGGGCAATTCTGCACTATCTGCCTGTTCCAGTGCCTTGGCGCGAAGTTCATCAGTATATTTTGTGAAATAGGCCAGGCGCTCTTCTTCGGAAAGGGCTGCAAGATTCAGAATACTATCGGTTTCTTCAGCGATCAGTTCATACTTGATCACATCGTCCAAGTTTTCCCGTTTCTTTTTAATGGTTCGATATTCCAGGAGTTCGGGCGACATGCTGGTGAGCGTGGAATCATAATACTTCCCGGCCATCTGGTAATTTGCCCGGTCGAAATTAATATTTGCGAGCACCTCGTAGTTTACCGATTTTAGATACACATCACTCGAAGGAGATCGCAGGGACTTATTGTAAAATTCTTCGGCCAGGCGCGTCGAATCAATCCGGTTATAATATTCGCCTAACTGAAAATAGATCTTATCCAGGTAAGGCCTGTTTTCACGGTTTTCCTCAAGTTCCCGGAGCATATTCAGTAAATAGGCATTATCACCCTGGTTATAATTGAAATTCTGGGCTTTTTTAATGTAGGAGTTGACGTAATAGATACGAGGCGACTTTCGGTTCAGGTCAATCACCTCATCAAAAGCCTGGTTGGCCAGTTCTTTTTGTCCCAGACGATTGTACAGTTGCCCGGTGATAAAAAGATAGCGCCCTTTTTCTTCATTTTCGCGGGTATAGGAAGCAGCGGCCTGTAATGGCACGAGCGCACTGTCTAAATGGTTCAGGTTCATATAGGCCTGGGAAAGGCTGGCATTGGCATCAGCAATATCCTGATCCTCGAGCCTGTCAGAATCTAAAATCTTTTTAAGGTTTTTGATGGCCAGTTTTTCGTTTCCCAGCCTGATATTGGTCTTTTCCCGCCAAATCCGTGCATGCGTAATATTGTCGCTCGCAGGATACCGGTAAAGAATATAATTGAAAGCGTCCAGCGCCGGCACGAATCGTTGGTCAAAATACCGTGCTTTACCGAGTAAAAGGTAGGCCTCATCCATTTGCGGGTTACGCTCCTTTCCGCCGATCTGCATCGAATGTTTCTGGATGGCCTTAACTGCTTTTTCTTCAGCACGGCCAAAATTCTGATTCCGCACGCTGTCTGGAAGCAGGATCTTATCGTCAATGGCGAGGCGTTCTACGGGAAGAAGATCCCAGTAATTATCGGCATAATTCTGGGCAATTTCCCGCTGGCCCATATCCAGTGCCACCTGGCCATTGTACAGCGCATTATATTCCGAAGTAACGGCGTGGTAATTCCTGCTGATAAAAGTATTCTTCTTCCGGGAACAGCCAAAAATGACCGCGGAAAGCATCAGAATTGCCAATACTCGTTTTAGGATATTCAAATTCTGCCATTTCTGGGTACCATGAATAACTGTGATACCGCCGGTTTAGTATGTAAAAGTAAACTTCTTTTTCTAAAAGCCAAGTATGTGACTTTAGGCTTCGGCGATTTCGCGGGAGAAATAGTCTTCCAGTTCTTTGAGCGTTGCTTCAGAAGTTTCAATATCCCTTACGATCAAACCTTTATCCAGCACCACGATGCGCTCACAAACTTCGGTTACATGAATAAGGTCGTGACTGGAAATTAAAACCGTCGTACCAACTGTTTTGGAAAGTTCCTTCAGTAATTTTTTCAGCCGGATCTGGGTGGTGGGATCGAGGTTGGCGAAAGGTTCATCGAGAATGACCACTTCCGGCTCCCCGATTAGCGCTGCGACTATCCCTACTTTTTTCTGATTTCCCTTAGAAAGGTCCCGCAAATATTTATTCCGGCCCAGGATTTCCCCGTTGAAAAGATCGGTGAACTGTTCCAGGAAGCTATCGATATCGGCTTTATTTCGGTTCCGCAATTCTCCCACGAAATAGAAATATTCTTCGGGCGTAAGATACCCAATCAGAAAACTCTCGTCTATAAAAGCCGAGGTAAAGGGTTTCCAGTCTTCACTCTGGCTAACAGTGATCTCTTTGTTGAAGATATTCCCCGTCGTGGGCTGAATAAGATCCAGCAGCAGGCTGAAAAAGGTGGTTTTTCCCGCACCGTTATTTCCAACCAGGCCAAAATTCTGCCCCTTCGGAATATCCAGATGCTCAATGTTCAGCACCGTAGTGCCATTATATACTTTTGAAAGATTGGTTGCCGTAATCATAATTATTCACCTTTTTGTTTAAAACCCTGAATGGTCGCATATTTTCTTTTTCGGTAGCAGGTCTCGAGGAATTTCAGGATGGCAGGCCGGGTAAGAAGCCCTATGATCCCGATTACTGCCAGAAAACCTACACCCATTTCGTAACCCAGAAATTTATGAATGAGCCAGAAAAGGAAAATTGGGATGAGCAGCAGCGGCAATCCTACCAGCCACTGACTGGCTCCTGTTCCCTGGTAATTCATAAACGGACTCTTATCCAGGTCTATTCTTTTTTTATTGAAAGAGCCCGCATACAGTAACAGCGGGGCATTCACCCCCATATTGTACAACGCGCAGGCAAGATTTAAAAGCAGGATCTCGTATCCAAAATACGCATAAGGCGTGGACAAGATTGCCAATACCACTACGCTAAAAGTGATAAGCCCCAGTTTGGAAGCGAGGTATTGCTTCATAGGGATATTCTGTGCCATGATCATCGAATAATATCCTGCATCCCAGGAAGGTACGAACTGGCCAAAATTGATCATGAAAATTCCCGTGGTAAAGATGCCGACAAATACAAAAAATGCGGGCATGTTCTGGTATGCGTCGTTCGTATAGAACAGCAGGCCATAAGCCAGGAAAATGAATGCCAGGTAGACCGTTGTTTTGGGACGTTTGTTTCGCCAGATCATTTTCAGGTCGAGCTGCAGGAACGGTGCAATACTGCCAAATTTCTTCGTCCAGCCGAAATCTTTGGTATCTACTGATTTTGCTTTGCCTTTCAGGCCGGCATCGAGATAAAATTTAGATTCCAGGTTCAGCTGATTCCATTTGTACAATCCAACGAGAACCACAACCGGGACAATGGCCAGGTAGGGCATCTCTATCAGCACATTCAGTAAACGCCCGAAATAATCTGTAATGCTGAAAATGTCAAAATAATCCAGCAATAGTAAGGCCACTACTAAAATGATCAGCGGGATCAGCGCTTTCAAATTATCTGTGAATCTTTTTTTGACAATAAAATTCAGAAAATTCACCGATAGCGTCATCGCATAGACCGCGACCATCCAGCCAAGCATGGTTGCAGCGCCATGAGCCCCCTTGTAAATATTGATGATCCCAAAAGGAATGATCAGCAATAATGGCAAAATATTGTAAAATGAATAAAGCGATTTCAGTAAAACATAATTTACCACCTTGCGCTTTTTGATGGGAAAAATCATCAACGGCTTGATATCCATTACCGGAAGCGTTTGCAGCATGAACCTCATCACAAATTCCAGCGCAAAATAGGCCAGCGCAAAACGATTGACCATCTCCAGCGGATCTTCACCGGGATAGAGCTTTTTCATGATAGGATACAATCCAAAGCCCACGAGCAGGAACATGACTGCAAAGTAAAGCGCCAGGAAAATCATTAATATTTTCAGGCCAAGGCTTTTACCAAAGCTGGCAGACCTGAAGAAAGATTTCCATTCTAACCAGAGAAATCGTCTAAACATGAAAGGTGGTTTTAGAAAGTTAGTAGGAAATTTAAAACATTGTTACATTTTTAAAACAAGCTTAGTTTGTATTTTTGCGCACAAATCGTAAAAAATGAGCAATTTTCATCCGCTAAAAATTAAAGAAATCATCCGCGAAACACCGGAAGCGGTTAGCATATCGTTTGAAATTCCAGAAAACCTGAAGGAAACATTCCATTTTTCCGCAGGGCAATATATTACCATAAAATTTGATGCAGACGGTACAGAACTGCGCCGTTCGTATTCTCTTTGTTCCGCTCCAAACTCTGATGAATTCAAGGTCACGGTTAAGGAAGTGGAAGGCGGGCGCTTTTCCGTTATCGCCAATAACAAGCTGGTTGCCGGCGATATCCTGGAGGTACACCCACCTGAAGGGCGGTTTACGCTGACTCCTGGTTCTGAAGCAAAAAATTACGCAGCTTTTGCCGCCGGAAGCGGGATCACGCCGGTTCTTTCGATCATCAAGACCGTGCTTCGGGACGAACCAAACAGCCGTTTTGTTCTGGCCTACGGAAATAAATCAGTAGATCAGACCATCTTTTTTAAGGAATTGCTGAAGCTGCAATCTGAATTTCCAGAAAGGCTTTTTGTAGAATTTTTCTATAGCAGAACCCGTGAAGAAAATGCCCATTTTGGGCGCATTGAGACCAGCACCGTTAATTATGTGCTGAAGAACAAGTTCAAGGATCATGATTTCGACGCTTATTACCTGTGCGGGCCGGAAGCCATGATCAAGCATGTTTCTGAAGTTCTTCAAAACAACGGCGTGAAGGAAGAGCAAATTCTTTTTGAACTTTTTACTTCGAGCGTGGAAGAAAAGGAGATCGAAGGTGACACCAGCGGAATGACCCAGGTGACCCTGATCGTGGACGATGAAGAATTCAATTTTTCCATGGACCGTAAAGAAGTGGTTCTTGACCGCGCACTGGAAGAAGATATCGACGTGCCTTATTCCTGCCAGGGCGGTATCTGCAGCAGTTGCATGGCAAAAATCGTGGAAGGAAAAGCTGAAATGTCTAAAAATCAGATTCTTACTGATGAGGAAATCGCAGACGGTTTCATATTGACCTGCCAGGCACACCCCACCACACCAACCTTAAAAGTAGATTACGACGATCTTTAATAGAGAATTTCGTGAATTTTCCGAAGGATGGTTTCGGGAGGAATGCTATGCATCACCTCTTCGTATCCTTCGGGAAATTTATTTCCGTATATCGAAGTAGGGATCTTCGGGTATTTCTTCAGATCTGGCAAAATACAATTTCCCATAGGCTGTCCGAAGGGCTGAAAACCGGTATATGGATGCGTAACTCCCCAAACGGTAATGACCGGAACCTGGTAGATCGCGGCAAGATGCCCGTTCCCGCTATCCATAGACAGCATCAGGTCGAGATTTGAGATCAGGCTGAGCTCTTCGGCAAAGCTCAGTTTTCCCACGATACTGGTACAATTCGCATATTTTTCTTCCAGTTTTGCCAGTTGCTGGCGCTCGTGTTCCCCGCCTCCGAAAAGAATGATTTGGATATCCTGGTTCAGTTGTAAATTCTGAATCACTTTTTCCATCATTTCGAGCGGATAGGTTTTGGAAGCATGCTGCGCAAAAGGAGCGATTCCCAGCCATTTTTTCTTCTTTTCGCCGGTCACCTCGGTAATCCTGGGAATCAGTTTTCGGGTTTTCGGCGGAATATAATGCTGAAGCTCCAGTGGATAGCCTAATTCGGAAAAAACATCTGCATAGCGCTGGTGGGTCGACTTCAACTGCCGGAACTCCTTATTCTTTTCCCGGGTAAGCGCCTTTTTTTCGCCACGTCCCTTATCGATTTGTTTGAAAGGGATTCCGTAGAAATAAAATACCGATTTCAGCACGTTGCTCCGGATCACATCATGAAGGTCGGCCACCAGGTCGATCTCTTCGTCACGCAGTTCTTTTGCAAGCGTTCCCAATCCCAGCACCCCACTGTGCACGCCATCCACATCAGCCTCATAAGTATCTACATTAGGCAAATGGCTGAAAAGCGGCCGGAAGAAAGCCCGAGTTAACACCGTGACAGAAAGCTCGGGGTAAGTTTGCGTGAGCACGCTGATCACCGGTACGGCCATCGCCACGTCTCCCATGGCTGACAGCCTGATCACCAGGATATGCCGGCCTTTTCGAGCTGCTGATACCGGGGTCTCGGTGCTCATTCTATCGCTTGTTTCTCAATACTGGATTCAGTTCTTCGTCGTTGTACATCTTCATTTGCTTGTACACTTTCATGTATTTCCTGCCTTCGGAAATATCTTCCAGCAGCTGGTTGATCGCAGTAGAAAGATCTGTTCGCTGCTCCAGCAATACATCCAGTTTTGCCTTGCAGGCCATCTGGTGTTGCTGGCTGGCGTCTTCCCGATTCGCCTCTTCATTCATGTGGTAGATCTTCAGGGCCAGAATAGATAACCTATCGATCGCCCATGCGGGACTTTCAGAATTGATGGTAGCATCAGTATCTGGTTTTACGTCCCCGTATTTCTTCAGAAAATAGCTGTCTATGTATTCAACCGTATCGGTTCTGTCCTGGTTCGAGGCATCGATCTTACGCTTCAGGTCCAGCGCCGCAACAGGATCGATGTCCTGGTCGCGAATGATATCTTCATAATGCCATTGTACGGTATCGATCCAGCATTTCCGGTAAAGAAGATGTTCCAAAAGGTCACTTTCCGCGTCATACGGGTTGTGAAAATCCTGGTATACATCGTCTTTTTCGTGGTATTTTTCAATAACCTCCTGGAAAATGTGATTCGCTTTATCTGAAAACATAAAAGTTCTGGTTTATGGAAGCCTTATTTTGGCTGTAATTTCGAGGCTACAAAGATATTACTTTCAGAAGATTTTAGGGCAGTTTCAGCAGGTTTCCTAAATGAGGAACAAAATCACGAATGGCATGGCAAGCAATGCGATGAGTACGATTTCCTTGAAAACCCGGTCTTTTTTTCCGTCGAAATAACTCGAAGTGATAATACTGAAAGGTGCCAGGAAGAAGATAAGTTCACTGCCATTTTTGGTAGGCGCAAACACGGCTACCACCGCGGCGATCGCCAGGCTGAGAAGGATCATTCCTAAGACCGGTCTCCTGGTCACGCTGGCCTTTTGCATCATACTGAAATAGTTCAGAATCGTCCAGACCAGCAGGCCCAGCAATATACTGAGCGGAATCAGCATTTGAAGATTTCCGTAGAAACTAAAGTCAAAATTGCTCATTTGGAACCAGTCATTTAAATAGTACAGCTCTTCGTAAACAACCAGGTGAAAGCACACCGTCAAGATCGCTACGCTCACGACCGCGACCAGTGGAATGAGCCAGTTCTTAAAATAGGCCGCGAAGTTGAGGATCGCCATGAACACCAGGCCCAAGAACAAAATACTCCAGAATTGATACAGGCTTGCAATAGCAATCCAAAAACTGGCATCAAAGATCTTTTTCTGAATAAACTTCCTGGAACGCAAACTGATGAGTCGGCGTAAGGCTAATGCCACAAAAAGATTAGCGATAATCGCCGTTTCGCTTTGCATCAAATTCGCAAAACTTACCGCGAAAAGGGTGAAAAACAAGGTTTTATAAGCACTGCGCTTGGTGAGTTCATTTTTCTTAGCGATAAAATTCAATACCAGCAGGCTAAAAACAAGGGTGAGTAAAAGACCTAATTTTTTTAGAAAAAGCAACAGCTCAAAATCCAAAAACCACTGTTCAAAATTGTAAGCAGTATAAAACAAGCACAACAAAACGATGATCACGATGAGGCTCAACGGTTTTGATTTATTGAAAAAGCTTGTTAGCATAGGGTTTTTTTATATTTTTGTAAGCACAAAAATTACTGAAATGCTGAGAGATTTATTTGAAGCAATTGCATGGCTTTTTGAGGATGTTCTTTTTATCCCTCTTGACTGGTTGAGACATCTTCAGGATGATTCATGGTTTCTTGCAAATACATTAAACTGGATATTTTTAATTATTGGTATCCTTGCCTTTGGTTTCTGGTTAAAACAACTCCGAATCTTCGAAAAGGAAGAACCGGAAGAAACTCAGCCAAACCCTTATTTAGGCTAGGTCAAAACCAATATCCTTTCTAAAATACATCTTATCAAAGTGAAGTTTTTCGGCACTTTGATAAGATTTTTTTAGTGCCTTTTTGTAATCTTCATCCAGCGAGGTTAGTGCGATCACACGCCCGCCGCTGGTTACCACCTTCTCCCCTTCTTTACGGGTTCCGGCATGGAAAACGATCGAATCGTTGATTTGTTTTATGCCGCTGATCTCTTTTCCTTTTTCATAAGATTCAGGATAACCGCCAGAAACCGTCATTACGGTGGTGGCCGCTCGATCATCGATCTCCACTTTTGCTGAATGCAGTTCGCCTTTCCAGGTTTTTTCCAGCAAATCAATCAGATCACTTTTGATCCTGGGAAGCACCACTTCAGTCTCAGGGTCCCCCATGCGCACGTTGTACTCGATCACATACGGGTTATCATCCACTTTGATCAAACCAATGAAAATAAAGCCTTTGTAATCAATCTCTTCCTCCTTCAGTCCCCGAACGGTTGGTTTGACCACCTGTTCCTCAATTTTCTGCATAAATTCATCGCTGGCAAATGGCACTGGAGAAACGGCGCCCATTCCGCCGGTGTTCAAACCGGTATCGCCTTCCCCAATTCGCTTATAGTCTTTGGCAGTAGGCAGGATCTGGTAGTTCTCCCCATCGGTAAGCACGAAAACGCTGAGTTCAATACCGTCCAGGAATTCCTCAATCACCACTTTCTCACTCGCCGCACCAAATTTCCCGGAAAGCATGGTTTCCAATTCGGCTTTAGCCTCCTCCAGGTCGTTCAGTATCAGCACTCCTTTTCCGGCAGCCAGGCCGTCGGCTTTCAGAACATATGGTGGTTTCAGCGTTTCCAGGAATTGTTTCCCGGCTTCTAAAGATTCCTTCTGAAAACTTTCATAGGCTGCAGTGGGAATATCGTACATGGCCATAAATTCCTTGGCACGTTCTTTACTTCCTTCCAGCAAAGCACCTCTTTTGGAAGGGCCGATGAGCATGATATGCTTCAGCTCCGGCTGAGTGCTGAAATGATCGGCGATACCCTGAACCAGTGGGTCTTCCGGTCCTACCACGATCATTTGAATATCTTTTTCCAGGGCAGTACTGGCAACGGCTTCAAAATTCGTCGGATTCAAATCCAGGTTTTCAGCCATTTCAGCTGTTCCGGCATTTCCGGGAGCCACATAAAGCTTCTCACATTGCGAACTTTGTGCTATCTTATATGCAAATGCGTGCTCACGGCCTCCGGAGCCAAGGATCAAAATATTCATTCGAGGAGATTTTAATTATTGGCTCAAAAATAATTGTTTGTAAATTGAAGCACCAATAAATTCGGCAAAAAAGCTATCTGTCATTTGGACTGGTTCAAACTTTCTCTGCAGCTCAACCAATTCCCGATCAACCGGGCCATGCGCTCATTGGAGCAAATTCAGTCTATTCCTGATGATCTTTATGCCGAATATGTTTCCGAAAAAAAGCTGAAAATTGTGCAGTATCACCTGAAGCATAATGCTTTTTATAAAGACTTTTTCCCGGAAGCAGGCAAAACTTCGCTGAATTGGGAGGACGTGCCGGTCATGCGAAAAAAAGACCTGCAGCAGCCACTGAAATACCGTATGAGCAAGGATTTTTCGAGGAAGAGTGCTTATGTAGGGAAGACTTCCGGCAGCAGCGGTCACCCGTTCATTTTTGCCAAAGATCGCTTTGCGCATGCACTCAGCTGGGCGGGTTTCCAGGATCGTTACAAATGGTATGGAATAGACCTCAACAAATCGCTGCAGGCCCGGTTCTATGGTATTCCACTGGATTTCTACGGGAATATTCAGGAAAAGCTGAAAGACCGCATCAGCCTGCGAAGACGTTTCAATATTTTCGATCTCAGCGAGGAGAAAATGGAAAAATTCCTGACGCGCTTCCGCCAGTCAGATTTTGATTACCTCAACGGTTATACCAGCGCCATTTTGCTTTTTGCAAAATTTATCAGTGATAAAGGTTATGTGCTGAAAGAGCTTTGTCCCAGCCTAAAATTATGTATAGTTACTTCGGAAAAACTGTTCGAACAGGATCAGAAACTCATGGAGGCGAGTTTTGGGGTGCCGGTTATCAATGAATATGGTGCCAGCGAGGTGGGTCTTATCGCTTTTGAAGATCATCATGGCGACTGGATCGTGAATTCTGAAGACCTGTACCTGGAAATACTGGACGAAAACGGAAAAGTACTTCCGCATGGGGAAGAAGGCCGTGTGGTGATCACTTCGCTATATAACAGGGCTCACCCAATGATTCGTTACGATATTGGAGATACTGCGACACTCTCAAAAAAAAGCACTGCTAAAAAGCCCGTTTTGGAAAAACTGGCGGGCCGTACCAATGATATCGCCAGGCTTGCCGATGGAAAGGTCGTTCCGGGACTTACTTTCTACTACGTGACCAAAACACTGATCGAAGATAGCGGGAACATCAAGGAATTCATTATCATACAAACAAAACTGGATACCTTCCGCATAGAATACGTAAGTGAAATCCCGCTAACCGGCGAGCAACAAACAAATATCCTCAAGGCTATTGAAACCTACGTAGGCAAAGACCTGAAAATCAATTTCGAACGTAAGGAAATGCTGAAAAGAAGCCCAAGCGGTAAACTGAAACAGTTCACTTCACTAGTCTAAACGTATCTGCTGACGGGATTTTACGAAAAATTGTTCCCATAAGAAAGCGCACATTTTCAGCAGGCTTTTGGCCTTGGAAAAACCAAGAATCTCGTGATAGACCTTGTAATTGTAGCGCAGCATTTCCAATTTGTTCCCGGAAATGGAATCTTTTCGTACACGGTAATAGGCCAGTGATTCCCGGATGGAGTGCATTGCCCCTCCCAGCCGGATCACTTCCAGCCATAAAGCCCAATCCTGCCTTTTTTTGAGATCTGGCGCAAAAACCTTCCCTAATTGGCGAACATCGTAAATGCCGGTGAGGTTTCCTACATAATTTGCCTTCTGCAACTTCTGATAGCTTAGAAGGGATAAGGCTTCAATCTTCGTATGCAGGTTCTGGCCATTTTCAGAGATCAGTTCATAACTGGAAAAACAGGCCGGCAGCTTATTGGTTTGCATCATTTGCAGCTGCAAATAAAGCTTTTCCGGCTTCCAAAGATCATCAGCGTCCAGGAAAGCGATAAAATCTCCGGAAGCTTCCTCAATGGCTTTATTTCGGCTGAACTGTGTGCCTTTATTTTCAGAAAACCGGAAAATTTTAATGCGATCATCCTGCCGGAAGTTTTGCAGCAGTTCAGCAGTCGCATCGGTTGAGGCATCGTCCACGATCAACAGTTCCCAGTTGGAATAGGTTTGGGCAAGAACAGAGGAAATGGCCTCGGTGATGAACCGGCCGCTGTTATAGGCGGGCATGACCACTGAAACCTTGCCGAAATCTTCCATTTATCGCCTGATATGTTCAGAAAAATCTTTGTGCTCTCGTTTGTCAAGTTCTTCCGGACTCATCCCCCGGAAATAATCATAAGTGATCTTCATCCCCTCTTCGCGCGAGACCTTGGGTTCCCAGCCCAGCACCTTTCGGGCTCGGGTGATATCTGGCTGTCGCTGCATCGGGTCATCTTTGGGCAGTTCCTGAAATACAATCTTCTGATCGGTTCCCGTAAGGCGTATGATCTCTTTGGCAAAATCGAGGATACTGATCTCTTCGGGATTCCCGATGTTCACAGGATCTGAAAAATCGCTTAATAAAAGCCTGTAAATTCCTTCCACCTGGTCATCTACGTAGCAAAAAGAACGGGTTTGCGAACCATCCCCAAAAACAGTAAGATCTTCTCCTCTCAGCGCCTGGCCAATAAAAGCTGGGATCACTCGCCCGTCATTGAGACGCATCCTTGGCCCATAAGTGTTGAAAATCCTAGCGATGCGGGTTTCCAAATGGTGAAAACGATGATAGGCCATGGTGATCGACTCCTGGAAACGCTTGGCCTCGTCATAAACTCCACGTGGACCAATGGTGTTCACGTTTCCGTAGTATTCCTCGTCCTGCGGGTGCACAAGCGGGTCTCCATAAACTTCCGAAGTGGAGGCGATCAGGATGCGCGCATTTTTCTCTTTAGCCAAGCCGAGGCAATGCAGGGTTCCCAGGGAACCCACCTTCAGCGTCTGAATAGGAATTTTCAGATAATCGATCGGGCTTGCGGGCGAAGCAAAATGCAGGATATAATCCAGTTTTCCCGGAACGTGAACAAATTTGGTCACATCGTGATGATGAAACTCAAAATTCTTGTTGCCTGTAAGATGTTCGATATTTTTGAGGTCGCCCGTAATGAGATTGTCCATCGCAATCACGTGAAAACCTTCCGCGATGAAGCGGTCACAAAGATGAGAACCAAGAAAGCCGGCAGCACCGGTGATCAGGATTTTTTTAGCCATAATGAAACTCTTGCCCGAAAAGTAATCAAATTTTGGCAATTAAGCCCCGAAGGCTCTCTCGCCAATGCGGAATTTCCAAACCAAAAGTCTCAGCGATCTTTTCTTTGGAAAGCACGCTATATTCCGGTCTTTTCGCCTTTGTCTGGTAAAAACCGCTAGGATTCGCCGTAGTCTGAAATTGGGAAATTTCAACGATTTCCCTGGCAAAATCATACCAGGTTGCCTCTCCTTCGTTGCTGAAATGATATACCCCGAAATGTGCTTTTTCAAGGGTTAGGATCTTCAGTACAAAACTTGCCAGATCATTGGCATTGGTGGGCGTGCCTTTTTGAGCAGTCGTAATGTGCAGTTCGTTTCCTTCGGAAGCTTTTCGGCGGATGGTATTGAAGAAATTATGACCAAATTGTGAATATAACCACGAAGTTCGAATGATGTAATGCGCTTCCAGTTGTTGCTGAATTTGTTTTTCCCCTTCCAGCTTGGATGCACCGTACTGGTTGATGGGATGGACAGCATCAGTTTCAGCATAAGGTTTTCGGGCAGTGCCATCAAAAACATAATCGGTTGAAAAATGGACTAAAATGGCAGCATTTTCTGCACAGACTTTCGCAAGTTTCCCCGCAGCAGTTGCATTGATCTCGAAAGCCTTTTCCACTTCGGTTTCTGCCTGTTCCACATTGGTATACGCCGCGCAGTTGATGCAAATAGCAATTTTTTCCTGCTGAAAAAATGATCGAATTGCAGCTTCCTGCGTCACATCCAGTGCTGCTGAAGTTTTAAAAATGAATTCGAAATTAGGATATTCCGAAGCAATTTTCTGGAAACATTGTCCCAACTGCCCGGCAGCACCGGTCACTAACACCTTTTTCATCCAAAGACTTCTTTGAAAGTGGGCTGTTCCTGGTCTTTTTCAGAAAGCACCAGCTGGTCTTCCGGGAAATTCCAGTCGATCGCCAGGTCTGGATCATTGTAAATAATACCCGCTTCAGAACCCGGCTGGTAATATTGATCGCATTTATAGGCGAATACAGATTGTTCTGAAAGTGTCAAAAAACCATGCGCGAAACCCTTCGGAACATAGAGTTCATGCAGGTTTTCATCATCCAGGATCACCGAAAAGGTCTTCCCAAATGTTGGAGAATCCGGCCGCAGATCGGCCACCACGTCGAGGACTTTCCCGTATATCACACGTACGATCTTGGTCTGTGCGAAAGCACCGGTTTGGTAATGCATCCCGCGGAGCACGCCGAATCGAGAAACCGACTGGTTATCCTGCACAAATTCTTCATCGATCCCGGTTTCTTCAGCAAAACGCTGGCGATGAAAACTTTCGAGGAACAGGCCACGATGGTCCTTAAAGATCTTGGGCTTGATAAGGTAACAGTCTTTCAGTGGTGTCTTTTCGACCTCCATCATTGTTTAAGAATTAAAGATTTGTTCCAGGATTTTTTCAGTGATCAGATAAGTGGGCTTCACTCCGGAAGTTCCCAGACCGCCCGAGGCCAGTGTACTACCGGTTTCCAACGGGTTATCTGAAGCATAATAGGCATAACGTACCTGCACATCTTCGGAAATGCTTCCGCGGAGTTTAGAGGCCGCCTGAATGGCCTTGTGGTAATGCGCTCCTTCCATCTCCAGCCCACACACATTCCAGGTAGAATCATGGAAAAACTTCAGAATATCCTTGTTCTGAAGCGAAGTGCCCAGAACCGTGATCATTGCCCCGTCTACCACGCTGATGCCGTTGCCTTCCAGATCCTCCATTTTCAACTGGTTTTCGAAAGGATAGTTATCAGCGGTTCCTTCAAAAAGGTGAGCATCCGGGATCATAATATCTCCCTTCCCGCCTTCCAGAATTCCGGCTTTCCCCATAATGGAAATAGATTTGACGTTCAGTTTAAACTCCTGATCTTCGAAAATATAAGGTTTCAGAAGCTCGTCCATAGTTTCATAGGCCTGCTCTCCAAAAGCATAATCCATAACCACGATAACCGGTTTTTCTGAATCTGGGCCTGAAAGATCGGCGCTTTTATAACCTTCTTTCAGCTTGGCGGTGTCGAAAATCTGAACATCGATATTGGTACCGCTCTTATCTTCCAGGAAGGTCATCCCGTTCTCGAGAGCTGCCTTGGCAACTTTATTTCGCAAATTGCCATTTGCGCTGTCGCTCAGGTCCTCGTAGATCGCAAAACCAGGTTTCTTTTTGAGCTCGGCTTTTAGGCTGTATGGTGTGAAAAGACTGTTCATCACGCTGTGCATGTTCGCACTGATAACGTGAATAGGTCTTTGCAGTAATTCCAGCTCCTGGAGCTTCGCCTTGATATCGTTGGCCCACATCTCTCCGTGAATGTGGTGCCCCAATCTCTCGCGAAGTACCGGGCTAAAAGTTATAATTCTTTTATCGTTTCTAACCGCTTCATTAATGGCCAGTTTTCCAAGGCTCCAGATGAGTTTCAGGAACCTGTCCGGATCATCAGCAGTAGAAAATTTCGAATACAGGGTGTTGATCTCGTGAAAGGTTCTTCCCAGAATATTCGCAGTATGCGTAAGCGCTACTTCACGGTCTATCTGGCTAAGTTCTTCGGTTTTCTTAACCGCAACCTCAAGTTTTTGCCAATCCCTGGTCACGCTTCCCTCCTCATCGATAAGCACTCGCTTCATGATCTTGTGTGATTCAATAAAAAGGAAAGTGAGATGGGTTAAAATATCATAGATTTCAGATCGCCCGCGGGTGATCTCGATATTCATCTGTTCGTCATCAATTCGGTAACAGTTTCGACGTCTTTTCGGCGGAACAATAGGCTTAAAATGGGAATTTCCATAGCCTTCATCACTGGTAAGATTGATGAACCGGCATTCTTCGATTCCCCGCGGAAGACGATCTACCACGTACAACAATCCGGCAAGTTCCGCCTTATCATCGGCTACGGAACCATAGATTTCCGGACGAAGCGTTAAAAGCGCCTCCCGAAGCGTTTCTCCTGATACTCCCATGGGCTTGTAAAATCCACGATTGAAGAGGTGACGCATAGTGATGTACATACGCTCAATGGCGTTCGAACTTTCCTGGGCCCTTGTTCGCCCCTGTAATTTGAATACAGACATATACAGTGTTTATTTTATAACCTGGAGTGCATCGGCGATCTTCCGGTCGTTCGAAAGCCTGGGCAGCTTATTCTGGCCGCCAAGCTTTCCTACAGATTTCATGTAGTCCTGGAAAGCGTTTTGCCGCACCCTGGTGATTTTCAGTCTCTGAAGGATATTTCCTTCAATTAAATCGAAATAGTAAGAATTCTGCTGTTGCAGGGACTTATCGATTATTTCAGCAAATTTATTCAAATCATCCGGTTCTTCCTCAAAATCCACGAACCATTCGTGATATGGCAGTTCACTTTCCTGCGGATTGATTTGCGGGGCCACTGTAAATTCACTGATCCTGGCGCCCGTCTCCCTGAGCGCTTCCTGCATGGCCTGCTCTACTTCCTTCCCGATCACGTGTTCGCCGAAAGCCGAAATATAATGCTTGATCCTTCCGGAAACGATCACGCGGAAGGGTTTTAAACAGGTAAACTGAATGGTGTCTCCTAGGTCGTAAGCCCACAGTCCGGCATTGCTGGAAATGATCATCACGTAATTCACCCCTTTTTCCACTTCATGTAACTGAAGCCTTTTCGGATTCTCGTCAAAGAATTCGGAAGCATCAACAAATTCATAAAAAATACCGGAATTCAACTGAAGTAACATGCCTTTTTCCTGCTGTTTATCCTGGAATGCAAAAAATCCTTCCGAAGCAGGATACAACTCGATACTTGGCACTTTTCGGCCGATGAGATTCTCAAATTTTGCGCGATACGGCTCGTAATTTACTCCGCCATAGATGAACAGGTCGAAATTTGGAAAAAGATCACCAACTTTTTGACCGGTCTTCTCGATCAGTTTCTCAAAATACATCTGCACCCAGGAAGGAATCCCGCTAATGACCGACATATTTTCGCCTTTGGTTTCTTCCACGATCGCATCCACTTTTTCTTCCCAGTCGGCAATACAATTGGTTTCCCAGCTCGGCATCCGGTTCTTCTGAAGATATCCCGGAACATAATGAGCCACGATCCCGGAAAGTCGGCCTAATTTCACGCCATTCTTCTCATCCAGTTCCGGAGAACCCTGCAAAAAGATCATTTTACCATCAACGAATTTGGAATTTCCAGTCTCGGCGATGTAGCAAAGAATGGCATTTCTTGCCGCCTCGATATGGTGCGGCATGGATTCTTTTGTGAGAGGGATGTATTTTGCCCCGCTGGTCGTACCCGAAGTCTTGGCGTAGTACAAAGGTTTCCCGGGCCAGAGAATATTTTCTTCCCCTGCGACCATTTTCTCCACGTAGGGCTTCAGTTGTTCGTAATCCCGAATGGGAACTTTCTGCTGAAAATCTTCGATTTTTGAGATCGATGCAAAGTCATGATCTTTTCCGAATTCGGTCTGAGCCGCTTCAGAAATAAGATTTTCGAAGACCTTTTGCTGGGTTTGAAAAGGGTCCTGGGCCCATTTATCAATTTTTTTCCGAACGCTTTTAGCGAAAATTTTGGATGCAAAAGATTTTATAGACATAGGCTAGTTGAAATCTATATATTCAGTAGGGTCCACCGGGTTGCCCTCGTTCCAGAGTTCAAAATGCAGGTGTGGCCCGGTAGAAAATTCACCGGTAGAGCCCGCTGTGGCGATGACCTCGCCCGCGCGAACCACTTCTCCCTGTGATTTGGTAAGCGATGCATTGTGTTTGTAAACCGAAATAAGGCCGTAACTGTGCTCAATGATCATTACATAACCGGTTTCCGCGGTCCATTCCGCAAAAATCACACGACCATCTGCTACCGATTTAACCGGCAAATTCTTAGTTACCACGACATCCACCGCGTAATGTTTTTCCTTGATATTATAAGTTTCAGAAATAGTTCCCTTGACCGGGGCCACCAATGAAAAATTCAGGTTTTCGGTGGCAGTTGGGAGAATGTTGTACTTATCCTCCTGCGCGACCTGATTCCGTAGAATGGAATCGGCCCTGGAAGGCGCCACATCCTCATACTCTACTTCCATGCGGCCATCATTCGGGATGCTATCCCTGCTCAGGCTCCCCGGATCAAATTCGCCGGTTAGCGCACTTTTTATGGAATGAAGGTACTGGTCGTTCACCCGGATGACATTCTGAAGAGAATCGGTCTTATAGGCCAGCGCCGCTGCTCTTTCTTTTAATTCCGGGGAAGAATACCCCGGAATGTATTCCCGCAAGGGTGTAAAAGCGATCAAAACAGTTGTAAGAGCGATCAGAAGAATTGCTGAAAGCCCCGCCGCGACAAAGACGTTAAGCCTAGTTAACCGAAAAGAGAAGCGCTCTTCAAAGGTGTCTTCGTTCAGGACAACCATTCGGTACTTATGAAGCAGCTTTTTAGTGAATTTTCTTTTCTCCTTTTTCTGTTCAGCCATAGCTAAAATTAGGTTTTACAAAGATACTTTAAATAATTCGAGGAAATAATCACGGAAAAAGGAAAACCAAAAATCCTGTTTCTCCGTAAATAATTAAGAACTTAACGTTTATATTAGTGTATTCTTGTTAAGTTTGTAAAACAAAATTTATTGATATGAGCGCATTTATTTTGCCATTAGCTATAGGAGCACCGCAAATCATTTTAATCGTTGTGGTGATATTGTTGCTTTTCGGGGGACGTAAAATACCTGAACTAATGAGAGGGCTTGGAAGTGGAATCAAGGAATTCAAAGATGCTTCCAAAGATGATGAGAAAGGTCCAGCGACTGATGATGGAAAAAAGGTTACTGAAGAAAATAAGTAATAGCTTACCCTAAATAAAAAACCCAACTTGAAAAAGTTGGGTTTTTTATTGCTTTCTATTTGGAATTACCCCTCGAACTTTACCGATCTCAGGATCGCATCCAGTTCAAAAACGTTGTCTCTTTTAGCTCTGGATGGTGAAAATACAAAACCTTCCACGATCACATAGCGGTTGTTCTTTTCATCCTTGATGGCGTAATTTACAAAAGGACCGGCCATAAAGGCATTTTTCACCTCCCAGGTACCACGAGTCTCGTAAGCAAATTTACCGTCTATCTTGGTTTCAAAAAGGTATGGAGCGTAAGCCTTTTCGGTGATCATATAAGAACCTTCTACAGGCCCAGGAATCTCTGCTTCCCCAATAGAATCACGCATTCTGGTGATATTTGAGATCACGCTGCTATCATTCTCGATCTGGTTCATTGGCACTTCATATACCAGAATTTCCATATTCCCTTTCGGGATTTCTTTCCTGATCCATACAAAATCATCACTCTCCTTTGCGTAGCGATAGGCCGTTGGGAATTTCATGCTGATCCCAAAACGATCTTCGAGATCATTGTCTTTTTTCAGTGATTTTCCAATTCGGCGCTGTTTCTCTTTGAGCTCCGCTTGTTTGAAAAGGTCAATCATTTCTTCTGAACGCTGGTCAACCAGTTTAATGATCGCATTTTCTGAAGAACCCATTAGAACGATCCCGGTTTGAGGCCGTGAATATTCATCTTTGATGATCTTTACTCCGGAAGAATCAGCCTGTTCCACTTTCAAAAAGATCCGACTGTTTCGAACGAATCCTGTAAAGGTTTCCGGCGGAATCTGGCTTAATGTGAATAGTGGTTCATCCTGAGGCAGCCCATCTACCGGTGCAGCGAGCTTTTCCCGAATGGCTTCTCCAATCTTTCCTTCCCAGAGATTATTGTCGATTACAACAGTTAACTGATTGATGTTTCCCGAAGAATCTGAAAGGATTCGTTTGTTGGGTTCAGACTTTTCGTCGTTTTTACAGGAAATAAATAATAGGATACTTGCCAGCAGGATAAAGCTACGTCTCATTTTAGTGGTTTTGGTACGATCTCTAACCTTTGGAAACCTTTAATTTCATTCCAGGTTTGAGACTGTTACTGTTCATATCGTTCCATGCCCTCAAATTCTGTACCGTAACGCCCGGAAACTTCTTAGAAATACTCCAAAGTGAATCTCCTTTTCTTACGGTATAGGTTTTTTGGCTGGAACTGCTGCTAGGTTTAGACGTGTTTTCGTTGCTGGCCACACTCACCGGTTTGCGCGGGTAAATCGTGAGATACTGCCCCACTCGGATGTTATTCCCGCGCAGGTTATTCCAGCGTTTAATACTGCTCACGCCCACTCCGTATCGCGCGGCAATTTTTCCTAAATAATCTCCATTTCGAACCCTGTAGCGAATCCGGTCTTCTGTCTCAACGTATTTTGGAAGTTCTTTTTTGGTTTCAGCTAACTGACTTTCAGCAAAATTATAGATCGCTGCTTCGTTGTTAACGAAAGTGCCCGTTGCAGGCCTAGGCAGGCGAAGCGTATACTTTTCATCTTCCACGAACGGTATAATGTCCAGTTTATAACTGGGATTCAGAAATTCCAACATTTCTTTCTCCACACCCGTAACTTTCGTGATCTGATCAAAAGTTAGAAGTTTTTTAACCTGGATGGTATCGGTTTCAAAATATACCACCTCCGGATTTCCGGGCTGGAATTTATGCTCATCGGCATATTCGAAGAGGTACAGGGTAGCCAAAAATGCCGGTACATATCCAGCTGTTTCACGTGGAAGATACCTTCTCAATTGCCAGTAATCTGTAGCTCCGCCGCTTCTGCGAATGGCTTTGCTCACATTTCCGGGTCCCGAGTTATAAGAGGCTAACACCAAATCCCAATCTCCAAAAACCTTATAGAGGCTCGCCATATATTCCGCAGCAGCCTGCGTAGACCTTACCGGGTCCATGCGTTCGTCCACATAAGAACTTACGTCCAGACCGTGCATTTTACCCGTAGTAAACATAAACTGCCAGAGACCGGTCGCCCCCACCCTCGATTTTGCTCGCGGATTCAGAGCCGATTCTACGATCGCCAGGTATTTTATTTCCAGCGGGATGTCATATTTATCTAGTTCCTGCTCAAAAAGAGGAAAATAATACGTGCTAAGCGCCATTAGACGCTCCATACTGTGTTTATTTCTTTTTAAATAAGATTTTATGACACTCTCCAGGATCGGGTTGTATTCGATATTGAAAGGAGTACGGGCGTTAAGGCGTTCCAGCCGTGCCTTGAGCGTATCGGTAGGCAATTCATCATACACCACATCTTCATAATCCTGGTCCATGATGCTTTCCTGCATTTTGTCAAAAAGATCAGAATTGGTGAGCTCGGCTCTCCAGAGGGAATCGATTTTCATCGCTTTCGGAAGATCTTCCAAAGCTACTTTTGAAGAATCGCGGATGACGGCGGAAATAGGCAATTTACTGGCAAATTCCGGATCTGGTTCTGCCAGTTTTATTTCCGTATCATCACTCTTCTGAAAAATCTGTACTCTGAAATTTGCCTTTTCGACCCGCTCTTTTTTCTCCTGCGCAAATACCGAAGTTGCGGCTGCGAGCAATCCCATGCATAATATCTGTTTCAGCATATTTCTTATTTAAAATAATAAACGCAAGAACCGCAAATTTCGTACCCTATTATTTTTGAATCGCTTCGATACCCGGAAGCGTTTTTCCTTCCAGCATTTCCAGCATGGCACCACCGCCGGTGGAAACATAACTCATCTGGTCTTCAAGGCCAAACTTTTTAACAGCAGCTACTGAATCTCCACCTCCAACGAGTGAGAATGCACCTTCTTTAGTCGCTTCAGCAATTGCTTTTCCTAAAGAAATGGTTCCATTCGCAAACGTATCCATTTCGAAAACCCCAACAGGGCCATTCCAAAGGATAATTTTAGAATCTTTGATCACACGCGCGAAGTTTTCTAAGGTCTTTTCTCCAACGTCCAGACCCATCCAGCCGTCAGGAATATTGTCTACACTTTCAGTTTGCGTACTGGCTTGTTCTGAAAAACTGTCGGCAATTACCGAATCTACCGGTAAATGCACTTCTACGCCTTTTTCTTTGGCCTTTTTCAGAATTTCCAGCGCCAGCTCCTGTTTATCATCTTCTACCAGGGAATTACCAATATGGCCGCCCTGAGCTTTTATGAAAGTATACGTCATTCCGCCGCCAATGATCAGGTGATCGATCTTGTCCAGGATGTTTTCAATAACCGTAATTTTAGTAGATACTTTGGCTCCTCCCAAAATAGCCGTAACCGGTTTTTCATTGCTGTTCAATACCTTATCCAAAGACTTGATCTCTTTGGCAAGTAGGTATCCAAAACACTTATCTTCAAAGAATTGAGCCACGACGGTAGTAGAAGCGTGAGCGCGATGCGCGGTTCCGAAGGCATCGTTCACATATATATCTCCCAGCCTGGAAAGTTTTTCGGCAAAATCTTCATCGCCTTTGGTCTCTTCCTCATAAAAACGGAGGTTTTCCAGTAGTAATACTTCTCCAGATTGCAGATTATTCGCGGCTTTCTCCACATCTTCTCCAATACAATCTTCTACAAATTTCACTTCAACGCCAATGATTTCAGAAACCTTTGAAACGATATGCTGCAGTGAGTATTTAGGCTCCTTGCCTTTTGGCCTGCCAAGGTGAGACATGAGCACCACACTTCCACCGTCTTCAAGAATCTTGATAATGGTTGGTTTTGCAGCTTCGATACGATTGGTATCGGTCACCTCGTTTTCATCATTCAATGGCACATTAAAATCTACTCTGATCAGTGCGCGTTTGTCGTCAAAATTATAGTCGTCGATTGTTTTCATAGTCATCCTTTATCTACAAATATAAATTTTTCCCAAGATAATCTCTTCTATATAATTTTATATTTGCCTATGCTTTTTAAAGAAATCATCGGGCTTCCGCATATCAAAAATCACCTGACCACTACGGCCGACAGGGGGAGAATTCCTCATGCTCAGCTTTTTACCGGTGCAGCGGGAAGCGGGGTACTTCCCATGGCGATCGCCTATGCACAATATATCCTCTGCGGAAACACCCAGGGGGAAAATGAAAACGGACAATCTTCGTGTAATCTGAAGTTCGTCAAGTTTGCCCATCCAGACCTGCATTTTGTATTTCCGGTCAATACCAACGAAAAGATCAAATCCCACCCGGTTTCCGCTCATTTTATGGAAGAATGGCGCGAATTCTTACAAAAACAAGCATACGGAAATCTTTACGACTGGTACCAAAAAATTGGGATCGAGAACAAACAGGGTAAAATCGGGGTAGATGAAGCACAGGACATCGTCAAGGCACTTTCTCTAAAATCATATGAAGGCGGCTTCAAGATCATGATTATCTGGCAAGCCGATAAAATGAACCAGGCGGCTTCCAATAAACTTCTAAAACTGATCGAGGAACCCCCAAAAGACACGGTTTTCCTATTAATTGCTGAAGATGAGGAGCAGATCATTCAAACCATTAAATCCCGCTGCCAGCGGTTACACTTTCCGCCGCTAAGCGAAGCCGATATCGCTGAAGCACTCCTGAAAAATGAAAATTGTGACCAGCCCACAGCCCTAAAAATCGCTCATCAATGCAACGGGAATTACAACCGCGCACTGGGCATTTTAAAGCATAACAGTGAAGATGAACAATTTGAAAGCTGGTTCATACAATGGGTTCGTGCAGCCTTTAAAGCAAGAGGAAATAAGAGCGTGGTACTGGAACTGGTAAAATGGAGTGAAGAGATCGCCGCCCTGAACCGGGAATCACAAAAAAGCTTTTTATTATATTGTATAGATTTTTTCCGCCAGGCGATGCTGTTGAATTATGAGGCCAGGGAACTGGTCTACCTGGAGCCGGCCACCAAAAATTTTAAATTAGAAAAATTTGCACCCTTCATCCACGGAGCAAATATTCCGGAAATTACACAGGCTCTGGAAAATGCTATTTATCACGTGGAACGAAATGGAAATGCCAAGATCATTTTTACAGATCTTTCTATTAAATTAACACGACTGCTACACAAAAAAATAGCTTAACATGGAGACCATCTCTCAGTATGTAACAGAAGTTCTTATCCTTCTTTTTATCCTGATCGTATTTCTTCAATCAGGAATTGACAAACTTGTAGACTGGAATGGAAATACTTCCTGGCTCAAAGAACATTTTGCTTCCACCTTTCTTTCAGGAAGCGTTCCTTTCGTGGTTGGAATTGTCATGGTTTTGGAGATCCTGACGGGGATCGCCGCTATGGTTTCGGTCTTGTGGATCATTGCCTATGGCGCCAATGAACTAGGCCTACTAACCTGTTCCCTGGCATCACTAACCCTGCTAATGCTCCTGTTTGGACAACGTATTGCAAAAGATTACGCCGGAGCCTTTACCTTAACCGGTTACTTTATCATCACAATCTTTGGTGTGTACATCATGAGTTAGAAAACTGAAACAAATAAAAAAGGCTCCAATTTTTGGAGCCTTTTTTATTGGAAATTGTATCGTTATTCTTCTGAAGCTTCAGCTGGCTCCTCTGAACCTGCTTTAGGTTCGTAGCCATTATTCAATTCTTTCAGAATTTCTTCAGTAATATCCATTCCGTCTTCAGCATACATTACGGTTGTACCCTCATTAGAACCGAAAACCATGCTATAACCGTGATCCTTTCCGTAGTCTTTCACATAGGTCTTCACCTTTTCTACCAGTGAATCCATGATCTGTGAACTTTCCTGGCGAAGCTGATTGGTTTGCATTTGTTGACGTTGCTGAATCATTTGTTGTTTTTGCATCAACTCCTGCTCCTTAGCTTTACGTTGAGCTTCAGACATTGATCCCATTCCAGACTGGTAAGCCTGCACCTCCTGCTGAAAAGCCTGACCGATAGAATCCAGCTGATTCCTAACCGCATCTGATTTCGATGTGAATTCAGCCTCTACATCTTTCATCTCTTTATACTCTTCGATGACCTTCGAGGTATCTACGTAAGCGAGTTTTTGTTCATTACAGGAAACCAATATGGCCGCCAGTGCAAAAACGCTTAAAATTGATTTTTTCATGTTTCGTTGATTTTGAGAGCAAATGTATAAAATAGGAACTCAACAAAAAGCGATTTTGTTAAAAATAGACATTTCCTATTTTTTAGTTGAAATAAATAGATATATTTTATAAAAAATAGCCCGATTTAATTCGATTTTTGAACGTTTCAAGACAAGGGAGTAAGATTATGCTGTAAAACTTTTTAAACGCGCTTAAATCGGCTTAAATTGAATATTATTCTGATTTTTTAAAGAAATAAGCAATGGAAGAATATTCGCCGGTTTTTTTCGCTTCCGTATTTGATTTGAATCCATTCCGGAAAGCCTTCAATAAATTAGTACTGCCTTTAATTTTCTCACTCAGTAGACTCACATAGAAAGAATCAAATTTCAGCGGTTTTTCTTCCACCAGGGAAAATTTTGTAGATCCTGCCAAATTTTGAATTCCTGTTCTCGAAAAATGATAAAGGTGCCGTGGCACATCCCAGGCCGCCCAATTCTCCCCATAAATTTTTGCATCTAAAGATTTATAATTTGGAACGGCAATGACCAGCAAACCATTTTCGTTCAATAAAGAGAAAAATTTTTCAAAAGCTATTTTAGGGTTTGGCAAATGTTCCAAAACATGCCAAAGGCTAATCACGTCATATTTTCCATCAATATCATCCAAATTTGAAAAGACAGAAATTTCTTTCTCCATTGCCAATTTGCGAGCCGATGAATTCGGTTCCATTCCAACAACTTCCCACGATTGACTTTTCATGGTTTTTAAAAATTCCCCCGTTCCGCAACCAATGTCTAAAATTTTCCCGCCGTTAATATAGTTCTGAATCCAGCCAGCTTTTTTTTGAAGCATATAAGACTTAACCTTCTGGTAAATGAAGTCCTGAACAGAAGAGACTGAATCTTTATGGGAAACATATTCGTCACTTTCGTAATAAGAAGATAGATTCACTGGAACAGGAATGGTTTTTAACACGCCCGGTTCGAACTCCATAATATCAAACAACTCACCACTTACAAGGTGATCCTTACATGAAATAAACTTGTTTTCAGTTTTCAGAATTGAAAAAATTTACAATGTTCCACGTGGAACGATTAGAGGTTAACGTCCCAAATAAACCAGGAGCACAGAAATATCATTCGGGCTAACCCCGCTGATTCTGGATGCCTGAGATATGGTTTTAGGCTGAATTTTATTCAGTTTTTCGCGAGCTTCATACGACATGGATTTAATCTGGGAGTAATCGAAATCCTGAGGAATGCGAATATCCTCCAGTCGATTTAACTTATCGGCATTATTCTTTTCCTTTTCTATATACCCTGAATATTTTACCTGTATTTCAGTTTGCTCCAGCATTTCTTCAGTCAACTCATGCTGCTGGATATATTCTTTCACTCCGGAGAAATTCATGACATCATTCATCTCCACATGAGGTCTTGAAAAAACCTTAAAGACCTTATCGCTTTGCTTCATAGGTGAAGATTTTTTGGCTTCCAAAATAGGATTTGCCTCTTCAGGAACTACGGAAAGGTCCTTCAGAAAGTCAACGAATTCAGAAGATTTTTTCTTCTTCTCCTCCATCCTTCTCATTCGGTCTTCCTTAGCCAAACCAATTTTATATGCCTTTTCGGTTAATCTGAAATCAGCATTATCCTGTCTTAAAAGCGTACGATATTCGGCACGGGAAGTAAACATACGATAAGGCTCTTCCGTTCCCTTCGTAATCAAATCATCTATCAAAACCCCAATATAAGCTTCATCTCTTTTTAGAATAAACTCCTCTTTCTCCTGGACTTTCAAAGCCGCATTTATTCCCGCCATTAAACC
This sequence comes from Christiangramia flava JLT2011, assembly GCF_001951155.1. Taxonomy (NCBI): domain Bacteria; kingdom Pseudomonadati; phylum Bacteroidota; class Flavobacteriia; order Flavobacteriales; family Flavobacteriaceae; genus Christiangramia; species Christiangramia flava. The sequence goes on from NZ_CP016359.1 coordinate 1,589,680, forward strand.
CTGACAAGCGGCTTCTTCGTAACCGGTCGTTCCATTAATCTGACCTGCGAAATACAAACCTTCGACCAGTTTGGTTTCCAAAGTATGGTTCAATTGGGTTGGTGGGAAATAATCATATTCAATCGCATATCCTGGTCTGAAAAATTTCACGTTTTCAAAGCCAGCAACAGATTTTAAAGCTTTGTATTGTACATCTTCCGGTAGTGAAGTGGAAAATCCGTTTACATAAACCTCTACGGTATTCCAACCTTCCGGTTCTACAAAAAGCTGATGACGATCTTTATCTGCAAATCGATTGATCTTATCTTCAATTGAGGGACAATAACGAGGGCCCAGACTTTTAATTCTACCATTGAACATAGGCGATCGTTCAAAGCCTTCACGAAGCAAATTATGTACTTCCGGTGAAGTGTAAGTCATATAACAGGAACGCTGTTTCGAAAGAGGCCGTGTTTCGTTAGAATATGAAAACTTACCGGGAATATCATCGCCCGGTTGTTCTACCATTTTGGAATAATCTAAAGAGCGACCGTCTACCCGAGGAGGTGTTCCAGTTTTCATTCTCCCGGCTTCAAAACCAGCGTTTATAAGATCTTTTGTGATACCGGTTGCTGCCCGTTCACCTGCCCGACCGCCGCCGAATTGTTTTTCGCCAATATGAATCAAACCATTCAGAAAAGTACCATTGGTACAAATAACAGTTTTCGATTTGACTTCAAGACCCAGAGACGTTCGAACCCCAACCACTTTGTCTTTTTCGATGATCAAACCTGCTACCATTTCCTGATAAAAATCGAGATTTGGCGTTTGCTCCAATTTCAACCTCCAGTCTTCAGCAAAACGCATTCGATCACTTTGAACTCGAGGGCTCCACATCGCGGGACCTTTACTTTTGTTCAACATCTTAAATTGAATCGCAGATGTATCGCTTACAATTCCGGAATAACCACCCATTGCATCGATTTCACGAACAATCTGGCCTTTCGCAATTCCTCCCATTGCAGGATTACAACTCATCTGGGCAATATTCTGCAAATTCATGGTAATCAACAGCGTCTTAGCGCCCATATTTGCCGCAGCAGCGGCGGCTTCGCTCCCAGCGTGCCCAGCTCCTACTACAATTACATCATATTCCTTTTCAAACATAAAATTGGTTTATTGTTCCACGTGGAACATTTCCATTTTTTCTTCTTCCTTGCGTCGCATCAAATCGGCATCCCTTTCAGTTTTATCCCCATAGCCGCAAAAATGAAGAATGCCATGAATCAAAACACGTCTTAGCTCAGTATCGAAATCAACAGAAAACTCATTCGCATTTTCACGTACACGCTCTACACTAATAAAAATATCACCACCAATCAAGTTACCTTCCGTTGTGTCAAAACTAATGATATCAGTATAGGTGTCATGATCCAGGTATTCTACATTTATTTTGTGCAGATATTCATCGTCGCAAAAGATGAAATTTATCTCCCCCACTTTCCTATCTTCAGAAGCAGCGGCTTTAAGTATCCAATTAGTGTATCGTTCTTCCTCCTGAAGTTCAAAAGAACATTCGCTAAAGAAATTAATTTGATTTGCTTCCAAAATACGTGTTTACCTTTTCCTTAAAAATCGGGCGCAAAGGTAATACTTGTCGGTTTAAAATTTCTAAAGATTGAAAATAATCTTTTGCGCTATTTATTTGATTCTGAAGAGGGTTCTGGAAATCTTCCGAAGCCTTTTCTGATTCTCTTTTTGTGTCTTCGCCCTGTTGTTTTGTAGCTTCCTGAAATTTTAATAATTCATAATTCAATTTCTCCAATATCTTATCCAGTTGCGAGTCAAATTCTCCCTTTAGAATTTTTTCCTCTACCTGCTCCATCTGGTTCTTGATCCCATTTTTGTCACCAGATTGATTCATAAGCTCTTCCATTTTTTGCCTTAATTTTTGCTGTTCCTGATAAATCTGGAAAATTTCGCCATTCATTTGTTCGCCGCTTTGCCTCCCTTCTTCACCCTCCTTAGGCTGAGATTGCTCCATTATTTTCTCCCCTAATTGTTGTTGCCCTTCGATAATATCCTGAAGTTGCTGATCCATAGGCTGCCCACCCTGTCCCGCTTGCGGCTGGCTCATCATTTGCCGCATATTACCCAAAATATCGCTTAGTAAATTAGCGAGATCATTAGAACCAGTAAGCGTATATTGCTGACTGGAAATACCCTGCGGAAGAGCATTCTCACCAAGTCTTTCCAGGCTTTTATCCAGGTTATACTGCACATCTGTTAATTTATCAGTAATAGCATTTCCAATCAGTGGATTTCTCAAGGCCAGCGAATACAAACTGTCATCTATGAATTCGAAGTTTTCTCTTAAAGTATTCTGCTCCTTAAGATTTTGAGCATATTGAGGATTGTTGATCTCCGAAACTTTAAACCTATTCATCAAGGATTCCTGTCCAAAAGAAAAAACAATCAGGTTATCCAAAACCTGTCGAAGCGCTTCTGCATCCATGGAAAGTTGTTGCATTTCCATCCGCATGGAAGATTGCTTCATTTGCGAAGCCATTTGCTTCATTTTTTGAGCAGCCTCTTTCTGCTTTTGCTTTGATTTTTCAGTATCATTTTTCTCCAGATTTTCCTGTGCTTCTTTTTGATCCTGCTCGATTTCCATTTCACTACCAGTATCCCTTTGCAAATCCTTCGGACTTTTTAAGTCAGAATTTTCTTTCTCCAATTCGTTGAAGTCTTCCTGGAATTTCTCAAATTCCTTATTCAATTGTTTCTGCTCTTCAAGTTTAGAATCCTGCTCGCTTAATTCTTCCTGCTGCTCCGCCATCTTTTCCAATTGCTGAGCTAATTTCTGCTTCTTTTCATCCACATAATACCGCTTGGTCAACTCCAGCAATTGCTCCAGGCTTCGTTCATTATTCCTATTATTTTTTGAAAGCTCCTCCAGTTTTTTACCAAGATCCTCTTTTTCTATTTTCTCGGTATATTTTTCCAGTTCCCGGAGCAATTCTTCATTCTCTTCCAGTTTTTGTTCTGTTTCCTCCATTCGCTTTTCGAGCTCTTTCTGAAATTCCGGATTTGCCGATTCCGAAGATTCTTTTAAATTCTTTTTCAGGTCTTCGGAATAATTTTTCATCAGCTCATTTTGCTGCTGAGTTCGTTTCAGATATTCTTCCAGTTTTTTTCGCTCGTTATATTTCAGCTCATTTTCTTCCTTGTCCAGACGCATGAATTCTTCCGTTTCCTTACGATCATTATTGAATTTCTCAAATTCTTCATTGAGTTCCTGAATATTCTTAGACTGATTTTGTAAGTTCTGTTCCTCGATTTCAGCGGCAGTTGGTTCGTAATAAGAGTAGGTTTCACTTTTACTCGATTTAGAACCGTGAACCCCATCATTATCAAATATTCTGAAATAAAATTCATAATTCTGGCCTTCTGAAAGCGCTAACTGGCCAGGAAAAACAAAATAAAACTGAACAATTGCCGATTGGGAAATAGGGATGGAAACTTGCTGAACTGCCTCTTTTTTTTCGGTTGGATAATATTCCAGCACCAGCTTTTGCAGGCCGTAATCATCTGAAACTTCCCCCTGGAAATACTGAATATCCTTCTGAACAGAATCTCTTTTCTGTTGCATTTTGATCACCGGATATTCATCCGGTATCACGTCAATAGCATAGTGTACTTTTTGAAAATTGGAAAAGTCAGCATTGGAAGTGCTTACCGAATATTCTAAATTTTTTACCAGCATTTTGCTAAAAATACCTGCCTCGGAATTCTGCAGGATAAACTCAAGACTCTCTTCTGTTTCAAAATTAATCGTATCGGAATTCCGGCTTTCAAAATTCCAGGTGACTTTCGTTCCTGCAGGAACTTTTGCGTTACCCGTGCCCTCCAAAATTTCATTTTTTATCCCTGTATAGCTGGGATATACCAAATTCATACTGAAATTATCCAGTTTTGGAGTTTTCAGAATAGCGATTTGAAATTCTTCGGAAGTAATCTCATTGGATTTCAGCCGAAAATTCAGCGATTCTTTCATATTCGGAAAGACATATTGAAAATGGCCTTTTTCGGTACGTTTCATAAATATTTCCTGTCCGTCGAACTGCACTAATACATTTTCAGGCTGAATTATCCCAAGCGTTTCCACCTGAAGCATAAAATCTTCCCCTTCCACAGCCTTTAAATTTTCAGGAATAAGAAATTTAAAAGGTGCGGGTTTGGAATACACCGTTTCATAATCTGAAATGCGTTTGAAGCCGTCAAAAAGAAAAGCTGATTTGCCCGCGACGAAGAGCGCAACAACAATCAGTATCGGGAAAATGAGCAATCTGGCGTATCGGTAATTAGCCTTCAGGTCTACCGCTGAAGAAAACGGAACGGGAGAAAGTTCGCGGGAGCGTTGCTCGATACTGGCCAGCAACAAATCAGATGCTTCTCCCCTGGCCTGCAGTTGCAGCAAATTCTTCAGTTTATCGGCTACTTCTGGAAAATGTTTGCCAATGATTTCCGAAGCCTGCATTGCAGAAAGCCCGTCTTGTAATTTTAATAATTTCAGTAATGGTAACAGAATGAACCACAGGAATAAACCCCCAAGCAGCACGATGAAACTCCAGAACAAGATTGCCCTGCCTTCCGAAGAAAACCAAAGGGCATTTTCCAGTGCGACTATCAGCAGGAAATACAGCATACTGAAAAAGACCAGCAAAAGGCCACCTTTCAGTATCTGGTTCCAGTAGAACTTCCGGATGAAAGCTTCTAATTTAGATCGTATTTGCTCAAAAAACTTCATAATTCGCAGATCACCCCTAAAAGTACAATTTTAGTGGGAAATAAAGCTTCTCTTCCGCAGTTTAGGATTGGATCAAGAAGGTTGTATCTTTGCGTTAAAAATTAAGCGAATTATGTCATCAAAAGTAAGAGTGCGATTTGCTCCCAGCCCAACCGGGCCTTTACATATTGGCGGAGTACGAACGGCTTTATACAATTATCTTTTTGCCAAGAAACACGAGGGTGACTTCATCCTGAGAATTGAGGATACAGACCAGAATCGGTTTGTGGAAGGCGCAGAAGACTATATCGTGGAATCCCTTAACTGGTGCGGGATACCCTATGATGAAGGCCCAGGAAAAGAAGGAGATTGCGGCCCGTATCGCCAAAGCGAACGCAAAGAAATATACAGGGAATATGCGGAAAAACTCATCGAATCTGGCCAGGCCTATTATGCTTTTGATACTGCAGAAGAACTGGATGCCCACCGCAAGGATCACGAGGAAAAAGGAAAAACCTTTATCTACAACTGGCATAACCGCGAAAAACTGAAGAATTCCTTATCGATGGATGCAACCGATGTTCAGGAAAAAATTGCAAAGGATGATGCTTACGTGATCCGTTTCAAATCTCCCGAAAATGAAGAATTGCATCTTCAGGACATCATTCGTGGAGAAATGGAAATCAATACCAAAATACTGGATGACAAGGTTTTATATAAAAGTGACGGTATGCCAACCTACCACCTTGCCAATATTGTTGACGATCATTTGATGGCCATCACTCATGTGATTCGTGGTGAAGAATGGTTACCATCACTGGCCCTCCACTATATGTTATACCGTGCGTTTGGATGGGAAGCACCACAATTTGCCCATCTCCCACTTATACTGAAACCACAGGGAAAAGGAAAATTAAGTAAACGCGATGGTGAAAAAATGGGATTCCCTGTTTTCCCATTGGAATGGAAGGATCCAAAAACCGGTGATATTTCTACCGGTTATCGGGAAGAAGGCTACCTTCCGGAAGCCGTGACCAATATGCTGGCTTTTCTTGGGTGGAACCCGGGAACAGAGCAGGAATTTTTCAACCTACAGGAGCTGGTGGAAGCTTTCGAGCTGGAACGCGTGCATAAAGGAGGTGCCAAATTTGATCCTGAAAAGACCAAATGGTTTCAGCAACATTATATTCAGCAGGCAAATACGGAAGAGTTAACCAATTCTTTCCTGGAATTTCTTAAAGAAAAAGAGATTTCCGCGGAAAAAAATTATGTGCATTCCATCGTGGAACTACTAAAAGAAAGGGTTGTTTTCGTTAAAGATTTCTGGGAAGAGGGTTATTTCTTTTTTACCAATCCAACTTCCTTTGAACCGAAAGATGCCAAAAAAGCCTGGAAAGAGGATACTCCGGAGCTGATGAAAGAGCTTCGCGACTATATGCAGACCATTGAAGATTTCACTTCAGAAAATCTACAAGAAAGCGTTAAATCCTGGATCAAGAACAAAGAAATTGGTTTTGGAAAAGTAATGATGCCTCTTCGCCTGGCACTTGTTGGCGCACTGCAGGGACCAGACCTGTATGTAATTGCTGAAAAAATTGGCAAAACCAGTACCTTAGGCAGAATTACCAAGGCTATAGAAACCTTATAATTTCCGCGATAATTGGAATAAAAACCGTAGGTCTTCCTGCGGTTTTTTCGTTTTAGATATGCCAATATTTAGTAAATTCAGAAAATATTAAATCTGAATCCATGCTCAACGTATTTCTTTTTCCAGCCCTGGCGATTTTAGCCTTGCTGGTGCTTTTTTCCGGGATTTTCATAGTCAAACAACAAACAGCCGCGGTAATCGAACGCTTCGGAAGGTTTACAAGTATTCGAAATTCCGGACTTCAGTTAAAAATTCCGCTAATAGACCGCGTAGCAGGCAGGATCAACCTGAAGGTTCAGCAACTCGATGTGATGGTAGAAACCAAGACGAAAGACAATGTTTTTGTAAAATTGAAGATCTCCGTCCAGTTCCAGGTCATCAAAACAAACGTATATGACGCGTTTTACAAGCTTGAAAGCCCTTCTGACCAGATTACGGCCTATGTTTTTGACGTTGTGCGCGCAGAAGTGCCTAAAATGAAGCTGGACGATGTTTTTGAACGCAAAGATGACATTGCCATCGCGGTAAATCGCGAATTGAACGAATCTATGGAGGATTATGGTTACGATATCATCAAAACATTGGTTACCGATATTGATCCTGATGTTCAGGTAAAATCGGCTATGAACAGGATAAACGCCGCTGAAAGGGAGAAAGTCGCCGCTGAATATGATGCCGAAGCAGACCGTATCAGGATCGTGGCTAAAGCACGGGCGGAAGCGGAAAGCAAAAGGCTCCAAGGACAGGGTATCGCCGACCAGCGAAGGGAAATCGCCCGTGGACTCGAAGAAAGTGTGGATGTATTGAACAACGTAGGCATTAATTCGCAGGAAGCTTCCGCCCTAATCGTGGTCACCCAACATTATGACACCCTACAGGCTATTGGGGAGGAAACTAACAGCAACCTTATTTTATTACCGAATTCCCCGCAAGCCGGTAGCGATATGCTCAATAATATGGTGGCTTCTTTTACGGCCAGCAATCAAATTGGGGAAGCCATGAAAAAACAAAATTTAAAGAATAAGAAAGACCAGCCTGGTAATAACGATTCGGAATAAAAAAAGCCCCAAATGTGGGGCTTCTTTTTTCATAGGTGTTATTTATTATTTTCTGGAACTGGTCACCACTCGTTTCACTCCAAATATCTTAGAAACTGCTTTGAGTACCAGAGCCTTCTGAATGATCGTTCCCACCATGCTCCCAGCAAGGGAAACCGGAGAGAGTTTAGATTTGGTCTCATCCAGACTCAGTTTGATCTCTTCTTTATCAATTTCAGTTTGAAGACGAAGGATCTTCAGGTCTTTATCTATTTCTTCAAAAGAGGAATAAACTCTCATTCTTTGTCTTTTTCGTCAAAAACCACTTTGGAGAATTTTCTCAAAACCAGTTTTTCAATAGGTTCTTTTCCGAAGATATAAATCAAAATAAGAACCAATAAATAGAAGCCTCCAACGATAAAATAACCGGCACTAGGAGTGCCAATTGCTTCACTTAGGAGAATGGCAATGGCAAAGGAAATTAAAATCCCGGCAGTGCTCAAAAGAAAACCCATAATGAGGAAACGAACGAGCGACGTAGCGCCTTTCATCCCCTGTTTAAAAGCTTTCAGTTTATAATACTCGACGTTGCTGTGCATGAACGCCTGAATATTATCATTTAAGTCATGTACACTGTCAGATAATTTTTCAAATGCCATAAAGATTATACTACTGCTTTGTCAGGAGTACTGCTACTTCCTGAAGATTTTTCAGGTTTATCTTTCTGCAATTTAGCATTTTGTTTCCTAAGCTCGTCTAATTTAGTTTCCATAGCAGCAAGAATATCATCTGCTTTATGGCTGGCTGAAGAAAGTGTTTCTTCCAAGCGATGTTCAAAATCTACTCTGGCTTTTTTGGCTCGATCGCTCAAATTGGAAGTAGTTTCCTGGTATTTCTTATTGAAACGATCCTGAGCATCCTGAGCATCTTTCCGAAGTTTTTTACGGGTTTCTTCACCGCTTTCCGGTGCATATAAAAGTCCGATACCAGCACCAATGGCTGCTCCTGTAATTAAAGCCAATAGTGTATTTCCTGTATTTGCCATAAGTTTTTGAATTTTAAAATTAGTAATAACCTCAAAGATAGAGCTTGAAAGAGCCCACCCTTGTTAACAACCGGTTAATATGTTAAAATCCTATGCTAAATTATTCTTAAATACCTATTGCTTCTTAGACCAGCTGTCACGTAGGCCTACAGTACGGTTAAATACAGGTTTGTCTGGAGTAGAATCCCGATCCACACAGAAATAACCAATTCTCTGGAACTGTACTTTGTCCTGTTCTTTAGCATCTTTCAAACTTGGTTCCAGGTAGCCGGTGACCACCTCCAAAGATTCGGGATTTATGAAATCCAGGTAATCCTTTTCCTTATCACCATCTGGCTCATCCACACTAAATAAACGGTCATACAAGCGAATTTCAGCTTCCAGAGCATGCTTTACAGAAACCCAGTGCAGTGTACCTTTCACTTTTCGCATGGATTCTTCGGTACCGCTTCCACTCTTGCTTTTTGGATCATAAGTACAGTGAATTTCAGTGATATTTCCTTCTGAATCTTTAACGACCTCTTCTCCTTTGATGATATACGCATTCTTCAGGCGTACTTCTTTCCCAAGGCTTAATCTGAAAAATTTCCTGTTAGCGCTTTCCTTAAAATCTTCCTTTTCGATGTATAATTCCCTTGAAAAAGGAACCTGCCTGCTACCGGCACTTTCATCTTCAGGGTTATTTTCAGCTTCCAGCCATTCTTCTTCCCCTTCAGGATAATTGGTGATCACCAGTTTCACGGGATCCAGAACTCCCATCACACGAGGTGCGATTTTATTGAGGTCTTCCCGTGCGCAAAATTCGAGATGGGAAACATCTATCAGGTTTTCACGTTTTCCAACCCCGATAGAATCGGCAAATTTCCGAATGGACTCTGGGGTATATCCTCTTCTTCTCAATCCTGAAATAGTGGGCATCCTGGGATCATCCCAGGATTCTACAAATCCTTTTTCCACCAGCTGAAGCAATTTCCGTTTACTCACAATGGTATGACTGAGATTCCTTCGGGCAAATTCCCGTTGTTTTGGTCTGAATTCGCCTGGTTTACTCACTTTTTCCACGAAATAGTTGTATAGTTCGCGGTGCGGAAGAAATTCCAGCGTACAGAACGAATGGGAAATACTTTCAATAAAATCACTTTCTCCATGAGCCCAGTCGTACATCGGATAAATTTTCCAGTCAGATCCGGTTCGATGATGACTTTTATGCAGGCAACGGTACATCACAGGATCACGCATCAGCATATTTGGTGAGGCCATATCGATCTTGGCGCGAAGCACATGACCTCGTTCCGGAGTGTCACCATTCTTCATTTTTTCAAAAAGTTCCAGGTTCTCTTCGACCGAACGATCGCGATACGGACTCATTTTACCGGGTTCGGTAGGCGTTCCTTTTTGCTCGGCGATTTCTTCTGAAGTCTGGCTGTCTACATACGCATCACCATTTTTAATCATTTCCACAGCCCAGTCGTACAGCTGCTGAAAATAATCTGAAGCATAGCATTCCTTTGCCCATTTAAAGCCAAGCCATTCCACGTCACGTTTGATCGCATCTACATATTCCTGTTCTTCTTTCATGGGGTTCGTATCATCGAACCTCAAATTCACCGGTGCGTCATACTTCTCCCCGAGCCCAAAATTGAGGCAAATAGAGGAAGCGTGGCCAATATGAAGATACCCGTTTGGTTCCGGCGGAAAACGGAATTTCAGGTCTTCTTTTTTATAATCGTTTTTAAGATCTTCTTCAATGATTTGCTCAATGAAATTGAGCGATTTTTTTCCTTCAGCCATATCTGATTAAAAATAAAAGGCAAATTTATCAAAAATCTCATCGAATACCTTGAAAACAAAGAAAGACTCTGTAAAAAGACAAATGAAAAATTGAAATACCGTCTGTCAGGCTGTATCTTTGAACAAAAATCTATTGTGGGAGTTATAAAGCTGAAAAATATCAGGGTGTTTTCTTATCACGGCTGCCTTGATGAAGAAGGAAAAATAGGGAGCGAATACCGTGTGGATCTCAAGATCAAAGGTGATCTTTCCCGTTCCGCAAAAACCGATGACCTGAGCGACACTATTGATTATGTTCACCTGAACAAGATCGTAAAGGAAGAAATGGCGATTCGATCGAAACTCCTTGAAACTGTTGCGGAAAGAATCCTGGTTCGCATCATGGATGAACTCCTCAAGGTACAGAAAGCCAAGGTAGCGGTCTCTAAAATTAACCCTCCTATTGGCGGAAATGTTGCGATGGTAACCGTAAGCCGAAGCAAATCGAGATAGATTTTAGTTTTGAAACTTAAAATTTTTATTACATTTGCCAACCTGAAAAGGGCATCGTGGCCGAGTGGCTAGGCAGAGGTCTGCAAAACCTTGTACAGCGGTTCGAATCCGCTCGATGCCTCTAAAAAAGCTTCCTTCAATGGAGGCTTTTTTTATGCCTATATTTTTGAAATGATCGAATCGTTTGGGGTAATTTCCTCGATCTGATCCTTGATTTCTTCCACCTGGTTAGGAAACAAACCCTGGCAAATCAATACCACCCCGAAAAGAATCAGTAAAATACTGATAGCTTTTTTCATGATATAGATTCGGTTTGGAGTGAGCTTTCTGTTCAGTTTCTTCGCCAGCAGGATTTTGACTACATCAATCAGAAGATAGGTTAGCAGTACCGTTCCGAAGAAGACCACGATCCTGTTCATTTGCATATCCAGTTTTGGTCCAAAAACGATAATGACTCCCAGCCAGAATCCCAGTACGCCAATATTGATGAAATTGAGCAGGAAACCTTTGGCAAACAGCCCGAAATAGTCGCTTTTTCCCAATTTCCGAATTTCAGGAGTATCGTCATCTGTTTGCAAGGTTTTCTTGGTCTGCAGAAAGCTCATCAAGCCATAAGTTGCGAGAATCATTCCGCCGAAAATAAAAAGAGCCGGGTCATCCTTGATGCGTTCCAGCAATTTCGTAGTGCTCAGATAGGCAATGGCAAAAAAGATAGAATCTGCCACGATCACGCCAAAATCAAATGAAATAGCCGCCCGAAAGCCTTTGATGGCGGCGGTTTCAAGCAATACGAAAAAGACCGGTCCCAGAAGAAAAGCCAGAAAAAGTCCTAACGGTAGGGCAGATAAAACGTCCTGTAACATCTAGTTCAGTTGTTTTACAAAAGTAATCTTTTAGATTTTTTCAGAATTTAAGCTATCTCAATCATTTTAAAGCAGGAAGGTTCTTAAAATTTAATCTTCCACTTCTTCCCGACTTCCAACCATGCTGAAATCCAGATGACGCTTGATCAAATCGGCATTTTTAACCCTTACGTAAACCTCATCTCCCAAAGTAAAAGTCTTACCGGTTTTCCTTCCGGTCACCGCAAATTCTTTAGGATCGAACTCGTAATGATCGTCGTTCAGATCGCGAAGCCTAATCATTCCTTCACATTTATTTTCAACAATTTCCACAAAGATCCCCCATTCGGTCACTCCGGAGATCACTCCAAGGAAATCTTCATTTTCATGATCCTGCATGAATTTCACCTGCATGTATTTGATGGAATCTCTTTCAGCATTGGAAGCCAGATTTTCCATTTCACTGCTATGGTGACATTTATTCTCATATTCTTCTTCGCTGGCAGATTCGTTCTTATCCAGGTAATGCTGAAGCAAACGATGCACCATCACGTCTGGATATCGCCTAATGGGCGAAGTGAAATGCGTGTAATAATCAAACGCCAGCCCGTAATGACCAATATTTTCAGTACCGTAATAGGCTTTGCTCATAGATCGAATGGCCAGTGTATCAACCATGTTCTGTTCCCTTCTCCCCTGGACATCTTCGAGTAATTTATTCAGGGAGGAAGTGGTGGTTTTTCGGTCTTTCAAATTAAGCTGATGGCCAAATCTTCCCACGATATTCTGCAGGGTTTGCAGCTTTTCTTCATCTGGTTCATCATGACAGCGATACACAAAGGTTTTTTTCGGTTTCTGTTTTCCGATGAATTCAGCAACTTTCCGATTCGCCAAAAGCATGAATTCTTCGATCAGTTTATTCGCGTCTTTAGCTACTTTGAAGAACACCCCTGTAGGATCGTTGTTTTCATCCAGGTTGAATTTCACTTCCACTTTATCAAAAGAAATGGCCCCGCCCCTCATTCTACGGCTACGCATCTTTTTTGCGAGTCGGTTCAAGGTCACTACCGCTTCCACAATAGGCCCCTTAACCGTATACGGATGATTCCTGATAGAAATCTCCTCTGGAATAGTTCCTGAATTGGTCTCGATGATGTGCTGCGCTTCTTCGTAGGCGAAACGTTCATCAGAATAAGTGACCGTTCTACCAAACCATTCTTTCTTTACCGTTGCCTGATCATCTATCTCAAAAACTGCTGAAAAAGTGAATTTTTCTTCTTCCGGTCTCAGTGAACAGGCATTGTTAGAAAGGATCTCCGGGAGCATGGGTACCACGCGGTCTACCAGATAAACTGAAGTCGCACGATCGTAAGCCTCTTCATCAAGGATCGTATTGGGCTTGACGTAATGAGATACGTCAGCGATATGAATTCCTATCTCATAATTGCCATTTTCCAGTTCCCTGAAACTTAAGGCATCATCAAAATCTTTAGCATCCTTGGGATCTATCGTAAAAGTGAGGATATCCCGCATATCCCGCCGCCTGGCAATCTCTTCCTGGTTAATGGAAGTATCCAGAGAATTGGCAAATTCTTCGACCTTTTCCGGAAATTCATGAGGCAGGCCATATTGGGCAAGAATGGAATGTATTTCGGTTTGATGTTCACCGGGTGTTCCAAGAACACGGGTAATCCTTCCGAAGGGAGAATCGGCTCTTTCCGGCCATTCATCAAATTCTACCACGACTTTATCACCGTCCTGGGCGTCGCCCATTTTATTGCCGGAGATAAAGAAATCGGTATACATGGATGCCTCATCAACCACCACAAATCCAAAATCCTTTTTCTTCTGAAGCGTTCCCACAAATTCGGTACGTTTTCGCTTCAGAATTTTAGTAATTTCTCCTTCTGATCGCTTTTTACGTCTACGATTGAAAACATATACCTCCACGGTATCACCATTAAATGCGGCATTCAGGTCTTTATTAGCAATAAATATATCATCAGCCAGTTCCGGAACCATCACATAACCATAACCTTTAGTGGTTAGATCCAGAACCCCGGTATAATAATCGTTGCTGTCTTCGATCACGTACTTACCGCGATCTATCTGTGTAATTTGTTTTTTAGCCGCTAATTGAGCCAGTTTCTTGATAATCTGGTTTCGGCTGCTGGCATCGTTCACGCCCATGGCCGCGGCCACTTGTTTGTAATTATACGCCTGACCGGAATTTTTTCTAAGTATGTCTAATATCGTTTTGGAAAGATTTCCCTGCGTCTTATTTCTAGTCTTCTTTTTTTTCTTCATTCTAAACTTTCGTATTCAGCTAAATTACGCCTTTAACAGCAGACAAAAATTATTTGTATGTAAAGTTTTGTTAAGTAGCTGAAGGCTAATTTATTACTCTGTTTTTTATTCCAAAAGATTTTATTATTACTCTTTTTGAAATAATTGGGGATTTATCTTAAAATTTTCTTAATTTAGACTTAACATTTCCGTCCGAATACTACCCTACTTTTACGATGTCACGTTATGAAAATGAGCAAGTCTTACAGATATTCGGTTTTCTTTTTTCTGATATTCCTGGTCGGGGTACTGGGATTTGTGGCTTACATTAACCGAACGCTCAATAAAAAGACCGAGATCATCCTTCCGCATCCAATTTCAACCGGGCTGGAAAAAACAGCTCTCACCTTCGACTAATTCCGTATATTTAATAGGAAAATCTTTCGCTATGCAAAGCTATACCTGCATCGCTATTTATACCTATCCGCATGAGTGCGCGATCCTGAAACTGGAACTCGAAAGTGCCGGTATCCGGCATTATTTCCAGAACGAGACCCTAGTAGGTCTCTTCCCAATGTCTTCCTTAGCCTTCGGAGGAATCCGTCTCATGGTTCATCCTGCTCATATTTCCAGAGCAAAGGAAATCATCGATTCCCGAAATGACAAATCTTCCCATCTTCGCATCGTTTAGTTATAAACACTATATACTATTATTATCTTTTTCTTCTTTTTTTAAAAATTAAAATGATGGTATATGATTGCCTGTTAATTTGTGGAATAAAATTCTGAAGGAAAATTTGGAATTTGACTTGTAAGTATTGGTCAACAGGTTATCAACATATCTTGAAAAGTCTAAGTAATTGATACTGTTGAGGTATTAAGAAAAACTTAACAAAAGTTCATAAAGAAATTTTAAAATGTTTTCTGAATAACTTCTGGAAATTCGGTTGTCAACAATTGAAATTTCGATGCTCATAACTGCCTAAAAATTTCCATACTTATAATTTGATTATCTCAACCAAATTCTGGTATTGTTATAATTTTCTTAAAAAACAAATTTCTTTCTCACTTTATCATCAAAGGTTTTTCACAATTCACTGTCAATTTTAAAGCCTTAATTTTCAGTGTTTTCGAGATACTAATTAACAGTCAAAAATTGGCCGGTTAACTACCTCGTTTTATACCTTTGTAAGAAACCTAAAGCAACATGAAAATATCTATCGGAAACGACCATGCCGGAACTTCTTATAAAAGATTGATCCAGAATAAACTGGAAGAACTTGGTCACGAGGTTACAAATTATGGTACCAATAGTGAAGAAAGCGTGGATTATCCAGATTTTGTCCATCCCGTGGCGAATGACGTGGAAAATAGCCGCGCAGATCTCGGTGTGATCATCTGCGGAAGCGGGAACGGGGCAAATATGACTGCTAACAAACACCAGGGAGTTCGTTCCGCTTTATGCTGGAATACCGAAATCGCTGAATTGGCGCGTTCTCATAATAATGCCAATATCCTTAGTATCCCTGCTCGTTTTGTTTCTGAAGAACTGGCTGTTGATATGTTGATAACCTTCCTAAACACTGAATTTGAAGGCGGTAGGCACCAGAAACGCATCGATAAAATTCCTGCTAATAACAATTGTTCATAACTATGGAGCAGCTTCAAATTGAAGTAAAGACATTTGACCAACTCCATATTGAAGAATTGTACGACCTGTTGCAACTGCGCTCGGAAGTGTTTGTGGTAGAACAGGATTGTGTATACCAGGATATTGATGGCAAAGATCGCGAAGCACTGCATATATTGGGTAAAAAAGCGGGAAATATTGTGGCGTATACCCGTTGCTTCAAACCGGGATACTATTTTGAAGAAGCGGCGATTGGTCGTGTGGTGGTAAAACAATCTGAGAGGCGTTTTGGTTACGGGCACGAGATAATGAAAGCTTCCGAAAAGGCGATCAGGGAACAGTATCATGCCGAAAATATCCGACTTTCCGCGCAACAATATTTGACGCGATTTTATGAATCTCATGGTTATCAACAGGAAGGTGAAGGCTACCTGGAAGACGGAATCCCACACATTTCCATGGTAAAAGGCTGAAATTTCAGTTTTTGAGCCTGATGTTTTTGTTGAAAGGGATGCGCAGTTGAAAGGCTAAATTTTCCGCACTACTTTCATCTTCGATCAGGTCTATTCCGTAGCGAATGTTATTGGTATCTTCATAGGTAAAAGTTCCGAAGAGCCTGTCCCAGATACTGAGCATATTTCCATAATTCGAGTCGGTCCATGGCAATTGATAATGATGATGGAATTTATGCATGTTCGGCGTCACAAATACCAGGCTCAGGGCGTGATCCAGTTTTTTCGGAAGCGAGATATTTGCGTGGGTAAAATACGTAAAGAAAACACTTAATATCCGGTAAAATAGGTAAAAACCCACCGGCATTCCCATGATGATCACTGCGATCAGGGCAAAACTTTCCCTAATGATAAAATCGAAGGGATGATGTCTTGTTCCGGTGGTGGCATCTACGTGCGTATCGCTATGGTGAACCAGGTGCAGGCGCCACATCCACCTTACTTTGTGAAGTAGGAAATGCACGAAATACTGTGCAATAAGATCCAGCACGAGCAGCGAGAGAACAAGTTCCAACCAAACTGGAAGATGCCCCAGTTGCAGCAATCCAAAACCTGAATTGTCCAACCAGATAAAAATTCCTGCTGTGACTAGGCCATAAATAAGGTTGATGAACATAACAAATCCCAGTAATATGAAATTTGTTCGGGCATGCCGCCATTTGCGGTATGGGAGTTTGATCAATGCATAATAACCTTCAAGGATCCAAAAGAAACTCAGCACCAGTACGACCCATAAAAACTTCTGCCAGGAAGGCATCTCTTCAAAGAACAGCAGAAATTTTTCCATCTTACTTCAGTATTTCAGAATATCGGGAAGGTGAGTTTAAGATTTTCTGGGCTTCCAGGATTTCAGGGTTGTGCCTCGTATAGTATTCGTATAAACCTTCTTTGTAGGTGTACCGTTTGATGATTTCATCTGTTAATAAACTAACGATCTCCGGTTTTTTTTCATCGATTTCCTGCTTTTTATGCGCGTCGATCTGCTTCTGAATATCCTGAATTTCACTGCTTATTTTCTTGTCAATATCTTCACTTTCAGCGGTCTGTTTGATTTTGTCCAATTCCAGCTCGGTCTTGGTCTGGTAACTGAAACCGGTTTTCAACAGGAACTGTTTAAAATTGTTGAAATCACTATCGCTGAATATAAAGTCGCTGGTATTTTCAATGGCATGCGAATAGTAATATTCAGTAGCGAAATCGAAGATTGCATCATTCTGCAGTAAAGCTTGTGTCACATCGCTGTATTCCGAACTAGGTAACTTTACATCGGGTAAAATTCCGCCGCCATCAAAAACCTTTCTGCCATTCTTCGTGGTAAATTCATTGTAATCTTCCACACGAGTCCTCACCGGTTTTCCATTCTCATCGCGCCTTCGATAATCGAGTGCCTGGATACACCTTCCGCTGGGCGTATAATACCTGGAAATGGTGATTTTAAGCTGGGTTCCATAGGCCAGATCACGAGGTCTTTGCACGAGGCCTTTTCCAAAACTTCTGGCGCCAACGATCACACCGCGATCAAAATCCTGAATCGCTCCTGCTACGATTTCACTGGCCGATGCGCTTCTGCCATTTACCAAGACCACCAAAGGAATACTGGTATCTATAGGTTCTTTTTGGGTAAAATATTCCCGGTTATATTTTTCAATGGCTGATTTTGTAGTAACGATCAACTGGTCTTTCGGAAGAAAAATATTACTCACATTGATGGCTTCTCCTAAAAGTCCGCCCGGGTTTCCACGAAGGTCCAAAATGATCTTTTCAGCACCCTGACTTTTCAAATCTTTCACTGCCCGTGCAACTTCGCTGGAGGCCTTGGCGTTGAACCTGGATAGTACGATATACCCTGTGCGATCATCTAATAATTTAAAGAACGGGACAGCACTAACTTCCACCGCAGCTCGCTTAATCGTGGTGGTTTTGATTTGCCCCTGGCGGCGATACGTGATATTCATGCTGCTGTTTGGAGCGCCATTGAGCAATTCTCCGGCATTTTCTGCAAATTCAGCAACATCGATATTATCAATCTTCAAAATTTCATCTCCAGGCTTTAAACCGGCTTTATCGGCAGGATAATCTTTGTAAGTTTCCACAATAGTGAGTACGGATGGCTCGGTTTTGACCAGCGCACCAATTCCGGTATATTCTCCGGCACTATAAATACGGGCCTCTTCTACATCCTGCTCGTTCCAATAATTCGTGTACGGATCTAAATCTGACAGCATGGATTTGATCGCGGTATCCATTAATTGCGCCGGATTGGTTTCATCAACGTAATTCATGTTGATCTCTTTGAACAGCGTGGTGAAGATCTCTATCTGTTTGGCGATCTCAAAAAAATCTGATTTAAAGGATACGGTACTAACAAAAATCCCGATCAGGATTAGCGGAATTGCCAGTTTTCTAACTACTCTTTTCTTCATGACCTTCTAATTTTTTCCTGAATTTACCTGAAAGTGCCGTAAAACACGTTTCCAGTTTCTGGTAACTGGCCTCTTCTCGCGAAATATAAATTAACATGAAAGCGTGAGGAGCCGATAAATCTTTGGTTAAAAGGTACTTATTTTTTCTGAAAATTTCCCGCATGAGTCTTTTAATCCGATTGCGGTCAGCAGCATTTTTGAAGAGTTTTTTTGGGACAGAAAACGCGACCTTATTGTCTGAAATTTGAGCCTGATCAATTTCCGTATACACCAATTTTAGCGGAAAGGCTTTTACGCTCTGGCCTTCGATAAATAATTTATCGATAAGCTTTTTGCTTTTTAGTTTTTGGTTCTTTCCCAGGCTTTGATCCATGCCTCAAAAATAGCATTAAATAAAAAACCCTTCCAATCACGGAAGGGTCTTTATTAATAAGATTCTTAAGAACAGCTAAATTTAATCCTGTTCGTTATCATTTTCAGAAGTTTCTTCTGAAGAACCTCCCCAGACATTATCTTCCTGGTTTACATCTGCCATTCTTTCGCTTGGATCGATCTCAACTTTTGAAACCTTTCCTTTTGAAGATGGAATGCTGAGATCGTAAGTTGGGAATCCCCAGGCCCAATCCTCAGCAATGGTTCTTTTTGAATCGTTTTCAGCAGGTTTATCCCATCTCATCATCTCTAATGGAATGTAGAATAATTCTTCTGAACCATCTTCATAAGTAACCATAAGGTCTATTGGCATTGGCATCAGCTCTTTTCTTCTTAAGGTGATTTTGGTACTATCAGCTTCAGTAGAAACCGACTCGATTCCGTAGTCTACTTTATTAACAGTTCTGGTCCAATCATTCAAATACCAGCCTAACTGAGCTCCTGAAACTTTTTCAGCTACACGAATAAAATCGTTTGGTGTTGGGTGTTTGAATTTCCAATCATCGTAATAACGGTTCAGTGTTTTTGCTAAGTTGTCTTCACCGATTACATAACCTAATTGAGCAAGGAAAACTGCACCTTTAGAATAAGCAGCCGTTCCGTATAAAGCATTCATGGCGTAACGATCTGCATGCGTGGTTTGTGGTTGTTCCTGCCCGGAATTAGCCAGGTAATAATAACCTCTGTAAGAACCGGTATGCGGATTCTCATTGTTGCTTCCTGAGATCTGATTTTCAGCAATACTTGAAATGTAAGAAGTAAAACCTTCATCCATCCATTCGTGCTCGCTTTCGTTAGTTGCCAGTAAATGCTGGAACCAGGCGTGAGCAAACTCATGAGCGGTCACTCCAAACAAGCTGTTGAAATTTCTTTCTCCGGTAATAAGCGTCAGCATCGCGTACTCCATTCCGCCGTCACCACCCTGTACTACAGAGTATTTTTTCCACGGATAAGGACCGATGTGCTTATTATAGAACATCAGTAATTCTTCAGTTTTAGGCTGAAGTTTTTTCCAGTTTTCTATAATGTCTTTGTTGTCCTTGTAGAAGAAATGAAGTTCAGTTCCGTCTTCGGCTATCAGCTTATCATGAATATATTCCGGATCTGCCGCCCAGGTAAAGTCATGAACTTTTTCAGCTTTAAAATGCCAGGTGTGCTTATCGCCTTTTGTTTTTGGAATTTTTGTTCCTTCTTTTTCATATCCATGACCAATTTCATCGGCATTCTGCAACATTCCTGTACTGGCTAATGTATAATCTTTGTCAATAGAGATCTTCACATCAAAATCACCCCACACGCCCTGGAACTCACGACCGATGTATGGATCGGCATGCCAGCCTTCAAAATCATATTCTGCGATTTTAGGATACCATTGCGACATGGAAAGCGCTACACCTTCAGCGTTATCACGTCCAGAACGACGGATTTGCAAAGGTTCCTGCGCTTTGAATTCCATTTTAAAAGTGGTCTTTTTTCCTGGAAGGATCGGCTTGGCCAGTTTTACTTCAAGGATAGTTCCCACTTCTTTGTAATCCAAGGCTTGCCCATCCTGGGTTAAAGAAATTACATGTAAATAACCAATCTCCTCTGGTGAAAGCTTACTGATACGGCTTTCGTAATCAGGATTTTCACGAGTTCCTTTGTTATTGACCATTCTTCCATCAGGATCAGCGATATCCTTTAACCTTGCATTCATCTGGCTTCCCGGCTGGAAAGCATTGTTGAAAAGATGATAAAAAACCTGGTTTAAAGTATCTGGCGAATTGTTAGTGTAAACAAGTTCCTGTGTACCAGTATACTGATAATTATCTACGTTCATATCAACATCCATCTTGTAATCTACATGTTGTTGCCAGTATGAAGTGTTATTCTGGGCGATTAAAAGGCCCGTGCTTAAAAATAATATGCTTACTAAAAATCTCTTCATTTCTTAGGTTTACTTATTTGCTACTTGACTTGCCAGGATCAGCGCGTTGTATAAATTCGCCATTTTTCCTGAAGTTGATAAGGTATTGAATTTTCCGGTTTTGCTGCTGTCGCCACCAACGATCACGGTTGCAGTAGTTGGCAGACCGCTATCCATGATGATTTGTTTTACCTGAGCAGCTGATAGTTTTGGATAATATCCACGGATGATCGCTGCAATTCCTGAAACTTCAGGCGCTGCCATAGAAGTTCCCTGTAAGAACTCATATTCGTTATTCGGAACGGTTGACCAGATCTTCACTCCAGGAGCGAAAACATCCACATTTTTACTTCCGTAGTTAGAAAATGTAGCCACAAGTCCAGAACCATAATCATAGTTCAAAGCACCAACGGTAAGGAAATTATCAGCAATTTCAGTAGAATTTTCCGGGGTCTGATCGTTTGGATAAACCATCTTATTATCCAGGTTCTCGCTTTCATTTCCGGCTGCATTAACGATCAGCACATCATGGTCTGCGGCATATTTTATCGCATCTCTTACCCAATCTGGATTCGTTGAGAAATATTTTCCGAAGCTGGTATTGATCACTTTAGCGCCATTATCCACCGCGTAACGAATACCTAAAGCAATATCCTTATCATATTCATCACCATCTGGTACCGCTCTAACCACAAGGATCTTCGCGTTATTTGCCACACCTTTGATACCAATATTATTCGTTCTATCAGCAGCGATGATCCCGGCAACGTGCGTACCGTGTTTGACGTCTTCTTTTTTAGGATCTGGTCCTGAAACCTGGTTATCACCATAATTCGTATCAGTGATATCGTATGGATCATCTCCTGTTTTTCTTCCTTTCAGATCCAGGTTGAAATGCGTATCCAATCTTCCCTGGTAGTATTCGATGGCTTCGTCCAGTTGCTCGATCGCGCTTGGAATATTTTCATCTACGTTATTCTGAATTTGAGTCAGCATAGCTTTATACTGCTGCATTTGCTGATTTTCAGGTTTATAATCTGAAAGTTGCTCTTTGGTATAATCTTCAGTTCCCAGTTCTTTGGAAACTGCCTGGTGAGCTGCCGTAAGCTGTTGTTTGATCTGGTTATACTGCTGAAGCGTTCCCTGGCTATCGGCCATTTCCTTTTCATATTCCGCTTTTGCGGCCAAGTACTGGTTATACTCAGCGCGGTCTGCCGTACTGATGCTGCTTTCAGATTTCCCATCATATTTCGGTTTCAACATTCTGTAAATACGAACATATTCCATGTTCTCTTCCACCGTTTTTCCAAGGAAGTTCCAACCGTGAACATCATCAATAAAACCATTCTTGTCGTCGTCTTTCCCGTTATTCGGGATTTCGTCTTCATTGGTCCAGATCACGCTTTTCAGGTCTTCATGATCGATATCCACACCACTGTCCACTACTCCAACGATGACTGTTGAAGGCTTGTTATTCTTAATGATTTCAGCATAAGCCTTATCCACGCTCATTCCCGGAATGGTATCAGTAGACAGGTCACTGTTTGCCCAGCTTTTCAGTTGAGCATCTGAAAGATCGGCAACTTTAAGTGGGATGGCATCAATATTTTCAATTGGAGTGGAAACAATTGCTGGAGCAGAACTGCTACAGGCAGAAAGAACCCCGGCGGCCAGGATGGCCATCAAGGGTTTATAAACAGGTATTCTCATAGTTGAAGTTTAGTTAAATATTTCATCAAAAGTAAAGCTTTTATCCAGCCTTACGCCTTTTTCGGTATTTTTCAAAGTCAGGATCTGGTTGTGTGCATCATGTTCCATAAAAAGATAATAGTCTTCCTGAACTGCGGTTTCCAGAAATTGTTGTTTTTCATCCAGCGTCAACAATGGTCGGGTATCATAACCCATTACATACGGCAAGGGAATATGCCCTGCAGTTGGCAAAAGATCGGCCATGAAAACCAGTTTTTTTCCTTTGTAATTGATATGCGGAATCATTTGCTTATCGGTATGACCATCAACAAACAATGCGCCAAATCCTAATTCCTGAATTTCTGAAAACTTTTCACCTTCGTTTCTAGTTACAAAATGAAGTTTTCCGCTTTGTTGCATCGGGATGATATTTTCCTTCAGAAATGAGGCTTTTTCGCGATCATTTGGTTTGGTGGCCCATTCCCAGTGATCCTCGTTGCTCCAGAAAAGTGCATTTTTAAAGGCTGGTTCGTAGCCGGTGCGATCCTTATTCCACTGGATGCTTCCGCCGCAATGGTCAAAATGAAGGTGCGTCATGAAAACATCGGTGATATCATCCCGGTGAAAGCCATGTTTTTTCAGGGATTTATCGATGGAATCATCCCCCCACATATAATAATAACTGAAGAATTTCTCGCTTTGCTTATCCCCCATTCCGGTGTCTATCAAAATAAGTTTGTCGCCATCTTCGATTAAAAGACAACGCGCCGCGATATCGATCATATTATTGGAATCTGCTGGGTTGGTTCTGTTCCAAAGAGATTTGGGAACCACGCCAAACATTGCCCCGCCATCCAGTTTGAAGTTCCCGGCTTCAATAGGATAAAGTGTCATGTGCTGATTTTTGTGAATTGCTATGCAAATTAGCGAATCTGGGAGGGAATCTACGTAAATAGGACTGATTTAACAACATATTATTACAGCTCCCGGCCTGTGGGACTTTCAGAGTTAATCCTTTTTTATATTTTTAGCTCGACAAGCAAAGGAAAAAGATATGTTAGAGTTAGCTGGAATCATCATCCTGGGAATATTGGCCCAATGGTTTGCCTGGAAATTTAAAATTCCGGCTATCCTGCCGCTTATTCTGGTAGGACTTGCTGTAGGTCCGGTGGCGACGCTTTTCACAGCTGATGGCGCCAAACTTATTGAACCCATCTGGAACGGGGAATCTGGATTATTTCCAGGGGAAAGCTTGTTCTATTTCGTTTCACTGGCTATTGGGGTGATTCTATTTGAGGGTGGGCTTACCCTTCGGAAAGATGAAGTCCTGAACGTTGGCCCCGTGATCGTGAAACTCATCACTTTTGCGGTGATCGTTACCTTTATAGGCGCTGGTGTTGCTGCGCATTTCATCTTTGACCTTACTTGGCAAATTTCCTTCCTGTTCGCTTCCCTGATTATCGTAACGGGCCCAACGGTGATTACACCCATTCTGCGGAATATCCCGTTAAAAAAAGATATTTCCGCCATTCTGAAGTGGGAAGGGATTTTGATCGATCCTATTGGAGCACTGGTTGCGGTATTGATGTTTGAGTTCATCAGTGCCGGGAAAGGTTCAGAATTCACCGAAACAGCCATGATGGAATTCGGGAAAATCGTGCTTTTTGGTTTCACCTTTGGATTTACCTTCGCTCACGGTCTCGCATTTGCGATCAAGAAAAATGTGATCCCTCATTATTTGCTGAACGTTGTAACGCTTGCCACCGTGCTGGGTGTTTTCGTAATGGCCGACCAGTTTGCTCATGAAAGCGGACTTTTAGCTGTGGTGATCATGGGAATGGTGATGGGAAACATCAATCTTCCCAATCTCAAAGAATTGTTGTATTTCAAGGAATCCCTGAGCGTTTTGCTCATTTCGATACTGTTTATCCTGCTCGCTGCGAACATCAATATGGAAGATCTTTACCTCATCTATAATGTGAACGCCGCACTACTATTCCTTGCTGTAGTCTTCGTTGTAAGACCGCTGGGGGTGTTTTTGAGCAGCATAGGTTCGTCTTTGAAGGCCAATGAAAAAATGTTTATCAGCTGGGTGGGTCCGCGAGGGATCGTAGCCGCTGGTATTGCTTCGCTGTTTGGACTGGAGCTGGCCAGCCAGGGGGTTCAGGATGCGGAATATATCACGCCGCTGGTTTTTATGATCGTGTTAGGTACGGTTTTGCTGAATGCCACTACTGCCCGACTCTTTGCCCAATTAGTAGGAGTTTTTCTGAAGAATTCCCAGGGAATTTTGATCATTGGCGCTTCAACCATTTCCAGACTGATCGGCTCTTATCTGAAAAAGAACAACCGTCACGTGGTGCTGGTTGATAATAACGGCGGAAATATTCGCAAGGCGCGTGAACTCGGCCTCGATGCTATCCAGGAAAACGTGTATTCAGATGACCTGATCAATAATATTGAATTGAGCGATGTGGGATATTTGATGGCCATGACCGGAAACCACGAGGTGAACCTCAACGCGATCGATAAGTTCAAAAAACATTTTGGTGAAAATGGCTCTTTCCGTGTCGTGTCTTCAGATGAAATGTATGATCCTGAAAACAACCCGAAAGAAGGCCTTTTTTCTCAAACCGATGATTATATCAAGCTGACTAACCTGGCCCGAAAGTATCCTTCGATCCATGAAATTGAACTGAATTCTGCAGAGCATTATGAAGGCCTGATAGAAATTACCAAGACCGATCCTGATATTATTCCTTTATTCGTGAAAAATAATGAAGGTGATCTCAGCATTATTCCTTCCAATTCTATGGATGTGGAAATTGAAGAAGGTTACCAGCTGGTGTATTTAGGAAAACAACTGGAAAGTCAGAAAAGCGACGAAAAGGAAAATATCGAAGAGAATATCGAGCAGGACCGGGAATAAAATTTATTCCTTTTCCAGTTCAGCGATCAGTTCATCTGAAATGTCAAGGTTGTGGTAGACGTTCTGAACGTCGTCATCGTCTTCAAACTTTTCGATGAGGCCCATGATCTTTTTAGCATCTTCCACGGGTAATTCCAGTGTGTTCATCGGGATACGCTGCACTTCAGAACTTTTAGGTTCGATCTTCAGTTCTTCTAACTTAGAAGACATGCTTCCGAAGTCGGTAAATTCGGTGTAGATCGTGATATAATCTTCTTCTTTTTCAATTGTAGTAGCGCCGCCTTCGATGAGTTCGAGTTCGAATTCTTCCATGTTCATCTCGATCTTTTCACGCTCGATCACAAAAACACCTTTTTTATCGAACAGGAATTCCAAGGAACCATTGGTTCCAAGACTACCACCGTTTTTAGAGAAAATTGACCTGACTGAAGCGACAGTTCTGTTCGTATTATCAGTAGTGCATTCCACGAAAATGGCGATACCGTTTGGGCCATAACCTTCGAAAGTGACCATTTCATAATGATCAGCATCTGCCCCACTGGCTTTTTTAATGGCGCGTTCAATAGTGTCTTTTGGCATGTTCACCCCTTTCGCATTCTGGATGGCATTCCGCAAAGAAGGATTCGCTTCGGGGTCCGGACCTCCGCCCTCTTTTACCGCGACGGTGATCTCCTTGATCGCACGGGTGAATTGTTTTGCACGTTTTTTATCCTGTGCTCCTTTTCGGTGTTTGATATTTGCCCATTTACTATGTCCGGCCATTTTCTATCTGCTTTTTATGAGAATTTCAAATTTAAGAATTTGATAAACAAAAGAAAACCCGGTGCTTTCGTACCGGGTTTCATATATAAGTTCAAAGATTTTTAGTCGTTCAGTTTCAGAACAGCCATAAACGCTTCCTGCGGAATTTCGACGTTTCCTACCTGCCGCATACGCTTTTTACCTTTTTTCTGCTTTTCTAACAGCTTTCTCTTACGGGAGATATCTCCACCATAACATTTCGCGGTAACGTCTTTTCTAAGTGCTTTAACCGTCTCACGGGAGATGATCTTCGCGCCGATCGCAGCCTGGATTGGAATATCGAATTGTTGTCTTGGGATCAGTTCCTTCAGTTTTTCACACATTTTCTTCCCGATATCATACGCATTGTCTTTGTGCAATAAGGCTGAAAGTGCATCAACTTTATTGGCATTAAGCAACACGTCTACTTTTACCAGGTGTGAAGCACGCATTCCGATAGGTGAATAATCGAAAGAAGCATAACCTCTGGAAACAGTTTTTAGGCGATCATAGAAATCAAAAACAATTTCAGCTAAAGGCATGTCAAAAGTCAGTTCCACACGCTCAGTAGTCAGGTATGTCTGATTCACGATCTCCCCTCTTTTTTCGATACAAAGCGACATTACAGGGCCAACATAATTGGCCTTCGTAATGATCGTTGCCTTGATAAACGGCTCTTCTACCCTGTTCAAAGTGGAAGGATCCGGAAGGTCTGAAGGGTTATTTACCAAAATTACATCATCAGGATGTTTGTTGGTAAAGGCGTGGTACGATACGTTAGGAACCGTAGTGATAACGGTCATATCGAACTCACGTTCCAGGCGTTCCTGGATAATTTCAAGGTGAAGCATCCCCAAGAATCCACAACGGAAACCAAAGCCAAGAGCCGCAGAACTTTCAGGAACGAAAGTCAGCGAAGCATCGTTTAGCTGTAATTTTTCCATGGAAGCTCGAAGGTCTTCGTAATCTTCGGTATCAACCGGATAAATTCCGGCAAAAACCATTGGTTTTACATCTTCGAATCCGGCAACAGCTTCAGTCGTAGGATTTTCAGCATCTGTAATGGTATCACCAACTTTTACTTCGCGGGCGTCTTTGATCCCGGTGATGAGGTAACCTACATCGCCGGTTTTAATTTCTTTCTTCGGTTGTTGTTTCAGCTTCAGCGTTCCAACTTCATCAGCGTCATATTGTTTATCGGTATTTACGAATTTAATACGCTGCCCTTTCTTGATCGTCCCGTTAATAACACGGAAAAAGGTTTCCACTCCACGAAAAGGATTATAAACTGAATCAAAGATCAGGGCGCGCAATGGCGCATCAACTTTTCCTGTTGGTGCCGGAATCCTGTTGATGATCGCATCCAGAATTTCCTGGATCCCGATGCCTGTTTTCGCACTGGCCGGAATAACTTCGGAAGGATCACAACCTAAAAGGTCCACGATATCATCGGTCACTTCTTCAGGATTCGCACTTGGCAAATCTACTTTGTTCAAAACCGGAATAATTTCCAGGTCATTTTCCAAAGCCAGGTACAGGTTAGAAATGGTCTGAGCCTGTATGCTTTGAGCAGCATCGACTACTAAAAGCGCGCCTTCACAGGCAGCGATAGAACGGGAAACCTCGTAAGAGAAATCTACGTGACCGGGAGTGTCGATAAGATTCAGCACATACTCCTCACCTTCATGAACGTAATCCATCTGGATCGCGTGACTTTTAATGGTGATCCCGCGTTCCCGCTCCAGGTCCATATTGTCGAGCAGCTGTTCCTGTTTTTCTCTTTCCGTAACCGATCCGGTGAAATCAAGCAGCCTGTCGGCCAGGGTACTTTTCCCGTGGTCAATATGTGCGATAATGCAAAAATTCCGAATGTTCTTCATCTCCGATTGTTCTATCTTTCAGCCAGTTTCAATTGAGGCCAATTTAAGAGTACAAATATAATTGAATTAACGCTCATACCTAATCAATTTATCGAAGTTCAAAACTTAAAAACTTTCAGACTTTTATAAATTTTTTAAAAAAGTATTTGTATATAATTAAAATTTAAATATACTTTGTAATTATGCGTTCGCTTTTCTCCATGAATTTCATAACTTTTAGGCTTGCGCACTTTTTCCATTTACATGAAGCAAGAACGAATTATAGGCATTGATATTGGCGGGACCAAAATTCAAATGGGCGTGATCCTGAACGGGGTGATCGAGAAAAAAATAAAATTTCCAACCCGGGCGAACGCTGCTCAGGAAGAAATCATACAGGACATCATTCAGCAAATCGAGGCGCTGGAAACCAGTTTTGCCGGGATCGGTATCGGGGTTCCGGGTCTTGTGGATGAAGATAACGGGATTATCTACGACCTGGTGAACATTCCATCCTGGCAGGAAGTACATTTAAAGGAAGTCCTGGAAGCCCATTTTCAGAAACCGGTTTTTATCACCAACGATGCGAATATGTTTGCTCTTGGTGAAAAATACTTCGGAAAGGGCAGGGGCTACCGCAATTTCGTAGGAATCACCATAGGTACCGGTTTTGGATCGGGCATTTTTATCAATAACCGACTCTACGGCGGAAATTATGCCAGTGCCGGCGAGCTCGGCAGTATGCCTTATAAAGACAGTACCATTGAAACCTATTGCAGCGGGAAATTCTTTCAGCAGCATTATGGCAGCTCCGGTTATGAGTTGTTTGAAAGGGCGCAGCATGGTGATCCTAAAGCTATGCAGGCTTTCAAGGAATACGGGTCTCACCTGGGCGAAGCCATTAAGATGATCCTTCTGATCCTTTCTCCGGAAGCAATATTCATTGGCGGCTCGGTAAGTGATTCATTTAAATTTTTTGAAGAAGGCCTTCGCGAATCGCTCAATGCCTTTCCTTTCAAAAGAGTCCTGAACGACCTCGAGATCCTAACCTCAGATGTTTCTGAAGTTTCACTGCTTGGAGCAGCAGCACTTGTGCAGGATCACCTGGAGGAACTGGCAAATCTGGCCATTGTGCCTTCAAAAACCGATATTAAAATTTAATTTATAGACCTTGGCAACAACAAAGACCACTTCGCGATCTTCAACCAGCCGAACTATTGTGATCATCGGCGCGTTATTCTTCATTTTTGGTTTCGTCACCTGGCTCAATTCCCTCTTGATCCCATATCTCGAGATCGCCTGTGAACTCACCAAATTTCAGTCGTATTTCGTGACCTTTGCCTTTTATATCGCTTATGTGGTCATGGCGCCGGTCTCTGCAAGAACACTGAATAGACTGGGTTTTAAAAACGGAATGTCGGTCGCACTGGGAATTATGGCTTTTGGAGCCTTGTTGTTCATTCCTGCGGCGATGACCAGGATGTATATTTTATTCCTTTCCGGTTTATTTATCATGGGTAGCGGCCTGGCCATTCTTCAAACCGCTTCGAACCCGTATGTTACGATAATAGGTCCTGCGGAAAGCGCTGCCAAACGAATCAGTATCATGGGAATTTGTAATAAACTGGCCGGAGCGCTGGCCCCGATCCTGATCGGGTTTTTCCTGCAGCTGGAAAAAGCCGATGAGCTGAAGGCGGAAATTGCCAATTTATCACAGGCCGAAATGACTTCTGAACTCAACGCCATGGCCATGCGCGTTATTCCGCCGTATATCGGGATCATCATCGTCTTGCTGCTATTGGCTTTCTGGGTTTATAAATCTGATCTTCCCGAGGTGGAAGCCGAAGAAGAAGATGAGGCGGCAAAGGCAGCAAATGCTTCCAAAAAGACCGTTTTCGATTTTCCGCATGTCATCCTTGGCGTGATCACGCTTTTCCTTTATGTGGGTGTAGAAGTGATCGCTGCAGATAGTATCATCAGCTATGGAGCTTCGCAGGGAATAGCGCTTACCAGTGCCAAATACTTCGCTACCGGAACCATGATCGCGATGGTCGTGGGCTATATTATGGGTATCATTACAATCCCAAAATTCATCAAACAGGAGAGTGCCCTGCGCGTTTCTGCAGTACTCGGGATCATATTTGCCTTATTGGCCATTTTTACCGAAGGTTATACGTCACTGGCGTTTATCGCGGCCCTCGGCTTAGCCAATGCCCTGATGTGGCCGGCTATATGGCCCATGGCTCTGGCAGATGTGGGGAAATTCACCAAAGAAGCCAGCTCTCTGCTGGTGATGGGAATCGCAGGAGGAGCAATCGTTCCGCTATTGTACGGTGCTTTGGCTGAAAATTGGAGTCCGCAGCAGGCTTACTGGATTCTGGTGCCCTGTTACCTGTTCATCCTGTATTTCGCCGTGATGGGTTATAAAGTGAGAAAATAGATTATCGAAAACAGTACGGTTTTCGTTGCAATAAATTCAGCATTATGTGTAAGATCCTAACTTCCGCGCGCATCGCCATGGTATTCCTGTTTGTTATGGCTTCCTGTTCCGGTGTAAAAACTGCGGAAAAAACTTCAGCTATTACTGCGGAAATCCCAGCTTTGATCCCTTTACCAACTGAAGTGAACTGGCGCGATGAGGTCTATCAGCTTCCGAAGAAAAACACTATTTGCGCGGCACCTGGGACTGAAACTGCCGCAAAATGGCTGGAAAAATTGCTGATATCTGCCAATCTTAATCCAAAAATGCTTACTGCGGAAAGCTGTGGAAACTGGCAATTGAAACTTAATAAAGATCTTATTTCCAGCATTGGCGAGGAAGGCTATGCTCTTACGGTGAATGATTCCGGAATATTGCTGGAAAGTGGGAGCGAGGCCGGGCTTTTCTACGGAATCCAGACCCTCAGGCAATTCTTTCCGGCCCAGATCGAAACCGGCAAAACCGGGAAGATCGCTTTCAGGCAGGTGCACATCCGGGATACTCCGGCTTACGAATGGAGAGGTTCTATGGTTGATATGGCCAGGAGTTTTTTCGGAATGGATTACCTGAAAACGCACATAGACCGAATGGCCCTCTACAAAATGAACCGACTGCATCTTCACCTGAGCGATGATCAGGGATGGAGGATTCAATTGGATGCCTACCCGCAGCTTACCGAGATCGGTTCCAAAAGTTCAGTGGAAGGTGGCAGATCTGGTTTTTTAACCAAGGAACAATTCAGTGAAATTCAAAAATATGCCAAAGAAAGACATATTATCGTGATCCCGGAGATCGATATGCCCGGGCATATTTACGCGGCGCTGAGGTCGCTGCCAGAATTGAACTGCGAGGATCAGTCGAATATCAATCCGGCACATGTCCTGCCTCCGGAGCCTTACACAGGTTATAAGGTTGGCTGGACCAAATTCTGCATGGATAATCCAAAGACTTATGAATTTGCCCAGAATGTACTTCGTGAAATAGCCGAAATGACCATGGGTGATTACCTGCATATTGGCGGGGACGAGATCGAAGACCCTGCTTACGAGGAATTCATTCTGAAGATCGATAAAATGGTTCAGGATCTCGGGAAGACCGGTATTGGCTGGGAAGAGATCACCAAGGCAGCGGTAAGCAACAATATGATCAGCCAGCAATGGCACGGAAAAGTGAATCCTAAGAATAAAAATATCAGGCAAATCGAATCTATATGTTCCAGTTTTTACCTGGATCACGCCAATGTTCCAGGCCAGCCCAATACGCTGAACTGGTGCAATAAGGAAGGGGTGTCGCTGGCTGATGTATACGGTTTTCGGTCAGAAAACCCTAATGCTTTGGGGATGGAAGCGCCGGTATGGAGCGAGCATGTCCTGACCGATGAGATGATGGACGATCGTTTCTGGCCGCGGCTTATGGCCGTTGCGGAAATTTCCTGGTCACCGAAACAAGCGCTGGATTTTGAAGATTTCAAGCAGCGACTGGGAAGACAGGGACTTCGGATGAAGTTGATGGGTATTCACCATTATCCAACACCCGGAATTGCCTGGCCAGAGGTGCCGGTAAATTCAGTATACACCGATGTTTTTTCAGGATTCAGCCCAAATAACTAATATTTCAAATTCAGAAGAAATGCAAAAGAATAAACTGACTACCGAAGCATCGTCTAATTATGATGATCTGGACAAAATGAGCACGGAAAGTCTGTTAAAGAACATCAATAAAGAAGATCAGAGCGTTCCGTTGGCGGTGGAAAAAGTGATTCCGCAGATCAATACCATCGTTGATATCAATGTGGCGAAAATGGAAAAAGGAGGCCGCGTGTTTTACATTGGGGCCGGAACCAGCGGCCGACTGGGAGTGCTGGATGCTTCGGAAATCCCGCCTACATTTGGTGTTTCTGGCGACTGGTTCATTGGCCTGATCGCCGGTGGTGACACGGCCCTTCGCAATGCTGTGGAGAACGCTGAAGATGACACCGCGCAAGCCTGGAAAGACCTTCAGAAATTCAAAATTTCGGAAAAAGATGTGCTGATCGGGATCGCAGCATCGGGAACCACGCCCTATGTAATCGGGGGGATCGAAACCGCCCGAAAAAATGGTATCACTACCGGTTGTATCACGTGTAATTCAGGGAGTCCGTTAGCAAAGGCTGCAGAATATCCCATAGAATGCATCGTGGGTCCTGAATTTGTGACCGGAAGTACTCGAATGAAATCTGGTACCGCGCAAAAGCTAATCTTAAATATGATCTCTACAGCAACGATGATCAAAATGGGCCGGGTTAAGGGCAATAAGATGGTAGACATGCAATTATCTAACAAGAAACTGGTGAACCGCGGGGTAAAAATGATCTGCGAGGAACTGGACATCCCGGAAGATGAAGCCCAGGAACTACTTTTAAAACACGGCAGCGTTAGAGCCGTTCTTATGAATTACAAGGTGTAGAGTATATGAAGTTTCCCGGGTTATTTGTACTACTGATCTTTTTAGGATCAATTGTTTATTCCCAGGAAGGATTTCCCCGGACCTATGTAGCTTTCAGAACTGTTGACAGTATCAAAATTGATGGTATCGCCAATGAAAAATCCTGGTCTAAAGTTCCATTTACTTCTGATTTTATTGATATTGAAGGAGAAGAAATTCCGCCATTTCGCACCAATGTGAAAATGTTGTGGGATGAGGAATATCTTTATTTCTATGCAGAAATGGAGGAGCCTCATGTTTGGGCACATCTGAAACAGAGAGACACCGTTATTTTTTACAACAATGATTTCGAAATCTTTATAGATCCAGACGGGGACACCTTCAATTATATGGAATTCGAAATGAACGCGCTGAATACGGTTTGGGATTTATTGTTAACAAAACCCTACAGAGAAGGTGGTGCGGTTATCGATACCTGGAACATCTCTGGAATTCGGACCGCTGTTCATATTACTGGCAGTTTGAATGATTCCTCTGATGTGGATCAGGGTTGGAGCGCAGAAATCGCCATGCCATGGAAGGTTCTCGAAGAAAATAATTTAAGTGGAAAGACTCATCAAGAAAATTACTGGAAAATCAATTTTTCCAGGGTAAACTGGCAATTTGAAGTTTCAGAAGGAAAATATTCCCGTAAAAAAACTTCTGAAGGTCAATATCTTCCGGAATATAATTGGGTTTGGAGCCCGCAATATGTCGTGAACATGCATGAACCTGAAAGATGGGGATATGTTTATTTCAGAGACGAGCCGGCTGGGGAAGTTTTTACTTTCCAGTTGCCTGAAGCGGAAAGCAAAAAGCGATTCTTGTATAAAATGTATCGCTCCCAAAAGCAATACCGCTCCATTCACGGGCAGTGGGCTTCTGAATTAACCAAACTGGAACTTTCTGAAGCAATTATATTATCGGGATATGAAATAAAACTCGAGACGCATTCAGCTGGCTGGAATATCCTAATTATTGATCCATCTTCACCCGTTCGTTACGGCATTCGCGAAAACGGACTGATCTTCACCTATTAAATATAATCGTGCAGCAGGTTAGAAATAAAATTTTATAAATAGGCATATGTTTAATAAAAAATTTAAAAAAGTATTGCTATTTAGAATTAATTTTTTTTATTTTAAAACATTTTAAGATTTCAGCTTAAAGGGTTGTTAACATTTGGGAAATTAATTACACAAAAACAATCAGAAAATTACACCTAACTCAAAACTGGAATTAGCTATTAACTAACTTAAATTTAAAAGTATGGTCAAAAAACTATCTTTTCTATTGACTATTGCGCTCTTGTCAATTCAAAGTATGCTCGCCCAGGAGCAAACTGTTAGCGGAACGGTTATCGATGGGGAAAACAACATGCCGTTACCTGGAGTGACGGTGATCCAGAAAGGAACAAACAACGGTGCCGTTACCGATTTCGACGGGAAATACACGATCGATGTACCGGGGGATGCCATCCTGGTATTTACCATGATCGGGTATGGATCACAGGAATTAGCGGTTGAAGGAAAAACTACATTGGATGTAGTGCTTTCCGAAGACGCCGAAGCACTAGATGAAGTTGTGGTAACTTCCCTGGGAATTACCCGGGAAAAGAAATCTCTGGGTTATGCGGTGACCGAGCTCGAATCAGAAGAAGTTAATACGGTAAAAGATTACAACGTGGCCAACTCTCTTGTTGGTAAAGTTCCTGGTTTGATCGTAAACCAGTCTGGAGGTGTTGGATCAGGTTCTCGTATCACTATTCGTGGAAACAATACACTTACCGGTAACAACCAGGCGTTGATTGTGGTAGATGGTATACCTATCGATGCTTCTGGAAATGAATCTGGCGGGAGTATCTATAATAGTACCGTGACTGGTGGAGGGATCACTGATATTAACCCGTCAGATATTGAATCTATTTCGGTTTTGAAAGGGCCGAATGCTGCAGCCCTTTATGGTTCCAGAGCGGCGAGCGGGGTGATTTTGATCACTACCAAAAAAGGTTCCAGAACCAGAGGACTGGGTGTTTCGATCAACTCCAATATTTCAGTGGAAGAAACCATGTTTTTACCTGAATATCAAAATGAATATGGACAAGGAACCAATGGAGCGGTGTATGCCGATTTAGCAAACTTCGGAAGTTCTTCCTGGGGTGCACCATTAGATGGTTCTCAACAACTCTATTATACGGGTGAACAAAGAGCCTATTCTGCTCAACCGAATAACGTAGAGGATTTCTTCGACACCGGCCTTAAAAGTATTAACACCCTTGCTCTTGAGCATGGCGGTGAGGACTATAGCATGCGTTTTTCTTATACCAATAATGCTACAACATCTGTTATTCCAAATTCTGAATTACAGAGTCACAACTTTAATTTACGTGGCCTGGTCGATCTTTCAGACAAGCTTCATATAGATTCGAAGGCTACCTACTTCACTCAGGAACTTCAAAACCGGGTGAATGTGGGAACTGAAGGGGTTCTGGCTTATGTTTATACGATGCCAAGAAACATCGATATCAACGATCTAAGAAAATATAAGCCTTCTTTATGGAGCGATCCGAATATGTTCTCTGATGAATATGCCTCCATCAGTTATGCAGGACAGAACAAAAGTATTGGTAACCCATACTGGATGTTGAATGAAGACACCAATGATGAACGTAGAGATCGTTTTATCGGGTTTACAAAACTGACTTATGATATTAATGACTGGCTTTCGATCTTTGGAAGGGTAGGAGGTGATATTACCAACTCCCGAACAGATTATATCCAGGCATACGGGCAGCATTTCTTTTACACTGGAAGATTAAGCTATACGACCAGAAAGAATTCGGAGCTTAATGCTGATTTCCTGCTAACTGCCAATAAGGACATTTCAGATAAACTGAACCTGGTAGCCAATCTCGGAGGGAGTTTGAGCAAACGTTCTTTTGAAACTATGAATGTGAGCGGGTCACAATTTCGTTTGCCTTCCAGAACTTTCCTGAGCAACACCAATATCCAGACTAGTACGCATACTCCACTCGGTATCAAGAAGATTAACTCTTTGTATGGGCAGTTCAGCTTTGCGTATGACGACTTCCTTTATCTGGACCTTACTGCCAGAAATGACTGGTCGTCTACTTTAAGCGCAGACAATCGTTCGTATTTCTATCCGTCAGCGAGTTTATCGATGCTGGTAAACCAGTTCATTGACCCAGATAAAAACTTCCTGAACATGCTGAAATTAAGAGGAAGTTGGGCAGAAGTAGGAAACGATACCGATGTATATCAATTATACCAAACTTTCAGTGTTCCCACACAGGGGTATCTGGGACTTACCGTTTTGAACGGGCCTAGCGTAAGATTGAACCCAGATCTAAAACCAGAAAGTGTACAGTCAACTGAATTTGGAGTGGAATTCAACATGTTCGCTAACCGCGTTTATGGAGAAGTTTCAGCTTATAAGATCCGCACCATGGATATGATCTACAATGTCCCGGTACCTTTTGCTACAGGCTATAACTACTTTAAAGAAAACGTAGGAGAGGTCGAAAACAAAGGGGTTGAGGTCTTGTTAGGAGGTGTTCCGGTAAGAACTGAAAAATTCAGATGGGATGTATCTGTGAACTTCTCCAAGAATAGGAATAAATTAGTAGACCTGATCGATGGGTTAGATTTTGCCGCCCTAAACACTTTGGGTAATATCTCCATTCGTGGTCAGGTTGGTGGAAGTATTGGTGATATCTACGGAACTACCTGGAAAACTAATGACCAGGGACAACGGCTGGTGAATGCAGAAGGTTTCCCATTAGCTTCTTCAGAAAAAGTGAAACTGGGCAATGCTCAGCCAGACTGGATTGGTGGTTTAACTAATACCTTCAGCTACAACAACTGGAACCTTCGTGTTTTGGTAGATGGTCGCTTTGGGGGCGAGATCTATTCAGCTACATCTTCGTATCTTGATGCGGCGGGTGTTTCCAGAAGAAGTTTGGATTATCGTGGTGAAGGAGTTGTGGTGGATGCTATCAACGAGGAAACCGGGCAACCAAATACTGTTTCCATTACTGCCCAACAATACTGGAGTAGCGTTTCAGGAATCAATTCCAATTACATCTACGACCAGACCAATGTAAGGCTTCGTGAATTTTCATTAAGCTATAGATTTCCATCAGATGCAATTGATGGAATTGGACTTACTTCAGCATCTGTAGGACTTATAGGTCGTAACCTGTTCTTCTTCTACAAGGATGCAGAAGATATCGATCCTGATAACTCGATCGGGACCGGTCTTTCAGGCCAGGGGATTTCCCTTAATAACGCTCCAACTATCCGAAGCTTGGGCTTGAACGTTAATATTAATTTTTAAGAAAATGAATATGAAAGGAATCATAAAAATACTTAGTGCAGGCCTTTTAATCGCGGGACTAGCTAGTTGTTCCGATTTTGAGGAAATCAACACTAAACCAGATGCATTTACTTCAGATGAAGTGAGCGCGAAATACTTCCTAACAGGTATACAAATTGAATTATATGCTCCAAACCGATATCCTTACTGGAGAGCGCAATTGATCCATGCCGATCGTTTTGCCGGTCAGTTCACCTTTGGGTTCAATGGCTGCTGGTGGAGTGACGCTCTGGCCTATTCTTATAGTTCATCTTATACCGATGCAACTTATGACTGGATGGCGGGTTATGTAAGTAATCTTAGCGTATATCAAAATTTTGTAAAACCAGGTGGCGAACTCGAAAATGAGAATTTCTATGCTTTGGGCCTAATTATGAAAGGACTGTACTACCAGATGTATACCGATACTTTTGGAATGGTACCTTATACGGAAGCTTCTGACCCAGATATCATTACTCCGAAATTTGATACACAGGCAGAGATCTACCAGGGGGTAATTGCAGATCTTGATGAAGCAATGGGCATTATTGGAAGTCAGTCTGTAACCGGGGAAGGATTGGAGCTGTTGGCTGAAAATGACCTTTTCTTCAATGGTGATTTGCAAAAATGGAAGCAGCTTGCCAACACCTTAAAACTACGTATGGCTCTAAGAGCAAAAGGGGCACCGGGTGAAAGCTTTGCAGATGCTGCTATTAACGAGGCATTGCAGGCAGACCTGCTAGATACCGCAGATGAAAATGCCTTAATGGAAAAAGATACAGAAATTGATCAGTTTGGAAACGCAGCTTATGGCGACATTTGGCATAATTTCGCAGGAGTAGGTTCTCACTGGAACGTGGGAAAAACGCTAGTTGACTACTTGAGAGACAACAACGATCCAAGGCTTTCCAAATATGCCAAACCTATTGATGGAGGTGAAGCGGTATTCACCAGACCGGAAGAAGGCTCTGGAGTGGCGCTTTTCGATAAGTATGTAGATTTCATTCTGGGAGAACTGGATAACGCAGGTGTGGAATACACAAAGAGCGGTACCGCAGATGAAGTAACCATCAATGTGGCTGAAGGTACTTATTATGTAGGGCAGCCAACCCGCTTGAATGGGGATATCTATCCGCATGTGAAAAACAATTTATTTTCTGAACCAGCCGATTGGATCATCAATCCTAAAAACACTGGAGAGCCCATTTTCCCTGAAGTGGTCATGACCGCTGCTGAAGGTAACTTTCTTCAGGCAGAAGCTGCAGTAAAAGGTGTTTCTTCCGGAGATGCACAGGCTTTGTATCAGGAAGGGATCAGGCAGGCCATGCTTATCTGGAATGTGAGCGAAGATGAAATTGCAACTTTTCTCAGTGGTGAACCAATGGCCCAACTGGACGGAACTATGGAAGAGAATCTCGAGAAGATTGCTGTTCAGAGATGGATAGCCGCCTATACTGATGGATTTGAAGCCTGGGCGATCGTTAGAGACACCGGTTATCCAAAAGAACTGGCCAATGGAGTTTCAGATTATGAAATTTATTCTGCGGGAACTTTGAATGGCAAGTATCCTCAGCGAATGAGATATGGAAATGCTGAATATAATACTAATGGCCAAGAATTGGAAACTGCACTTGGAGTCCAGGGCCCAGACGAGCAGGGCACCGAACTTTGGTGGGCTGACGGCATGTAAAAAAATATTGAATTAGCTTTAAGGATCGCCGGTTTTGCTGGCGATCCTTTTTTAAATTTATCAGTATGAACAAAACAGTATATACAGTAGCATTTTTAATGTTGTCTCTTTTGACGCTCTACTCCTGCAAGGATCAGGAAAGAAAAGGAGCTTCTGAAAGCAAATCGAAAACTTCGGATACGGTAGATGCAGGTTTTAAAACCATTGCCTACTGGACAGGTCGGCCACAGCCTATAAAAGATTCGAACCTGGAAAAACTGGATCAGATCATTTATAGCTTTCTACATCTGGAAGGTGCAGAACTGAAAGGCCGGGAAAAGGATAGCTTGCAGCTGATGTATCTGTCCAGCCTGAAAGAAAAATATCCAAAATTGGAAATTCTGGTGTCTCTTGGTGGTTGGGGAGGTTGTAAAACCTGTTCCGAAGTATTTGCTTCTGAAAACGGTCGAGCAGCATTTTCCGCTTCCGTAAAGAAAATTTTAGAAACGTATAAGGTAGACGGGATAGATCTGGATTGGGAATACCCAGGCATTGCCGGTTTTCCAGATCACCAGTTTTTACCAGAAGACACGCATAACTTCACATTATTAGTAGAGGAACTTCGGAAGACTTTAGGCGATTCGGCCGTAATTTCCTTCGCAGCTGGCGGTTTTGATGAATACCTTGAAAAATCTATAGAATGGAAAGAGGTGATGGCTGTTGTGGACCATGTGAATTTGATGAGCTATGATCTTGTGAACGGAAACACTCCGCATACCGGTCACCTTACCTCACTGTACGCCACGGAAGAACAACAGGTAAGTACCGATCATGCCGTAAAATTTCTGGATTCTGTAGGCGTGGCGCCGGAACAGATTATTATTGGGGCCGCATTTTACGCGCGTATCTGGGAAAACGTTCCTGATACCGATCACGGTCTGTATCAGCAAGGTGATTTTAAAATGGGCGTTTCTTATAAAAAGATTGATTCATTCGTAAACTCGAAAAAAGGATTTAAAACTTATTGGGATACCGTAGCACAGGCTACTTATAATTATTCTCCAGATGAGCAACTGTTTATGACCTACGATGATCCAAAATCCCTTCGGCAAAAAGTACAGTATGTGAAAGACAACAATCTGGGCGGAATTATGTTTTGGGAACTTTCAGGAGATACTGAGAATGATACGTTGTTGAATACTATAGAATTAGTTAAAAAGAATGATTGAAAAAACTTTCAGGCTCTGTATGCTACTTGTTTTTATAGCAGTTACTGCCTGTAAAACCACTCAGAACAGCGTTCCCCAACCCAGTGTTCCGGAAGTTTCTCAAACACCTACGGAAGAAACTACGGTGGAAGAACCGCAAACCGAAACATCGCAAAGCACAGCCGAACCTTCAAAATTTGCACCGCCGCTCGATATTTATGAATTCCGGGCAGCCTGGGTTGCCACGGTGGCGAATATAAACTGGCCGAGCAAACCGGGATTGTCTTCCAGGGTTCAGCAGGAAGAAGCACTGAAATTATTAGACTTCTTGAAACAGCATCATTTCAATGCGGTGATTTTCCAGGTTCGCCCGCAGGCCGATGCTCTTTATCAAAGTGAGTTGGAACCATGGTCTTATTTTCTTACCGGTGCGCAGGGAAAGGCGCCTAACCCGTATTATGATCCGTTGGAATTCTGGGTAGAAGCCGCACATGAGCGAGGCCTGGAACTGCACGTTTGGCTCAATCCTTATCGCGCTCACCATACAACCGGAAAAGAGATCACCGAAGCATCGATCATCAAAAGAAAGCCCGAAATCGCCGTAGAACTGGCGAATGGGATGTGGTGGCTAGATCCCGCTCAACAAGAAACACAGGATCATTCCGCTGCGGTGGTGATGGATCTTGTAAAACGCTACAATATCGATGGTGTACATTTCGACGATTATTTCTATCCTTACGATTCATATAACAACGGCAAGGATTTCCCTGATGACAAAAGCTGGAATGCCTATGTGAGCAACGGCGGAAAACTTTCCCGGGCAGACTGGCGCCGCGACAATGTGAACACTTTTATTCACCGCGTCTATACGGAAATCAAAGAAGAAAAACCATTTGTGAAGTTTGGTCTGAGTCCGTTTGGGATCTGGAAGCCCGGTTATCCGCAATCAGTTTCCGGCTATAATCAGTACGAAAAACTGTATGCTGATGCCAAATTATGGCTGAACGAAGGCTGGATCGACTAT
The DNA here is from genome assembly GCF_001951155.1 of Christiangramia flava JLT2011. Lineage (NCBI taxonomy): Bacteria > Pseudomonadati > Bacteroidota > Flavobacteriia > Flavobacteriales > Flavobacteriaceae > Christiangramia > Christiangramia flava. The sequence continues at coordinate 1,630,966 of NZ_CP016359.1, forward strand.
TTTACGCCGCAACTTTACTGGAAGATCAACCAGTTTGGCCAAAGTTTCCCGGAACTGCTGGGTTGGTGGAAAAGTGAAAACACACAGGACCGTCACCTTTGGCCGGGAATCAGTGTGGGACTTGGTGGTGATGAAAAGAATGTGGATGAAACCATCAACCAGATTATGATCACACGCGGAATGTTACCCAACAGTAAAGGAACAGTGCACTGGAGCATTGGCCCATTGGTGCAGTACGATTCCCTATCTACTGCTTTGCTGAAAGGGCCTTACAGTAAACCGGCACTGGTACCTGCAAGTCCGTGGCTGGACAGCGAATCTCCGGCTTCCGTAGCGATCAGTACAAAAATCAATGGCGAACGAATCGGCATCAGTTGGGAACTGCCGCAAGGTAGCGAACCCGTTTTTCACTGGGTGCTCTATTTTAAATATGAAGAAGGGAATTGGGACTATAAGATCCTGACTTCAGAAAAGCGCAATTTCGAGATGCAGTATATCGTAGGCGATAAGAAGCGAAAACTAAAGGAAATTGGCGTGACTGCCGTAGACCGAACCGGGAATCAGAGTGATTTTCACAGCATCGTGATCGACTAGCCTATGAGCCCAATTCTCGTTTTTGGAGTAATTGCCACTTATTTTTTGCTGCTATTGGGCATTAGTTACGTCACTTCCCGTGGTAGCGATAATGCTACTTTTTTCACTGCCAATAGACAGTCGCCCTGGTATCTTGTGGCGTTCGGGATGGTAGGAGCGAGCCTTTCCGGGGTGACCTTTATTTCGGTTCCAGGAGAAGTGGGAAATACCGCCTGGACCTATCTGCAATTTGTCTTCGGAAATATTGTGGGCTACGTGGTGATCGCACTGGTGCTGATTCCGCTTTTTTACAAAATGAACCTGGTTTCGATTTATGAATATTTGAAGTCCCGCTTCGGAAAGAATTCGTATCTCACCGGCGCCGGATTTTTCCTCGTTTCGCAAACCATTGGTGCCTCATTCCGGCTATTTTTGGCCGCTCTTGTCCTGCAACTGGCCTTTTTTGACAATTTTGGTATTCCCTTCTGGGTTACGGTACTGGTTACCATCTCTCTGATCTGGTTATATACGTTCAGAGGCGGGATTAAAACCATTGTGTGGACAGATACTCTCCAAACCAGTTTTCTGCTGCTGGCGGTCCTTATTTCGATCCTCGTGATCCTGGATCACCTGTCGCTCGACATGGTTTCCGGGGTGAAAATGATTCAGCAAAGCGACCTTTCCAGGGTTTTTGACTGGAACTGGAAATCTGATCGCAATTTCTTTAAAACTTTCCTGGCCGGAATTTTCATCACAATTGCTATGAACGGACTGGATCAGAACGTCATGCAAAAGAATCTTACCTGTCGCAACCAAAAGGAAGCGCAGAAGAACATTTTCTGGTTTTCGGTTAGTTTTTTCTTTTCCACGCTCCTGTTTCTGGCGCTTGGGGTGATGTTGTACCAGTACGCATTCGATCAGCAAATCGTATTACCCGAAAGAAGCGATGAGGTTTACCCGTTCCTGGCGCTCCATGAATTCGGAAACCTGGCCGGAATTGTCTTTTTACTCGGAATTGTTGCAGCCGCTTTTTCCAGTGCCGATTCGGCCCTTACGGCTTTAACAACCTCATTCTGTGTGGACATTCTCGATATTCAGAAGAAGGAAAAGGGGTCGAAAAAAACCAGAATGCTGGTACATATTGGCTTTACCTTGCTAATTTTCCTGGTCATCATAGCCTTCAACGCATTAAATGATTCCAGTGTGGTTAGCGCCGTTTTCAAGGTCGCAGGATTTACCTACGGCCCGTTATTGGGCCTGTTCGCATTTGGCCTGCTCAGCAAGACCCAGGTTAAAGATCGCTGGGTGCCCTACATTTGTATTCTTGCGCCGATAGTGTCTTTTATAATAGACCGAAATGCTGCGGAATGGTTCGGAGGTTACCAGTTTGGCTTTGAGATCCTCATCGTCAATGCCGCGCTCACAGTTATTGGTCTGAAATTGCTGAAATCCGGAAAGGCTTAAAATTTGAACATAATTGCGGGAGAAGCCTTGCAGTTTTTTTAATTTGGAATCTGAAATCAACAGAAGATGAAAAAAATACACCTACTACCCATCGCATTTGCCTTTTTAACCTTGATCTCCTGTGATCAGGATCAAAATGAGAAAACCGAATCAGAAGCACCGCTTCAGGATGAAATTGGGCAGATCCAAAAAGCGTATGCACCAGATGGTCGAGTGGCCTTGTTTTCTGTCGATGCGGAAAAACAGGAAGACGGGATCATTCTGAAGGGTGAGACCAATATGCCGGAAGCCCTCGACAGTCTCAAAAGAAAACTGAGAGCAAGCGAAGTCACTTTTGTGGATAGCGTTCGGGTATTGCCAGATACTGCGGCTTTGGAATCCAAAATTTTGGGAGTGGTGCCAATTTCTGTAGCCAATCTTCGTGATGAACCCAAACATTCGGCGCAGCTGGTGACGCAGGTGACCCTTGGAATGCCCCTGAAAGTGCTGAAAAGAGAAGGCGGCTGGTATTACGTACAGGCGCCAGATGGTTACCTGGCATGGGTGGATTACGGAGGCATTCAAAATATGACCACAGCGGAATTTACGAACTGGCTGGATGCTGAAAAACTCATTTTTACAGATACCTACGGCGAATCTGTGGAGGCAGCTCGCCCGGGCTCGGCCATGGTGGGTGATCTGGTAGCTGGTGACATTCTTCAGTTGGAAGGTGAGAATGGTGGTTTTTATGAAGTTAGTTATCCTAATTCCAAAAAGGCCTTTATCCAGAAGTCGCAGGCAGAACCTTATAAAGACTGGCTAGCATCGCTAGACCAAACCGAGGAAAGCTTGGTGAAAACTTCGGAAAAACTTATGGGATTACCGTATTTATGGGGTGGGACCTCCAGTAAGGGAGTAGATTGTAGCGGCTTTACCAAAACGGTATATTTTATGAACGGTTTCGTGCTGCCAAGAGATGCTTCGCAACAGGTTCATGCCGGGAAACTGGTGGATTCCACCCGCAATTTTAAAAACTTGGAACCCGGAGACTTATTGTTCTTCGGAAGGCCCGCAACCGATTCTACTTCGGAGCGTGTGGTACACGTGGGAATGTGGATTGGGAACGATCATTTTGTGCATTCGATGGGAGAGGTTCATATCAGCAATTTTGATAGCACCGCAACTGATTTTGATGAATACAACTACAACCGCTACCTGCGTTCCAAGCGACTGCTGAACGAAGACCGGGACTTGATGCTCAACCTAAAGGATGAAAAACTATTTGTTCAGGATTCTATTTAATTATCGTATTCTAAAAGAACCACTTTTCCGTCCATGGAAGATGCAAGAACTTTATTGCGACCCAAAAGCTTTATATTGTTAATCATGGAATTATCGAGTTTATATTTCCAGAGGATATTTCGGTTTTCGCTATTCACGCAAAAAATAACTCCATTTCTACCGCCAAAGAAAATGTTATTGTTTTTTTCATAGAGCATAGAGGGCGTGTGGTCGTAACCATAATTTAAATCGGCTTTCCATGCAATTGAAGTATTTTCGCCTTGTGGTTTGAATGCCACAAGGGTGTCATTCATCGTTTTGGCATATAAAAGATCTTGTTTTTCAGAAACACCCAAAGATTCCCTTACCGTTACTTCGTTACTTCTATAAAGTGTTTTACCTGTATGCAGGTCTATCGCCGTGATAAACCGATCTGGTGCTACAATGTATATTGTATTCCCGATGCCTACGGGTATGACCATTGCAGGAGAGAACATTCGGTTAGCCGAACCATTATCCCATTTCCAAAGAAGGTCTCCGGTATTCTTCTGTAATGCATAAAGGCTTTTATCCCATGCACCGAAAATGATATGATTTTTATGAATCAAGGGAGTACTAACCACGGGACCTTTCAAGCCTGAAAATTCCCAAATTTCGGTACCTGTTTCGGCGTTGATGGCTCTAAATTTTCCATCGCTTGCACCAATAAAAACAGTATCTCCTTCAATTATAGGAGATCCAAGGACAGATTTTTCAGTAAGAAATTTCCAAATCATTTCTCCCCGATCGTTGATGCGATAGATATTTCCATCTCCGGAACCCAATATAACCGAATTTTTAAAGGCTGCCGGCGATGAGAATATTCCACCCTTAGTCTGAAATTTCCAAATAGAAGTACCATCGTTTAAAGAAATCGCTTCGATTAAGCCTGTGCTATTGCCGAAAATGACCTTATTCTTAATAATGGCGGGGGTGGAAATTACATTTGCTTCAGAGTGAAAACTCCAAATTTTTCGCACATTAGGAAAGGAGTCATTGACGCTGTAATCCGGTCTGGTATAAGTTTTCTGTTCAACATTAGCGTTGTCATTTAAATATATTTGATGCCAGCTATTTTCCCTGGTTTCTCCGGGTTTTTTTTCGTAGAAGCTCACAACATCATCTTTAATCTTGACAATATTGTAACCTCCAATACTATCGCCTGCTCTTAAATTGGATCGTCCCATTACTCCGGGAATTCCTTCAAAATCTAGAGCTTTGTTTCTGTGCCCATGACCGCAAAGAGCGAACTGAACATTATAATCTCTAACGCGTTCGGTAATTTCATACCAGTTATCTAAACTTTCATTTAAAGGATAATGATTAACAAGTATCAATTTTTGCTTTTTAGAGGTCGTTCTCAAAACGCTATCCAGGGCAATAATCGCATCTCTGGAAATATGACCATCAGACATTCTGACGTAAGGCCCAGAGGCATTTCCAATGAATTTATAGCCGTGTTTTTCGAATACAAATTTATCTGAACCGAATGTTTTTATGAAACTCACACCGCCAGATTCAGACCATCCTGTGTCGTGATTACCTGGAATGATGTAATAGGGAATTTCTAAATGATCCAGTATGCTTTTAGCTTCTGCTATCTCTTCGTCTGTTCCCATTTCTGTGATATCCCCGGTAAAAAGCACAAACTCTATTTCTTTTTGGGTATTGAGATCGCGAACCGTTCTGTTTAGATCTTCCGCAGCCGTTTCCGTACCAATATGCGTATCAGTTACATGAGCAAATGTGAAATCCTGAGACTGGGTAGTAAATGAAATTGCCAGTAGAAAAAGGAATAGAAGGTACTTGTTGAAATTCATAATTTCAGAGATATTTAAAAACCAGGTTGTAAAGGATTTTGATTTCGCGGTCGTTCAGTTTTCCGTCGGGTTCATTCTGGAGGAAATGCAGTTCAAAAGCCTGGATGGCCGATTCGGGTTTGGAAATATCGTATCCAATAATCCGAAGCGCCAGGAGCGGGTCAAAATTTTCGGGAACAAGGAGTTCTTTCGGCAAAGCGGTCGGAAATTCTTCAGAATTCAGACTGTCTTTGGCCATTTTGATACGGTCTATCTTTTCTTCGTCATACCAGTAACCATAGCCATTTTCTGCCAGGGTTTTCCACGGAAAAAATTTATTGGGATCTACCTTTCGGCTGGGAGCCAGATCAGAATGGCCAATAAAATTCGCCTGAGGAATGCCGTATTCTTCCTTGAGAAAACCGAGCAGTTTCAATAAACTGTGAATCTGTAAAGCTGAAAATTCAGTAAACCCGTCATTATCCAACTCGATCCCTATGGAAGAGGAATTCAGATCCTGGTTATTACCCCATTTTCCAACACCGGCATGCCAGGCGCGGTAATAATCGTTCAGCATATGATAGATTTTACCATTTTGAGCGATCACGTAATGCGCACTTACCTGGGTTTTGGGAAGCGTGAACGTTTTCAGGGTTTGTGCCACCGAATCCTGCGCGGTGTGGTGAATTACCACATAATTAGGCCTGCGGAGATTGAAATTCGTAGTCGCCACAGGATAATCGGCGTAATCCAGGAACAGGGTGTCGGTCCTATTTTCGGTAATGGGAAGCTGTTTCAGTTCCTAAGAAAATTCCGCAGCGCGCTTCTTATAATAACGGTTGGTCGTTTTGTAGGGATTGGGGCTACAGGCGAAAACCGTAGCTAAAACGACCAGGTATAGGTTTAATTTTTTCATCTTAAAACTTCCATCTCACAAAAGCTTCCATAGCTTCGTAATTGGCCAGACCGAGCTTATGGTACTGTTCTGCAGTTTCCCTGTTGCGCTCTTCGGCTCTCACCCAGAATTCACGCTCGTCATCTCCAGGAAAAACAGGTCGGTCTTTTTGAGACTGGTGCTGGAAAATAGCATTTCGTTTTTTCTCCACTTCCTGCGGAGAAAGCGGAACGGCCATTTCAATTTCATGTACGTGGAATTCCTGCCAGGCACCGCGGTACATCCATAACCAGCAATCCTTGGTCCATTCTTCGGTCTTCCGAAGCTCGTTGAGTGCTTCCAGCACGATATGGAAGCAAACGATATGCGTCCCATGTGGATCGGCAAAATCACCGGCTGTGAAGACCTGGTGCGGTTTGATTTCCTGTAACAGTTCCATGGTAAGCTTCACATCTTTTTCGGTCATTGGTTTTTTCACCTTTTTCCCGGTTTCGTAGAATGGAAGTGCCATAAAATGGATGTTTTCATCATTCAACCCGGCGTAACGCGCTCCGGCGATAGCTTCGGTCTTCCTGATGAAGGCTTTCACATCCCGAACCTCCGGAATGTCTATGTCATTAGGTTTTTTCTTGCTGAAGAACTTCCACATTTTGTCGTAAGTGGCTTCCAGCTTGGAAGTATCATCGCCGATACTTTTATTGAAATCGATAGCAAATTCCACATACCGAAGCACATCTGTATCCCAAACTGCGGTGTTACCTGAAGTTTGATACGCCACATGCACGTCATGTCCCTGGTCAACAAGGCGTATAAAGGTCCCACCCATCGAAATCACATCATCGTCTGGATGCGGGCTGAATATGACCGACCTTTTTCGGGCCGGCCTGGCACGTTCCGGTCTTTGGGAATCATCGGCTTTTGGTTTTCCACCCGGCCAGCCGGTAATGCTGTGCTGGAGGATATTGAACACCTTGATATTGATGTCGTAGGCCGTTCCCTGATCGGTGATGAGCTGCGCCATTCCGTTGGCGTTGTAATCTTCTTCGGTAAGCTTCAGGATAGGTTTCTGAAGTTTCCGGGAGAGCCAGATCACGGCCTTTTTTATCAGGCTTTCGTCCCATAGGCAATCTTTTACCAGCCAAGGCGTGTCAAAACGGGTTAACTCTGAAGCTGCTTCCTTATCCAGGATAAATTCCACGTTTTCTGCCAGCTGAAGATAAGTGGCAGGGACACTGCTGGATATTTCCCCTTCCACCGCTTTTTTGATGATCGGCGCTTTTTTCTTGTTCCAGGCCATCAGGATGATCTCCCTCGCTTTGAAAATCGTCCCAATACCCATAGTGATCGCCTTGGTAGGCACGTTTTCTTTTCCTCCAAAATCGCGGGAAGCATCTCTTCTGGTAAGATCATCCAGCGTTACCAGGCGAGTTCCGGAGTTGGGAGCCGAACCGGGTTCGTTAAAACCGATGTGGCCGGTTCTACCAATTCCCAGCACTTGCAGATCGAGGCCACCAACGGCCGAGATCTTCTGTTCATAAGCCAGGCAGTAATCGGTAATTTCTTCTTTTTCCAGGGTTCCGTCAGGAATATGGATGTTGTCCCGGCGAATATCGATATGATTGAACAGGTTCTCATCCATGAAGCGAACATAACTTTGCTTGGCCTCTGGCTGCATGGGAAAATATTCATCGAGGTTGAAAGTGATCACATTCTTAAAACTCAGGCCTTCTTCCTGGTGAAGTCGTACCAGCTCTTCGTAAACACCTACAGGGGTTGCGCCGGTTGCCAATCCCAAAACCGCATTTTCACCTCTTCGTTGTTTGCTTTTAATGATGTCTGAAATTCGAAGTGCCACTTTTTTAGCGGCGATGTCTTCATTTTCAAAAACACTAACCGGAAGTTTTTCGAATCTGGTTTCTTCTAAGAGGTTTAATCTGGCCATTGGAGTTGTTACAATTTAATTGATGTGTGATTTGATCAGGTTGGTTTGTTCATGGAAAATGGTTTCCATGACCGCGATGATCCCACCATACAGGCTTGAGTTGGGCCCGAGTGTGGACAGCGCAATATTTGTTCTTTCTTTCAGCTGCATCATACAGTAAGTGTTCATGGCCTGCTGCACGGGAGTGGTGATGAACTGCCGCGCATCGGCGATCTTTCCTTCCAAAATGATCAGTTCCGGGTTGAAGATCTGAACGAGGATGGAAATTCCCTTTCCAAGCTGAATGCCTATTTCTGAAATGACGTTAATGGCGAACTGGTCGCCTTTATTGGCAGCTTCGATGATCACCTGTGGTTCCAGGCGATCGTATTTATTTTTCAGTAATTCGTTAAGCAGGGAGGTTTCTCCTGCATCCAGGCCTTCCTTGGCCTTTTTCACCAGCGCCAGGCCGGAAGCTTCGGTTTCCAGGCAGCCTCTTTTTCCACAGTGGCAAAGCTGGCCGTCTTCGGTCATGGGAATATGCCCGAATTCCCCGGCAAATCCCGAAGAGCCGGAATGCATTTTTCCGCCCATGATGATGCCCAGGCCAATTCCCCAGTCCATAGAGATCACCAGCACATCCTGCCGATTCTTGGCAAGCCCATAGCGAAATTCAGCAAGACAGGCACTTTTGGCATCATTCAGAATTGCCACCGGTTTTTTGAAAGTTTTCTCCAGTTTATTCTGAAGTGACTCCGGTTCCTGGTCGCTGAGGTAATAAGTGAAGTTTTTACCTTCTTCCGTAGAAACCAGGCCGGGCATGCTAATTCCCACACCCATGATTTTATCCTGGCTGATTTCTGAATCTTTGATAAGGTCCTGGGAAAGTTCATAAAGGTCATCCACGATATTGGCTGAAGGGGAGATTTCCTTTTCCACATTTCGCTCGGCTACGATACTGTGATTGTTATCGATGATGGCGAATTTGATGTTCGATCGTTCAATATGAATGCTCAGGACAAAAAACAGGTGTTCCCGCAACCCGAAAAGATCGGGTTTTCTTCCTCCATCTGATTTTCCCTGGCCTTTCTTGACAACGATATCGGCCTCTTTTAACTGGTTGATCAATGCCATGGAGGTTGGGAGACTTACATTGAATTTGTTGCAGATATCTGCATTGCTCGTCTCACCATTCAGAAACAGATGCTTGATAATCTTAATTTTCTGAAGGTATTTTTTTCTTTCCACATTGCTGATCCCGGCCAGTTGTTCATCTTTAACCAGGAAATCCTTTAAATCTTTTGCCATAAGCTGCTGTAATAGTTCAATAATTCATGAAAGCATTAAAAACTATTAAAATATAGATTTTAAAAGAAAGTGTCTAACGAGAGATTAAAAATAGATAAAAAAACTTCTAAAATAAAAACTTAACTAAAAATTTTATAAAAGATTTTTTATTTGGTTAAAATTTATACTTTTATAATTCTGAAACATATTATGTTGGTTCAAACTTCTTTAAAAAGGTATCTGTCTCTGGATGTGCTTCGCGGCCTCACTATTGCTTTAATGGTCGTCGTGAATACTCCAGGAAGCTGGTCTACTATCTATGCGCCCTTTGAACACGCGCCCTGGCATGGTTTCACACCCACTGACCTTGTTTTTCCTACCTTCCTGTTCGTGGTTGGAAACGCCATGAGCTTTAGCCTGAAAAAATATGAAGCTGCCGGAGAACGTGCTTTCTGGCAAAAGATTCTGAAAAGGAGCCTGCTGATCTTTTTAATTGGTCTTTTATTAACGGCCTTTCCGCTGGTTACGCGAACCGAAGAAGGGATCGTGTGGAAAGATTTTACTGAAATGCGTATTATGGGCGTGCTTCAGCGGATCGCGCTTTGCTATTTTTTCGCGTCGATCATCATTCATTATTTAAAATCTCGTGGCGCCCTGGCACTTTCAGTATTCTTCTTACTGGCCTATTGGGGAATCATGTGGTTTTTCGGGACTCATCCTGATCCATATTCGCTTCCGAATAACGCGGCCTTAAAATTTGACCTGCTGGTTTTTCCGAAGGAGAATCTATGGAAAGGCTTCGGGCAGTCTTTTGATCCGGAAGGATTGCTCAGCACCCTGCCGGCAATCGTAAACGTCATAGCCGGTTACCTCTGCGGAAGATTCATTCAGAAAAACCCCAAAAAGATCAAGCTTGTCGTGAGTTTGCTATGCATGGGAGTGATCTTGCTGGGAATTGGAAAATTCTGGAATATTTTCTTCCCTATAAATAAAGGAATCTGGACGAGTTCCTTTGTGGTTTATAGCACCGGCTGGGATCTGCTCCTTATCGCGCTGCTCATTTTTATAACCGAAATTGCGAAGATATCCAGGTGGACCTATTTTTTCCAGGCTTTCGGAAGGAACCCGCTTTTCATTTTTATCATGTCTGGCGTGCTCATCAAATTGCTCAATTTCATACAGATCAATGGAGAAAGCCTGAAGGCGATCATCTATCGCGAAGTCTTCCAAAGCTGGCTGGATCCATACAATGCATCTTTATTATTTGCCTTATCTTTCATGCTGTCGCTGTGGTTGCTTGGATATGTGCTCGACAGAAATAAAATTTACATCAAAGTTTAAATACGATATCGATAATGTTCTCAAAAAAGATCTTTTTCCTTGGTTTTATCATGCTCGCTTCCGGCCTGTTTGCGCAACAATCCGGCACGGTAGAGCCTGAATTCCTGAAGTTCACCAATAGCAAATGGGTAGATTCCATTATGAAGAAGCTGTCGCCAGACGAGCGCGTAGCCCAGCTCATCATGGTTGCGGCCTATTCCAATCGCGGCGAGGAACACCGCCAGGAGATCCTGAAACTGATCGAAGAACAAAAAATTGGCGGACTCGTTTTTTTCCAGGGAGATCCGGTGAGTCAGGCAAAACTGATGAATGATTATCAGCTTGTGAGCGAAGTTCCACTATTGGGCGCCATTGATGCGGAATGGGGACTGGGCATGCGCCTGGACGGCACCATAAGCTACCCGTTCCAGATGAGCCTGGGTGCGGTTCAAAATGATTCTCTTTTATATGAAATGGGGCAGGAAGTGGCCAGGCAGGTGAAACGCAGCGGTTTGCATATCAACCTGGCGCCGGTGGTAGATGTGAATAACAATCCGGGCAACCCGGTGATCAATTTCCGTTCGTTCGGGGAAGACCGCGAAAACGTTAGTCGGAAAGGCATTGCGTATATGCAGGGAATGCAATCTGAATATATCCTTACTACTGCAAAACATTTTCCGGGACATGGAGATACCGATACCGATTCCCATTTGGCTCTCCCACAGATCAACCATTCGCGCCAAAGACTGGATTCTATTGAAATGTACCCATTTCGGCAAATGATCCGCGCGGGAATTGGCGGGGTAATGGTCGCCCACCTGGACATTCCTTCACTGGATTCCTCCGGCGTGCCTTCCACCCTGTCTAAAAAGATCATCAGCGACATCCTGAAGGACAGCCTCGATTTTCGCGGAATTGTGATCACAGATGCCATGAATATGAAAGGTGTCACCAAGGGCAAGGAACCGGGGGTGGTTGATGAAGAAGCACTGGTAGCCGGAAATGACCTGCTGGAATTTACGGAAGACGTGCCGCGAGCGATCAGCGAGGTACGAAAGGCAGTTAAAAACGGACTGATCTCACAACAACAGATCGATAACAGACTTCGGAAGGTACTCGCTTTAAAACAATGGGTGGGGCTCGACAAATATGAGCCAACTTCGATCGAAAATATGATGCAGGACCTGAACAATCCACAGGCTGTTTATCTCAATCACCAGTTGGCCGAAGCATCGGTAACGCTACTGAATAATGAGCTTTTGCCATTGCGAAGGCTGGATACGCTGAAAGTGGCAAGTATTTCAGTAGGAGCAGAGAAGCAGACCGAATTTCAGGACTACCTGGAACTCTATACCGAAGTTTCCCATTTTCAACTCCCGGCTGATGCTGGAAAAAAGCAAATTGATTCCATAAAAGAGCAATTGGAAAATTACAACCTGGTCATTTTAGGGCTGCACGATCACAGTAAATTTCCGCGGAACACGATCCAGTATTCCGAAGAAAACAGGGAATTCCTGAAGTCGGTTTTTCAGCAGAAGAACGTGATCACGGCACTTTTCAAAAACCCGTATACGATTAATGATCTCGAAAATATCGAAGATTCGCCGGTTTTGATCGCTTCCTACCAGGATTCCCAAATCACCGAAGAAGTTGCGGCACAGCTCATTTTCGGCGGAATTGGCGCCAGCGGGAAACTTCCAGTAAGCATCGGCCAAAAGTTTCGCGCAGGAGATGGAATTTCTATTGACGGAATTGGACGTTTTCAGTATACCGTTCCCGAAGCTGCCGGGATGAATTCAGAAATACTGGTACCCCAGATCGATTCGCTGATGCAGGACGCCATCAGCCAGAAAGCGATTCCTGGCGGCGTGGTCCTGGTCGCGCGGAACGGAAAAGTGGTTTTTCATAAGGCATACGGCCTTCATAGTTATAGCGACACCATACATGTTGAAAAAGACGATTTGTATGACCTGGCTTCGGTTACCAAGATCTCTTCAGCTTTGCCCGCGGTCATGCAGCTTTATGATCAAGGGAAATTTGACCTGCAGGCGGGGATCGACGATTATCTTCCGTATTTCAAAAATTCGAATAAAGCCGGGGTTCCTTTCCGGCAGATCCTGGCGCACCAGGCACGTTTCAAACCCTGGATTCCATACTGGCAGAATACGCTTCGGAAAAATGGCAGTTTTAAATGGAATACGTTTCAAAAAGATTCTTCGGCCAGGTTTCCAATAAAGGTCAAAGAGGAGTTGTGGCTTCATAAAAATTATAAACACCAGATTTTTAAGGCGATCAAACAGTCGCCGCTGGAAAAAGAAGCAAAATATAAATATTCCGGACTCCTATTTTATCTCTTACCGTCAATCGTGGAGAACCTCACGGGTGACGAATTTCGCCACTACATACGTTCTGAATTTTATGACAGGCTGGGCGCCACAACCTTGGGTTACGAGCCAATGGAACGTTTTCAACTCGATCGCATCGTTCCCACTGAAAGTGATTTTTTCTTCCGCCACCAGGTCATTCATGGCCGGGTGCATGATGAAGGCGCGATCATGATGGGCGGGGTTTCAGCCAACGCAGGACTTTTTTCCAACGCCAATGATCTTGCGAAACTGATGCAGCTTTACCTCAATATGGGTGAATACGCCGGGGAGCGATTTATTTCCGAAGAAACCCTGAAAGAATTCAGTAAGGTGCAGTTTCCGGAGAATGATAACCGCCGTGGTCTTGCGTTTGATAAGCCAAATCTCGAGTACATCGGGGAAGACAACAATACCGCGAAAGACGCCAGCAGTGACAGTTTTGGGCATACCGGTTTTACCGGAACGATGGTCTGGATGGATCCTCAGGAACAACTGTTGTATGTTTTTCTTTCCAACCGGGTGTTGCCCACGCGCGAGAATACCAGGCTTTACCGTTTGAACACGCGCACTAAAATTCAACAGGCTTTATATGATGCGATAAAAACCGGAAAATAGGCAATATTCGGGGTGATTTAACGATTTAGTTATCAGTTGTATAGGATTGAAATTTTGCTTGGCAGATTTTCAATTAATTCTATATTTGTGCTTGATTTGCTGAATTAGACTAAAACCATCCATGAATATTAAGTACGTTTTCTTACTTTTTTCCCTAATTTTTTGCTCTTTTTTGAACGCCCAGAACCGGGTTGAAGGTTCATTGCGTGACCAGGAGAAAAATCCTGTGGCCTATGCGAACGTGATCTTGCTGGCTGAAGATTCGACCAGCGTGATCAAAGGTGTTGTTTCCGAAGAAAATGGTGATTTCCTGCTGGAGAACATCGAAGACGGAAAATATGTGATCAAGGTTTCGTTCATCGGTTTTGAAGATTATTTAAAAGCGCTGGAGGTTGATGGAAATACCAAATTGAAGAATTTTCAGCTGAAGTATTCCAGCGACGCCCTCGATGAAGTAACCATCAATGCGCGTAAACCGAAGATCACCCGCGAGGTAGACCGCATCGTTTTTGATGTGGAAAACTCCAATCTTTCCAGTGGCAACACCTGGGATGTGCTGCGAAAAGCGCCTGGAGTGATCGATAATCAGGGAAATTTGATGGTTCGGAACTCTGCTGTACAGGTTTACCTGAATGGGAATAAGATCCATTTATCAGCTTCAGAACTTAAAACGCTGCTGGAAAGCTATTCCGCAGAAAACATTAAAGCGATCGAGATCATTACGAATCCGCCGGCGAAATACGATGCTGAAGGTGGCGCCATTTTGAATATTACGACTTCCAAAGCAATTTCCGCAGGATATAAAGGAAGCCTGGAAGGGAATTATACACAGGCGATCTATCCAAAATTCCAGCTTGGAACCAGCCATTATTTCCAGGGAGAGAAGCTGGATGTTTTTGCCAATTATTCTTTCAGCCCTAAGAAACAGTATAAAAATGATGACAGCTATATCAATTTTATGCGTAACGGGCAGCTGTATTCCCGATGGGATACCGATTTTACCCGGGAAACAAACAGCCAGGCTCACAATGCCAATGCAATTTTAGATTACCAGATCAGTGAAAATAGTAAACTGAATTTTTCAGTAAACGCGAATTTCACGCCGAATACCGAGTTTGATAATTCGGTGAGGACCGAAATGAAAGATTCTCAACGACAACTGGATTCGATTTTGCTTACCGATTCTGAAGTTTTTACCGATCAGGATAACATCGCGTTGAATCTTGGATATGATACCAACTTTGAGAATGGCGCCAATCTTTCGGTCAAGACACATTACACCAAATTCCAACAGGATCGCGAGCAGTATGTGAACTCGAATTACTACGATCCTTCTGGAAATTTGCTGAATTCCATAGATTTTAATACCGATGCTACTCAGAATATCGATATTTTCACAGGGCAGATAGATTATACTACGACCCTTGGAGGTTCGGCTCTGGAAACCGGCGCGAAATTTTCAGGAATCGAATCTGATAGTCAGATCGATTATATGGATGCCGACGAAATTCAGGGTAATTTGTATGTAAATCTTTCCGATCATTTTATTTATTCTGAAAATATTTACGCGTTGTATACCAGTTTATCGCATGACTGGGAGAAGTGGAGCGGTAAGCTTGGACTTCGCGGGGAATATACCGACAGGCGTGGCGAATCGCTGGTGCTCGACCAGGTGATCAATCGCGAATATTTCCAGTTATTCCCAACGGCCTATTTGCAATATCGAGCTGCAGACGATCACAGTTTTACGCTTGATTACAGCCGAAGAATTCAGCGGCCTAGATATGAAAGCCTGAATCCTTTCCGCTATTTTCTGAATGAAACGAATTACAACGCCGGGAACCCAAATTTGATCGCTTCCATCAGCAACAATTTCAATTTGAATTATACGCTGAAGAACTCGTATTTCTTCGATTTCTATTATCGTGATAATGGGAAAACCCCGGAAAATCTTGTTTTCCAGGATAATCAGAATCTGACCCTGAGAACGGTGAGCCAGAATTTGATCAACAGCAAATCCTACGGAGTGGATATTTTTCATAGCCGGTCGATCACCAATTGGTGGTATGCACAAATGTTTACATCCTTATTTCACGAGGAAAACACGTTCCAGGCACTTGAAAGTGGCAATGTGGAAGTGACCAGGGATGTGGAAGGAATCCAGGCTTATGTTTATAATATTTTTACCCTGTCTCAGGATGGTACCTGGGAGGGAAATATGTTTGCGCAGCATTTGAGTAATTACCTGGTTGGCTCTTATAAAATGGAGCCGATGACGACTGTTTCAGTTGGAGTTCGTAAAACATTATGGAACAATCGTGCGGTGCTAACGCTGGATTTCAATGATATTTTCAATTCTACGAATACCAGGCTCACTTCAGATTATCTGAATCAAAGTAATAGTTACTTCAGCTTTATTGAAAACAGAAACGTGAAAATTGGTTTCAAATACAACTTCGGAAACTTCCGCCTGGACGATAATGAGCGCACGATTAACGAGGCAGAAAGAGATCGCTTAAATCCCTGATTTTTACTTATCAAGTATTTCTGTAATTTTGCAACCTCAAACAAACTGGTTGTGGCAAAAATTGGAAATATAGATGTAGGAGACTTCCCGTTGCTTTTAGCACCGATGGAAGATGTGAGTGACCCGCCTTTTCGCGCATTGTGTAAGGAGCAGGGCGCCGATGTGGTGTATACCGAATTTATTTCTTCGGAAGGATTGATTCGCGATGCGGCGAAGAGCACCATGAAGCTGGATATTTATGAAAAGGAACGCCCGGTAGGGATCCAGATCTTCGGGGCAAACCTGGAATCGATGTTACAATCGGTTGAAATCGTGGAAAAATCGGGACCGGATATTATCGATATCAATTTTGGTTGCCCGGTTAAAAAAGTGGTTTCCAAAGGAGCCGGCGCCGGAATTCTGAAAGATATTGACCTGATGGTTTCTCTAACCGAAGCGATGGTCAAGCACACCAAATTGCCGGTTACTGTAAAGACAAGATTGGGTTGGGACCACGATTCCATTAAAATTCTTGAAGTTGCTGAAAGGTTACAGGATGTAGGTTGCCAGGCGATTTCCATTCATGGGCGTACCCGTGCCCAAATGTATAAAGGAGAAGCTAACTGGGGGCCTATCGCTGAAGTAAAGAATAATCCAAGAATGCACATCCCGGTTTTTGGAAATGGCGATGTTGATTCTCCTGAAAAGGCAAAACTGATGCGCGACGATTACGGCCTGGATGGTGCGATGATCGGTCGTGCCAGCATTGGTTATCCGTGGTTTTTCAGAGAAGTAAAGCATTATTTTGAGACTGGTGAACATCTTCCTGCTCCAACCATGAAAGAACGCTTAGATGCCGCTAGAAGGCATTTACAAATGGCTATCGACTGGAAAGGTGAGAAACTTGGGGTATTTGAAACCCGTCGCCATTACACCAATTATTTTAAAGGAATTCCGCACTTCAAGGAATACCGAACCAAAATGGTGACCAGCGATGATTCCGTAGACGTTTTTAAAGCTTTTGATGAGGTGGAAAGAGATTTCGCCGATTACGAATTTGCGTAATTAACCGAGCGCTTTTTGACTTCTTCCCGCAGCGATGTAGGAAGCAATGAGCCCAAGAACGAAGATCGTTACGATCACAATCAGGATATTTTCCGCTTTCATTTCTACAGGATATGGCAGGCTTGGAGTGATCATCACCAGGTCAAAGTTCATTTGCAGAATGATAAGGATGATCGCTACCACAAGGCCAATCAAGCCGCCTAAGCAGGTCATTAGCATTCCTTGCATAAAGAAGATATTTTTGATCTGGCTTGGCGTTGCGCCCAGGCTATGGAGTGTTTTGATGTTTTCCCGCTTATCCAGGATCATCACGATGATCGATCCTACCACATTAAACAATGCAATAGTAAGTACAAGCGTGAAAATAAGGTAAACAAACAGGTTTTCTGAATTCAGCATTTTATTGAGCGCGTCATTCAGTTCCGTTCGGGTTTTGATCATTACTTTTCCATCGAAAATATTACTGATTTCTTCGGAAACCTGATCGGTATCAGCACCTTCCTTCAGCTTGAATTCTATAGCCGAATATTCGTCATCTTCCATATTCAGAAGGTCTCGCGCCAGTTCCATTTTCGAGAAAATATACTTGTCGTCCAGTTCCTCGTTGACACTATACAACCCGCACACGATCACATGTTTCGTGCTGAAAGCGTTCTGGATATTGGTCATGGTGATCTGGCCTTTTCCGGGTTTTGGCACCATGATCTTCAGTAAATTCTGGTAATTGTAAATACTTACATCAAGCTGCCTGGAGATCCCGTTGCCCAGAACTACCTGCGGTTCCGAATTCGTAAGCCAGTTTCCGTAAACGATCGCACTGTCGATCTGGTTCACATGGCGGTAATTCGTATCCACCCCTTTGATAAAAGCGGTGTGGTTTTTATTTCGGAAATCCAGGAACACCCGTTCCTCGATCACTTTCGTGTAGGCTTCAATATCCTGAATCTCAGAAAGCTTTTTTTGCTGTTTTTCGGAAATTTTCAACACCTTCCCGCTATCAGGAAAAGCCTTCAGGTCAGGATCAAATTCATTGGAAAAAGACAGGCTGAAGTCACGCAGTCCGGAAAATCCGCTCAAAACAATAAAAAGCGAAAAAGCGCCAGCAAAAACACCAATAGCCGCGATGACGGTGATGATGTTGATGGCGTTGCTCTTGCTTTTGGTGAAAAGGTATCGCTTGGCGATGTAGAGCGGAAACCTCAAATTATGACTTTTTGCGCTTCTGAAGTAAATCCGGGTTTTCGATCGGGTTTTCTTCTCCTTTTAAAGAACGCTCAATTCCATCAATATATTCCAGGGAATCATCGATATAAAAGTTCAGATCGGGCATTTTACGAAGCTGGTGCTTGGTGCGCTGGGCCATTTCGTGCTTGATAGCCGATTTGTTTTCCTGGATCTGTTCCAGCGTTTCCTCGGCATGTTTCGATGGGAAAATGCTCAAATAAGCTTTTGCGATGGAAAGATCTGTGGTAACACGAACTTTGGAAACTGAAATCAGAATCCCGTTCTTCCCACTATCTCTCAGCAAATTCTGCAGGATATCTGCAAGATCTTTTTGCAGCAATCCGCCAATCTTCTTTTGTCTGTTTGTTTCCATGCTACAAAAGTAAAATTTTTAAATGTCATTTACGCTATTGCTGAAAATAGCTTTAATTATGGATATTTGTTATGCAATTAAGTTGGAATGATGAAAAAAATAGAACATATAGGTATTGCAGTGAAAGACCTGGAAGCAGCCAATGAGACATACCGGAAAGTAATGGGAGCCGAACATTATAAAACGGAAGCGGTGGAAAGTGAAGGTGTGATCACTTCTTTTTTTAAGGTTGGCGAGAGTAAAATTGAATTACTGGCTGGCACTACTGAAGACAGCCCGATTTCCAAATTCATTTCCAAACGAGGGGAAGGCATTCATCACATTGCGTTCGGAGTAGATGATATACAGGCTGAAATTGAAAGATTACAGAATGAAGGTTTCCGATTGCTGAATGAAATTCCCAAGCCGGGTGCCGATAATAAGCTGGTGGCTTTCATGCATCCGAAAGATGCAAACGGCGTGTTGGTAGAATTATGCCAGGATAAAGAATAGCATTTTTTTCTTTGGTCTGTAATGGGCAATTATCTAAATTTGCCGTCCCGATACGCAAAGTATCAGGTCCCATAGCTCAGTTGGTTAGAGCACCTGACTCATAATCAGGTGGTCCTTGGTTCGAGCCCAAGTGGGACCACTTTTAAAGATAAGCCTTGCAGAGATGCAGGGCTTTTTTATTTTTGGCGGGCACAACATAGGTACAATAAGCTAATTTTCTTTTGGTTACATTTATTATCTCCAAAATCTACAACCATGAAGAAATTAGTTACCATTTTCGCAAATGGATTTACCAGATTAGAGGTTATCAAAGCGAACTCTTTAAAATCTCCAGAGAAAAATAAATACAGTAAAATTGGAGTTTTTTTAATTTTATTTATTCTTGCGACTTCTATTCTCTCTTTACAAAATTCATTTTTTCTATCCTGAATCTCCCGATAGAATTAAGAATTTAATTGTAGTATTTGCAGGGATATTTATTTCTACAGTTTTGATTACTGGATATAAACAGAGTAGAGGAAAAATTAAGTCACGCTCATACGAGTTTCAATTTAATAAGATAGATTTTAATAAAATCAATTATGAGGAGCTTAAAATAGATCAGGAAGAAATATAGGATTTCAATTTATTGATTTCAGGATATAAAGTTTCTCAAAAAATTGACTTCAAATTTAAAGCTGTTAGGGACAAAATGCCGTGTTATAGAACGCTATTTTGCCTTTTTCATTGTTTAATTCGAAATGGAATCCAAGTATTTGAAGGCGAAAAGAAAGATAGGTTTTTTTCAATGCTTAATGAAAGCTTACTTATGGATCGAGAACCTCTTAATCTCGGAACCTTTGAGTCTAGTTTTTCAACATGGAAGAAGAAAATGAAGACAAATGAATACTCCGAAGCCATTTTATTTTTCAAGCAAGTATTAAATATAAAATAATTAAAGCATAATATACAAGAACTGAATTTACTCTATTGATTAAGTGTCTTTTATGGTAATATACTTGCTGAGAAGTAAATGGCCATTCACTCATTTTTAATAACCTGAAATAGCGAATACTGTTTTGAACAGGCACCGCATGATCATCGTTAGCGTGTACGAGAAAAACTGGAGGTGTGTTGGATGAAACATTCAGCTCATTTGAGAATGCATTAACCTGCTCATCAGATGCGTTTTCTCCAAGGAGATTATTTCTGAATCCCATATGTGTGATATCCTCATCCAAGGAAATCACGGGATAAATAAGAGCGGAAAAATTGGGTCGAGCGCTTATTTGATCAGTTTCATAAATTTGAAGATCGAATTTTGTTGAAAGTGTGGCAGCAAGATGACCTCCTGCCGAAAATCCCATAACTCCAATCTAATCCTAATTGAGATTCCATTTTTCAGCATTTCGCCGGATTATTCGCATGGCTTCTTGTGCATCCTGCAAGGGCCCGTTCTCTTTGTTTTCCATGATTTCATCGCTGCAGACGGTACTTTAGAACAATCCCGGTTACCCCACAGTGAGCTATCTAGCCACTTTAAATCCTTCTTTTCAATAGCCAGATGACCATATTCGCCGCCTGGTAGAATCAGTACAGTGGTTCCATTGGGGTTTTCAGGAGAAAAAATACTTATTTCAGTTTTGGTAACCTTACTGGTGCCGGTTAGCTTTCCATTTCTCATTACAGGTTGCTCCTAGTAATTCTCGTTTACTATTCCTCCCGGAATTTGATCGGGCCACACTGGCAAAACTTTATCCTAAGCAAAAAAAAGTTCACACTGAAACAGGATTATTACCAGGATTAATAATCTTTTATTAAATATATGTCTTAGTCAAAGCCGTTTTCCAATTTATAAACTTCGCTTCCTGCGAGCAGGAAACATCCTATACCATAATCTTCAAAATCAGGAGCTTTATCGTAAGATAGTGGCTGTCCATCTTTTGGTTCTTTTCCAGTTGATTGGAGATAGCCCAAAAAACCGTTGTCATGAAGACCCTTTTCTGTCATTGCCTTCCAGCCTTTTTCAATCACGGGTAGATATTTTCCTTTGTCCAGGAGATCATTATTTACACCATAAGCCATAGCATAAACAAACAATGCGGTTCCTGATAACTCCGGTCCGCCAAAATGATTTTCATCGTGCAAACTAACGTTCCAAAATCCATCTTCACGCTGAACTTCAGTAAGGGCCTCAGCCATTGTTCTCAGATCATGGATATACTGGTCTCTGTGAGGTGCATCTTCAGGGATGATTGAAAGTACCCTGGCCAGAGCACCGGCTACCCAGCCATTTCCACGGCTCCAATAACTATCTTCACCATTAGGCTCGGTATAGGGTGGGTCAAAATCGGCATCACGCCACCATAATCCGTCTTCTTCATTGAACAATCCGTTTTCGCCTTCCTTATTACGGGTGTACATATACATTTCATACATCTTCTGGAAGTAACGAGAATCCTTTTCCAGAACTCCCATTTTAGAAAAAATTGGCATTCCCATTTGGATGGCGTCTATCCAGTTCCAGTCGCCATTTTGTGAGGTATGTAGGAATTTCTGCATACAAGCCCTGGTATTTTTCAGCTTTTCTGAATCAGGTTCCAGATTATAAAGATCAATATAGGTTTGCGCCGCACAGTAGTCATCGGCATTTCTGGTTTCGTTACCACTACGGAAGCCCCAGTCATGAAAATTTGCCCAATCTAATGCATACTGGTAATACACCTCTTTGGGATAAATTTCATGAAGCGCCATTAAGCCTTCGTAGTAAACGGCACGGGTCCAGATGTGGCTGGGACGCTCTTTATTGGTAATGATTGTTTTGCCTACATCAGGCCATTTTTGCATAAAATAATTATTGGCCAGTTGCATTTGTTTTAAAACTTGTGTACGGTCAAAACTTTCCTGTGCAATAATGCTGTAAAAACTCAATAAAAAGGTAAAAACTAAAAATGATTTTGCATTCATGTTCAAATATTAATTCTGTTTAATGAGAGGAGTTAAGGTTACTGGTCCTAACAATCCTGAGGGAGTAGGAGACCATTTAGTTGCATCAAATTTTTTATAATCCTTATCTACCATATTTATTTCATAAAAAATCTTCCATTCTTTACCTCTTTGCTCCAGATTTCTGATGCGGTTTGCAGCAAGATTAGTGACCTCAACACGAATGCTGTTCTCTCCCGGTTTTAATTCATCTATTCTAAGCTGAAATGGATTAGACCAGGCCGTTCCTATAAATTTTTCATTAATCCATACTTTAGCACTTTCACGAACATCTCCAAGCTCAAGAATCCATGCATCTGCATTTGAGTTCGGTTTTTCAAATTTCGAAGTGTAGGCTGCTGTTCCTGAAAAGGCTTCAGCTGTTTCGCTTAGTTCAACCCAGGATTCGGGCTCATCCATCCTAGAATTCTCAGGCAATTCAGGCCCTCCTTTTAAGAACTCGATATTCCAGGAATTATCAATCTCATATTTTATTGCCAATGTTTCATAATATGGCCATTCTACCAGATCTTCCGCAGGATCTGTTATAAGAAAAATAGATTCGCCAGGCAAGATTTTAGCTCTTACACTAATTCCGTTTTTCAGTTCTTGCAATTCAGCCAGGCCTTTTTCGCCGGTTTCTGGATTAAAAATTGCAACCACTTCTGAATTTACATTTAGCGGAAGGTATCCGTCAAAAGCTTTTAAAGTATGATTAACAACAAAATAGATTGTCTGGCCGTCCTTTTTCCTTCTAATAAATTTTAAGCCTGTCTCTACAAGGGTTTCAGGATAAATATTTATTTTTTTCAGGGTTGAAACAATATCTGTATCAGGTCTCGTCAGGTTTTGATTGGAGCTGATGAGTTGTTTAAGTTCTTTGTTTTTTGATTCGAATTGAAAAAGTCCAGGTATAGACTCCGGAATGCCTTTAAAAATAATACTTCCTCCTTCTTTTTTTAACTGAAGCAGTTTTTGTATAGTTTCCAGGGGCATCTTATCTGAGTCCGGAACTACAATACTTTTATAACTACCTCCCGGAAGTTGAATTTTACCATTTTTCACGGTGGCCTTCTTTATAAAATCATCAGAAATAAAATCCAGGCTATAACCCTTTTTCATCAAATCTGTGGCGGTGGTATAGAAGTCCCTTCCATATAACCATTCATTTAGGGAATGGATTTTAAATTGGAAAAAGAGCGAACCATCTAAATAATCATCCCAAACATCAAAAATCGGCCAGTAAAGCAGTAACTCGTTATCTGGTTTTCCAGATTGAAGCAGGGTCTGGCAATTAGTTAGAAAAGAAAGCATTGCCGGTGCATCTTCCCATATTGTATTTACCGGGGAAAAATTAACAGAGGCATAAAACTTCCATCCCGGCCATTTGGCCCTTTCGGGAGAATAAGTAGTACCGTGAAAGAAGATATGGTTTATCCCGTTTAATAGTAATTCTTCCGTTTCAGGTTTAGTTTGCGATAGGGCGGTTTTAAAATGGTCACGTAACCAGGTGAAACTCTCGGAGGATGTTAATGGTTTGCCTGATATATGTGCTGCAGAGGATGAGAATTTTAACATTACCGGGTCTGCATCCCCCTCCCGGATATTGTTCGCTTCTCTCCGAAGTCCTGGAATATCAAAAGGCATGGATCCAAACGTTTCACACTCGGGAATATCTGCTCCGGCATAAAGGTCAATGAGGTTACCGGGTGAACCGTGAGCCTGCAGTCGGGTTTTTAACTTTTTGCTGTGTGCCCATTCTGTCCAATCTTCTTCAAAATTGTAAAGCAACAATTCTGATATGGTCTGGCGATAATCACTCCTTACCCGGCTTGCTTTTTCATTATTTTTTTCTTCACTAATGAGCAAAGGCAAGAATGGCTTAAGATCATATCCCCGCCTATTATTAAATTCCTCAAAGAATTGAGGAGTGAAATCTGTACCATATACTTCGTAACTGTCATTAAATACTGCCCTTGGCTTATTATCCAAATGCTTAAAAGCCTCATCATAAGGCTCAATGTAATCCCGCAAAGCCTCGCTGGAATAGTGATCTAATGTAAAACCCTGACCACCAGGAGCCGCTCTTTTTACTTTTTGTCCGGTTTTACCTGCAAACACGGCGTATATAACGAAATTCTCTTTTTTTGCTTTCCAGTTAAGATGATCATCATTATTTAATATTGAAGAGAGGTCTTTATATGAGCCTTCATTGCCGTAGGCCAGTACATACAAAAGATCTGCAGGTTGTTTCTCTTTAGTAGTATCAGGAATAATTTTTTGTTTTATACGCCTGCCTTTTTCCAATTCATATTTTCTCACCACAAGTTTTGTAGCAGCATATTCTCTTTCTACCTGTGGCCCGCCATATGGCCAGCCAGTTCCAAGGACCATGTCCACTCCCATCTCAAGACTGTCTGCCAATTCAATGGTATAATCTACAATTTCCAGCCATCCCGGGGATAAATGGTCTAAAAAATTTGCTTCTTCCCCTTTAACACCATAGATGGGTGTGATCTCAACCCCGCCAATCCCTGCGCTATCAAGAGCAATAAGATTCGTTCTTATGTTTTCCTTATCTACGGCATTACCCATCCACCACCAGCGAGTCCAAGGCTTAGAAAGATTTAAATTTTCAGAAGTTTGATCACTTACATGTTGCTGCGCATATGAGTTTGGAAAACAAAACAAGCTGAGATGTAACAGGAAAATAAACTTTTTCGGAAAGTTTTTAATATTCATAGAAGAATCAATATTTAGGCTTTATTAGAAATGAAATTTATTTTCAGTAGATATTGATAAGGCTAAAATAACCTTCCCTGAGCTCAAAAATATGGTTTAAGTAAAACGTCATCAAGGACAGAAAATTAATTTAAAAACCAAATCTGTCTATCCTGTGCCGTCCTGTCGCTAAGGCTGATAAGGTTTATAATTTGAGCAGCAGTAAAGTACAGGATGCAGTAAGGGGAAGGGTAGATTAAGTTTGAGCTATATCAATTTATTGTGAATTTTATCTATTTAAAATAATAGCTGCAGGAATGAAGGTGTCTTTAACAAAATCTGGTTCAGTAATAAATCTGGCAATTTTGGCCATCTTGTTTGGATTATTAGGATGTAAAAATTCTTTGACAGATGCTGAAAATATTTCTAGCAATTCCAGGCCTAATATTATTTTGATCATTGCGGATGATGCAGGTTGGAACGATGTGGGTTACCACGGTTCAGAAATTAAAACTCCTAATATTGACAGCCTTGCAATAAACGGGATTCAGTTAAATCATTTTTATGCATATCCAACCTGCTCTCCATCCAGAGCAAGCTTATTAACCGGGATACCGGCAAGCCGAATGGGGATCGTTGCGCCAATTAGCGGTAAAAGCGAAATTTCACTGGCAGATACCATTCACACTTTGCCAAAGGTTTTAAAAGGTGAGGGATATGTCACAGCCCTGTTAGGAAAATGGCATTTAGGTCTTAGGCCGGAAAGTGGCCCTGGAGCTTATGGTTTCGATTACTCTTATGGATTTTTACATGGGCAGATAGATCAATATGCCCATACATATAAAAATGGGGATTCCAGCTGGCACGAAAATGGGAGTTTTATAGATGAAGAGGGTCATGTGACCGATCTTTTAGGTAAGGCCGCAATGAAGTATATACAACAAAAAAGTGCAGACAGCATACCTTTCTTCTTACAATTGGCTTATAGTGCGCCACATATTCCTTTGCAGGAGCCAGAGAAGTGGAAAGAAATGTATCGCGACGTGATTTTAGACAGTTCACGATTAGACTATGCTGCCGCGATGACTCATATGGACCATTCCATAGGAGAAATTCTTAAAGTGATCGGCGAAACAGGTATAGCAGATAATACGATAATAATTTTCATGAGCGACAATGGTGCCCAGGAGAGCTGGTATCCAAATACACAGTATAACGGTAAATATGGACCTAATGCTACACTGGGAAGTAACTATCCCTTTAGAGGATTTAAAATGTCTAACTATGAAGGGGGAATTAGAGTTCCGGCAATAGTCTACTGGAAAAATAAACTCTCACCCGGAACCAATAATAATTATATATCTGTTATAGACATTATGCCATCTATTTTGAACGTTGCGGGAACAAATAAAAATGTCCCCTATGTAGAAGGCAGGAATATGTGGAATGCTATTGCTGAAAATAAAAATACTAATGATTTTATATATGTAAGAGGACATTTGCAGGAAAGTATCATCAAAAATTCCTGGAAACTTATTAGAACTAGGTATTTAAATGATTCTTCGGAATTGGAACTTTATAATCTCGAAAAAGATCCAGAAGAAAGTGATGAAAAATTTGTAGATGAACCAGAATTAGTTAGTGAGCTTCAAAAATTGCTTCAGGACCAGTTTAAACAAGATGCGGAAGAAGTGAACGTAGGCTTGGAAAACTGAGAAAGTTTAAAATAATTCATTCTAAACTAAATTTTTCTTAAAAAATTCATGTTTAAATCATCAAAAAAGTAAAAAATTTAAGATTTATCCAGTACAGTACAGGATACCTTACAGGGTAGCATTAAATATATTTGAAACTATAGATTTGAATAATTTTTAATGTAATCGATTGAAAAAAGGGCTTACAAGGATTCTGATCATAAAAACTCAGTGATCTTCTTCCGGAAATCGAATCCGATTAAAAATGAGTGATAATACTGGAAAGGTTAACTAAACATTAAATTATGGAACAAAAAAAATTTTCTTTTCAGACAGCGGTATTTCTATTTACCATGGTCTTTTTTCTGAATAGTTATGCACAGCAAAACCCGGTAACCGGGAAGGTGACATCGTCTGATGGTATGCCAATACCCGGGGTGAATATTATTCAGAAAGGAACTTCGAATGGAGTGGTTACAGATTTTGATGGAATTTATTCTATAGTACTTGAGGAAGATGCAGATCAGGTACTGGTGTATTCATTTATAGGGTTTCAGTCTAAAGAAGAGGCGGTTAATAAAAGGTCTAACATAGACGTTACACTAAGTGATGGTGGTTCTCTTGATGAAGTAGTGGTTATTGGGTATGGTACACAAAAGCGAAGTGATGTTACCGGTGCCATTTCCTCCATTAGCGCGGAAAGTATTCAAGATGCCCCTCCAGTTGCGCCAGAACAAATTTTACAGGGTAAAGTCACTGGGGTGAATATCGTTCAGAATAGCGGTCAGCCCGGTGCAGCTTCCACTGTAAGAATTAGAGGGATAAGTTCTATCTCTGCGGGTAATAATCCATTATATGTTGTAGACGGGGTGCCTTTACAATTTGGTAGTGCAAATAATTCGGTTCAATTAGGATCCCAGGGAGGGACTACTGCCTTTTCTAATGAGGTGGCCAACCCTTTGAATATTATTAATCCAGCAGATATTCAAAGTATCGATGTGCTTAAGGATGCCTCTGCAACTGCCATTTATGGATCCAGAGGAGCTAATGGAGTAATTATAATTACCACTAAAAATAAAGAAGGATTAGGTGAAACAATTACTTATGATAATTATTTTGGAATAGCAAACGTTAGGGAAACCCTGCCATTTCTCTCGGCAGCTCAATACCGGGAATATGCCGAAAGCATAAATGAACCTTATCCAGACCTTGGTGCGAATACCAATTGGCAGGAGGAAATATTCAGATCGGCATTCTCTCAAAATCATAACCTTTCTTTCTCAGGAGGTTCTAAAACCACAAAATTTCGAGCTTCATTTGGTTATACCTCACAAGAGGGGGTTATCCTTTCCAATGAATTGAAAAAATATACCGGTAGGTTTAACGGTACACATAGAGCTCTGGATGACCGCTTAAGAATTGGAATAAACATGACCTATGCCAATTTAGAGGATGACAAAGTAGCAATATCTTCCAGTATAAATAATGAAGGAGGTAATATTCTGAAGGATGCTTTACGCTGGGCCCCAACATTGCCTGTTTACAATGATGATGGAAGCTTCTATCAGGTTGGAGAGCTAAGAATCAATCCGGTTTCGTGGGTGGAAGTAGAAGACCTTAATCAAACCGACTATTTCATAGGAAATACTGATGTTAAATTTGATCTTCTTGAAAGTTTGACCTTTGGTTTAAATCTAGGGTATTCCAATGAAAGAGTAGATCGCTATACTTTGGCACCAGAAACACATCCTTCTGCCGAATCTGAAGGAGGTCGTGCCTCGATAAGCAAGTTTAAAAATACCACTGCACTTATAGAAACGACTCTTAATTATGATAAGCAGATCAATGAAGATAATTATCTCAGTATGTTGGTAGGGTATTCCTTCCAGAGATTTCAAAATGAAAATACCTTTACTCAGGCGAACCAGTTTGTTTCTACGGCTACCAAATGGAATTTAATCCAGTCTGGTAATACCCTGGCCAATACATCTTTCAAAGAAGCAAACAGGTTGGCTTCTTATTATGGTAGAATTAATTATAAGCTTAAAGACAGGTACCTTTTAACTTTTACCCTGCGAAGAGATGGATCCAGCAGGTTTGGAGAAAATAATAGGTGGGGAACTTTTCCATCGGGAGCCTTCGCATATAATATTTCCAATGAAGATTTTATGGAAGGCAGTGAAATTAGTAACCTGAAATTTAGACTTGGGTATGGAATTACCGGTAACCAGGAGATTCCGAATAATCTATATAGGGAGCAACTGTCTATTAGTGGTTCTAGTGTATATGTTTTTGGAGGACAGGCCGTACCCAGTGTATTGCCTACTAACTATGCAAATCCTGATTTGCAGTGGGAAGAAACAAGCCAGTTTAATATTGGGGTTGATTTTGGAATTTTTGATCAAAGACTTACAGGAACTATTGATTATTACCAGAAACAAACGGATAATCTATTATTGAATTTTTCCACTGCTGCACCTTCTGTGGTTACCTCGCAATGGGCAAACGTAGGGGCTGTTGAAAATAAAGGTTTTGAATTTGGTATTACCGGCGATATATTTAGCAGTGATGACTTTAGCTGGACATCAAACCTTAACTTTTCTACCAATAAGAACGAAGTAAAAAGTCTTTCAAACGAAAACTTTCAACGCGATGAAATAAGAACGGTAGATGGATCGGGAGTGGTTGGCTTCCAGACAGGTATTCAAATAATTCGCCCGGGCTTGCCAATTGGTTCATTTTACGGTAGAAAATTTACAGGGCTCGATGCCGAGGGAATGGAAACTTTCCTTGACGAAGATAATGATGGGCAGGCAGATCTTCTTGTAATAGGTGATGCTAATCCTGATGTAGTATACGGCTTTAATAATAATTTTAGATTTAAGCAATTTGATGCTGCGATCAATCTTCGAGGTGTACTGGGAAATGATATTTATAATAATACTGCTGCCGAATTTTCTTACCCGGTTTCGGCTCCGGGATTAAATGTGCTGGAATCTGCTCTTACTAATGGAACCAGCAGAGAGGAACAAGCAGAGTATTCATCTAGGTGGTTAGAAGATGGAAGTTATCTTCGGTTAGATAATATGAGTGTGGGTTATACTTTTAATACAGAGAATCTCGCATTATTAAAAAAAGCTAGAATCTATATTACCGGTAAAAATCTTTTCGTGATAACAGATTACTCTGGTTATGATCCTGAAGTGAATACCAGGGCCTTTGGAGTAGACTACCTGGCTTATCCAAGACCTACTACATTCTTAATAGGAGGCAGTGTAACATTTTAATAAAATAAAGAAGTGATTATGAAAACAATTGATATAAAATTTAGGATAAAACTAATCATGGGAGCCATGGTCATGCTCGTACTGGGTTCCTGTTCGCTGGAAGAAGAGACCTATTCAATCTATACACCTGAGACATTTTATTCTAATGATTTCCAGGTACTCTCATCACTCTCCGGTATTTACAGGAACTTCGCGGGAATCACTGGGATGGGTGTTGAATATCGTACCTTAGAGTTATCTGCAGATCAAGTGGTAGTCCAGGCCAAGATCCAGGGCTGGTGGGGAGGAGATAATTTCTGGCAATTAATGGAACATGACTGGAATCCAGACCATGCTTATATTGGGGGCACCTGGGATACTTTCTTTAGAACCGTAGGGCAGACTAATGCTCTTTTAAACTCACTGGAGGGTTCTAATTTAGATGTAACCGGTCCAATTGGAGAATTGAGGTCTCTAAGAGCATATGCCTATTTCTTCCTTATGGACTTATTTGGAAATGTGCCAATATTTACTGAACCTAAAGTTGACCCGCTCAATCTGCCTACACAAAATTCTCGCCTTGAAGTCTTTGAATTTGTAACCTCTGAGCTAAAAGCTGCTGCTGAAGTTCTTCCGTCAAAATCGGAAGCTGGAAGTGATTATTATGGTAGAATAACTAAGGAAGCAGCATGGTCGTTACTGGCTACGATTTACTTGAATGCCGAAGTTTATACCGGAACCGCGATGAATGATGAAGCTGAAGAGTATGCAGATAAGGTAATTAATTCTGGAAATTATAGTCTTTTACCTAATTTCTTCGACAACTTTGTGCCAGATAACCAAAATAATGCTGAATTTATTTTTGGAGCTGTTTATTCGCCGGATGTCGCCGGTGGAATAGGGCATCCATTAGTTCAAAAAGTTCTTCCTGGTATCTCGGGTGGTTTATTTGGATTGCCTTATACCCCGCAAAATGGTTTTGCAACCCGACCTTCTATTTATAATGCCTATACCGATGAGGATATAAGAAAGGATGTATTTATTGGTTATGGCCCTCTCATTGATCCTCGAAATGGAGAAACCGTGATGGTAGAAAGGATCGTGCCAGATAATAATTCAGCTCTTTATGTTCCCGGAGTTTCCAGTGAAGGCCCTGTGCCTTACGAAATAATCCCGGCTACCGGTATTAGAAGTCAGCCTATGAATGCAGGTTTAAAATGGATAAAATGGCAACTTGATCCTAATACCCAGGGAGGAAATGCAGGTAATGACATCGCTTTTATTCGCTACGCAGATATTCTATTAATAAAAGCAGAAG
The DNA here is from genome assembly GCF_001951155.1 of Christiangramia flava JLT2011. Classification (NCBI taxonomy): domain Bacteria; kingdom Pseudomonadati; phylum Bacteroidota; class Flavobacteriia; order Flavobacteriales; family Flavobacteriaceae; genus Christiangramia; species Christiangramia flava. The sequence continues at coordinate 1,662,128 of NZ_CP016359.1, forward strand.
CAATGGCAAGACAGGGAGACCTTGAAGGAGCCAAGGACTATGTTAATATGGTTCGGGAACGAAGCAATGCAGAGCCTTTCACCTCTATTACCTTAGAAGATATTCTTGAGGAAAGGAATCGCGAGTTGGCTTTTGAAATGACCCGAAGAAGGGATTTAATAAGATTTGGGAAGTTTACTGACGCCTGGGAATGGAAACCTGCTTCTGAGCCTTTTAGAACCATGTATCCTATACCACAGTCAGCTCTTAATGCTAACCCGAATTTACAGCAGAATCCCGGTTATTAATAATTGAATTAGTTTTTATATAGTTTAGTTGGATTGTGAAAAAGGGCCGTTTTTTAAAGGCCCTTTTTTGTTTCAAAATTATAAATATGAAAAATAAAAAATCAGTAAGTAAAAAGTATAAAACCTTCAAAGGGTTAATGCTCGTAAGTCTTGGTGTTATTGTTCTTGGATTTACCCAGTTCTCCTATTGCCAGGTGATTGAAGGGAAGGATTATTCTTCAAGATCTGATGTTGATCACACGTTTGACATGGCTGGAGAAGATATTTTTGGACAACGTTTCCCTTCTGAAAATTTCACTTATCCCGATAAAGTGACCGGAATTAACGTTAATGCCCTTACTACATCAAGGCACAATAGCTCAAAAATGTACCAAACGCATCCTCAATGGACTGCTGATGGTAAGTATATTATATTCTCCTCTAATCGTACTGCGCAGGAAGGAAAAGGTAGGCAATATTATGCAGTATCCATGGAAAATTATGAGATCGTACAGATCACCACAGGAGATAGTGGAAGGAACTTCCACTTAGGATGGAATAGTGGAAAGGCTTATTTCATGAGAGATAATAACATTGTAGAACTGGATCTCGATCGTCTTTTAAAAGACAGTGAAAAAGATGCGGTAAATGAACCTGAAAATTATGAAAAGATTCTGGCTAAAATCCCAGACAGTATTGGTCCATCAGGAATAGGCCTGGATGCTAAAGAAACCAGGGTTTTCTATTCAGCAAAAATAGATGAAAGAACTTCTGCTATCTACAGTACCGAATTTAAGTCTGGAAAAACAGAAAAGCTAAAAGAAGTCCCTTTCCGTATAGGACATCTGCAGGCCAATCCATACGTCTCTGGAGAAGTAATGTATTGTTGGGAAACCGGAGGAGATTCTCCTCAAAGGATGTGGTATTTAACAGTTAAGGATAATGGTGACGTAAATAATCGACCAGTATTTGAAGAATCGGATACAGATTGGGTAACTCATGAAGTTTTTATGGGACCAGATCATATTTTATTCAACGTCATGGGACATCTGGACCGTTTGCAAAAAAATAAAACTGGTATTTTCTCTCTGAACCTAAGAACAAATAAACTTCAATATCACGGTCAGGCAGATGGTGGTGGATATTGGCATGTTAATGCCAGCAAGGATGGGAAATGGATCGCGGGAGATACTTTTGACGGGCGGTTGTACAGGATAAATGCTTTAGACAGTACAGACGTGAAGTTGCTCACCCAGGGGCACAGGCTGCTTAGTAAAAGTCCTTTTACCAGTGAAGCCCATATGCATCAGTCGGTTAGCCCTGATGGGAAGTGGGTACTGTTTAATTCAAGTTATTTTACTGATAATGATATAATGCTGATGCCTTTCCGGCCCGATAATACTAAATAAATTTTCAATATTCACTTTTCCAAACCCTGTGGCATGAAAAATCTAATTTATCCCATTGTACAACTACAATATGTTCTGGTGTTTCTCATATTTTCGGGTACTGCTAACTTGTCAGCCCAGGAGACTTCTTCAGTAGATCTTAAATGGCTGGGCGATAAGGCTCCACCTATCCAAACAGGGGTGAGTTGGGGAGTTCCATTTTCCATGGGACAAGTGCAGCCTGATGATGCTTTTACTCTAAGAAATTCTAAAGGAGTTGAATTCCCAGTGCAATCCTGGCAACTCGCATACTGGCCCGATGGATCCATAAAATGGGCAGGTTTTGCTTCTGTCATGGAATCAGGGACCAGTAAACTAAGTCTTGGTGTTGTTAAAAAGTCGAATGCTTCAATGAAAAATACCATCCAGATTAGAGAAAATTCTGAAATATTTCAAATAAATACTGGAGTTTCAGAAATTATAATTCCGAAGCAAGGCGAAAAGATCATTGAATCTATAGCAGTAAATGATAAACCGGTTAGTTCTGGAGGTCGTTTAATCTGTATCAAACAGGAAGGACCTGATGTTGAAGTTGGGGTTCCACCTGCACTTAAGAAGTACATAGGAAATATTTCAAAAGTTACCATGGAACAAAATGGACCGGTTAGGGCTGTTTTTAAGATTGAAGGAATGCATACCAGTGAAGATGGTGAATCCTGGCTTCCGTTTATAGTGAGACTGTATTTCTACGCAGGAATGGAATCAGTAAAAATGGTACATACTATTGTCTATGATGGAGATCAGTATAAAGATTTTATCCGCGGGCTTGGAGTGAGCTTTGAATTGCCTATGAAGGAAGAAGTTCACAACCGCCATGTACGCTTTTCAGGAGAAAATGGAGCTTTCTGGGACGAGCCCGCCCAACCTGTGAATGGCAGGATTAAATTATATAAGGATAGTACGAATTTGTATGAGAGGCAGCTTCTAGGGAAAAGATTACCTGATAGAAGTGAATTTTCTGATAATAAACAATTTTTGCTGGATCACTGGGCCTCATGGAATGATTTTAAATTGTTGCAGCATAACGCCGACGGATTCATTATTCAGAAAAGAACGAATGATCAAAGCTCTTGGATAGATGCGGGGGCTGGAAACAGATCACGCGGACTTGTTTTCGCCGGGGATGTTTCCGGAGGTCTTGCAGTAACTATCCGTAATTTCTGGGAGTCATACCCGAGCGCACTGGAAGTGAAAAATTTAAAGACTGATAAGGCTGAAATTAAGGCATGGCTTTGGTCTCCCGAAGGTCCGGCCATGGATCTAAGACCTTATGATACGCTTGCATGGGGGCATTCCCTGAGAGCAAGTTATGAAGATGCTCAACCCGGTCACAGTACCCCGGAAGGAATAGCGCGCACCAGTGAGATCTTGCTGTTTGCAACTTCAGAAGTTCCTTCCCTAGAAAGATTGAATAACATAGCAACACTAGGAAATAAGCCACCTTTACTTAGTGCAAGCGCAGAATATATTCATAATATCCCGGTTTTTGGAGCCTGGAGCTTACCAGATCGTTCTTCAAAAGGGAAGGTGTGGCTTGAAGATCAGCTTCAAAAATCCTTTAATTATTACCAGGCACAGGTAGAACAGCGTAACTGGTATGGCTTCTGGGATTATGGAGATATAATGCATGGTTATGATGAAGACCGCCATGAATGGAAATATGATATTGGAGGCTACGCCTGGGATAATACTGAATTGATGCCAAATATGTGGCTCTGGTATCAATACCTTAGAACTGGTAATGAGGAGGTTTTTCGAATGGCTGAGGCTATGACAAGACATACCGGAGAAGTAGATGTTTACCATGATGGACCTTTTAAAGGTCTAGGATCCCGGCATAATGTGCTGCATTGGGGCGGCGGTGCTAAAGAAGTACGTATAGCCCAGGCAGCCCTTGGAAGATTTTATTATTACCTCACCACAGATGAGCGTACCGGTGATCTAATGCGAGAATCTGTAGAAGCCTCGAATACGGCAATAGGGGGATTGGATCCCTTGCGTCTTATTTTGGACAAAAGTAAATATCCAACTCACGCCAGGGTGGGTCCAGACTGGTTTGCGCTTGTAGGTAACTGGATGACCGAGTGGGAACGTACTGGAGATGATAAATATAAAAAGAGGATCCTAACGGGAGTAAAAAGCTTTTCCAAAATGCCTTATGGATTTTTCTCAGGGAAGGAGGGTGCCTTTGGTTATGATCCAAAAAGTTTGAAAATGTATCAGTTAGCACCAGATCATATTGGTGAGTCACACTTATCGGTATTGATGGGAGGTCCTGAAGTGGCTTTTGAGTTAACTCCCTTGCTGGATAATAAACAATGGAACAAGTTATGGTTCCAGTTCAGTAAAATATATGGTGCTCCGGTAGAAGAAGTTAAGGCAGAATTTGATCGCGAAGAAAAATTAGGCGACGTAGGACCCTGGTATTCCAGGCTTGCCGCTTATTACTACAGCCAAACAGGAGATGAAAAATATGCCCAAAGAGCCTGGAGCACTTTTTTAGAGGACAATCCGTGGGGTGGTTACACAAATTTTAATACCACTATTTATAATGAACCGGGGAGTCTTGAACCTGTTGAGGAAGTGCAGGGAGTTTCTACAAATAATACGGCGCAATGGTCCTTAAATGCCATAGAGCTTTTAGAACTGGCAGGAGATCAAATTCCCAATGATCACCCTCGCTTTGAGAATAACGATAAAAATTAGTGTGAACTCATAATGCAATTAATATGAAAAGATCAGTTATCGCAGCAATTTCTTTAGTTTCACTACTTACTGTTCAATGTAAAAAAAATGAAGCGAAGCCTTCTGAAGAAATAGTCCTGAAAAACACTTCTTCAGATTCACTTTTTGATAAGCCGGTGCAAATAGAGAAATCCCGACTTAAAATCACGGATTCTTCAAAATATCCGGTATTAACTTCAGGTAGCGAAATATATCCCTTACAGGTTTCTGATATTAACAATGATGGAGTTTGGGATGAAATATTCCTGGTAGCCAATTTTGCACCTAATGAATCCAAGAAATTAAAACTGGACTGGATTGAGGAGCACAAGATCCCTAATTACACTAAGCGAACGAATGTGCGTTTTGGGAAAAGGGAAACCGAAGAAGATCCGGTAAAACCTGCAACTGAAGAAGTGCTGAGTAAAAATGAAATGCCGGCGAAACAAGGATTTCAGAAGTACCAGACCGATGGTCCCAGTTGGGAAAATGATAAGGTTGGTTTTCGCCAGTATCTGGATGGCAGGTATTCTAAAGATGTCTTCGGAAAAAAGATCTCTGGCATTTCACCGGAAGATGTTGGGATAAATAAAGAAGCTGCCGTAGAAGATAATTATCACGTTATGGAAGATTGGGGACGGGATATTCTTGCTGTTGGAAACTCCGTAGGAGTGGGTGGTTTTGGTTTAATTGTTAATGACACCGTTCAAAGATTAGGGGCTCTTGTAACAGACACCGTAAGTAATGTGGAAAGAACCGAATTCAGAATACAGGAAGAAGGCCCGGTAAGATCGGTATTATCTTATAATTATCGGGATTGGCGGGCAGGTGGCAATTCTTATAATGTTAAGGAAACTACTGCTATCTGGCCCGGTATATACGGATTTATGAATACAGTGGAAGTTTACGGACTACAGGGAAATGAAAAACTGGCTGTAGGTCTCGTGAATATTAATAATCAGAATCCTTTGCAGGAAATTGAAATAAATGAAGATTGGGTGGCCTTGATCACGCATGACCATCAAACCTACGAACGGGAATGGATCCTGGGTCTTGCGCTCATACTTCCGCGGGAAGTTTATGATGGATATATGGAAGCGCCTAAAACAGGGAAACTTACAGATTCTTTCCTGGCGAAATTGAAGATTAAGAATAGTGAACCGGTTAGTTATTATGTGATTGCCGGTTGGGAATTAAGCCAGGAGCAAAGGTTTGCTGATGCTGAATTCTTTAAGAATTATGTAGTCCGGGCCGCCAAGCAAATCTCTGCAGAAGTAGAAATAACCGTGAATTAAGCATGCCTTGTCTGAAACTGCAAGTATTATTTTTTCTTGTTTTTTGCTGCTTACTTTCCTGTAAGGTCCCGGCCGAAATTAAGTTAAATGATATTGAATTTGAGCAAAAGGAGCTTCTGTTTGAAGATTCTTTTAAAAATGGACTGGATAAATGGGTAGTGGAAAAAGAACCGGTAGGAACTTCAGAAGTTTATACTAAAAATGGTAAAATGATCATCGATGTTGGCGGGGGATCCACGGTCTGGTTTAAGGAAATGATAGACAAGAAGAATGTACTGATTCAGTATAAAAGAAGAGTTGTAATGAAAGGTGGTGAGAACGATCGGTTGTCTGATCTTAACCAGTTCTGGATGGCTAACGACCCTCATAATCCTGATATTTTTAGTCGTTCCGGTTCTTTTGCAGAATATGATCCTCTGCAGATGTATTATGCGGGCATAGGCGGTAACAGGAATACCACCACAAGATTTAGAAAGTACCTGGGAAATGGAGAACGGGAACTTATTTATGATCTTACAGATAAGGAATATCTGCTTGAACCCAATAAAACCTATTTTATTCAAATCCTGGTTTCAGAAGGTATCACTAAGCTATTTGTAGATGGTACCGAATTATTCTCATATAGCGATACAAAGCCTCTAACAAAGGGCTATTTTGGATTTAGAACTGTACAATCGCATCAGGAAATTGATGAATTCAGGGTCTATTCATTACATGGAAAATCAAATTAAACGTACTATGGGGAGGCAATTAAATTTAAAGTATAAGAATCTTCTCAAAGATCTATTTATACTATTGGTAGTTTTATTTACAAACAGTTGCTGGTCACAGGATAACAGAAGTTTTAAGATCTTCCAGTTTCCTGCTGATAAAATCCCAATGATAAATGGCGATAAATCAGATTGGAGTATTGTACCAGATAGTTATTCGGTAGGAATGCAGGATTTATGGGAAGATAGTGGAAAGCATACGGCAATAGATTCTTCAAATCTGGCAGTACATGTAAAAGTAGGCTGGGTGAAAGGAATGAACAGGCTCTACTTTCTGTATGAAGCTTACGATGATTACTGGGATTTCGCCTCGCCAGGTTTACATAATGACACTTTCGAAGTGATCGTAGATGGGGATCAGTCCGGAGGGCCATTTATTGATCGTTTTCATCCCAATAAAAATATTGATACCCTGGATGCCTTCTTTTCTTTTCACGGTGTTCATGCGCAAAATTACCATATTTTCACTCCGGCGAAGGAGAAAGACTGGACCATGGTTTGGGGCAGCCAGCCATGGATAAAGGAACTTCCGTATGCCAACGCTTCCTATTCCTATGATTTTGAGCCCGGAGAAAAAGGTAAGCTTATTCTTGAATTCTGGATTACCCCTTTTGATTATGCCGGCAATGATCCTTCCCGAGCTGTTGCCTCAATTTTAGAGGAAAACAAAAATATAGGTCTCTCCTGGGCAATTATAGATTATGATAATGTCGATAAAAAATCTAATAACGGATTTTGGAACCTTTCAAAAGAGCATACAATGTATGGAAATGCCTCCTACGCGCTTCCGTTTAAACTGATGCCTTTGGAAAAGGAATATCAGGAAAAGCTAAAGGCCGACTGGTCTTATAAAATTCTGAATATGGATGAACGTAAAGTGAGCTTTTCAGATGGATCTATAGGAAGGGTGAATACCTGGAAGTGGGATTTCGGCGACGGTAAAACTTCCGAAGACAAAGATCCTGTACACACTTATTCCAAGGGAGGGAAATATGTTGTGATCCTGGAGATCTCTGGTCCAGATGGTAAGTCCAGGAGATCAAAGGTCTGGGATGTGGTCTTAAAGTAATACCTGGACAGGACAGAGCGGGATACCTGGTAGAAAATCTATCTTTAAATTGATGACGTTTTCAATTATATAAACTATTCAAAATGAATTATAAGCCTACTGTTCTCTTTTGTCTCATTTGTGTATGTTTTGGTGCGCAAAGTGCTTTCGCGCAAATCAACGATGCTACCACTCCTTTGCACCTTCTTAAACCTAATTATCCTACTCCTTATGAAGCACCTGAGATAGCTGAAGTAAAGGAAGTTCTGGATAGGGTTTATACTTTTCTGGATGATTCTACACCTGCGGCGATTATAAGCACCAAAGACAGTTCGGCGATCAAAAAAATTAAGAACCTGGATGAAAATATTGCTTTTGCTCCGGCCTCTTTCCGTCTTACCAGTTACGAGTGGGGAGTGACCTATGCGGGTATGCTTCTGGCTTCAGAAGCAACAGGGGAAGATTATTTTGAAGAATATACTAATTCCAGGCTGAAGCTCATTGCAGATCTGGCCGGTGAGCACCGGGGAAAGTCGTATGACAAATCTCCCGTGCATTCTGTTTTACATCCTGGAGCTTTGGATGATGCAGGTGCAATTTGTGCTGCAATGATCAAAGCAGAGAAAAAAGGTTTGAATGCAGATGCACGCCCTGTGATCGAGAATTTCATAGATTATATTAGTAATGACCAGTATAGATTTCAGGATGGAACTCTAGCCAGAAACAGGCCGCAGGATAACACATTATGGCTGGATGATTTATTCATGTCAGTTCCTGCCCTGGCTCAAATGGGAGATCTTACCGGAGAAACAAAATATTTTGATGATGCGGTAAAGCAGGTAAATCAATTTTCTGAAAGAATGTTCGATAAGGAAAATGGCTTATATATGCACGGCTGGGTAGAAGCTATGGAATACAGACCTCAGTACCACTGGGCCAGAGCAAATGGCTGGGCCGTAATGGCAATGGTAGAATTGCTGGAAGTATTACCAAAGGATCATCCAGGTTATAATGATGTTCTAGCCCAGTTGCGGGCACATATACGTGGATTGGTTAAATATCAGGACGGAACAGGCTTCTGGCACCAGTTGATCGATAGAAATGATTCTTACCTGGAAACTTCTGCTACCGCGATCTACGCATACTCTATCACACGGGCGATCAATCGGGGGTATATAGATAAGATGTCTTATGCACCGGTGGCTATCCTTGCCTGGAATGCGGTGGCGAATAAAGTCAATGGTCAGGGCCAGGTAGAAGGAACCTGCGTAGGTACTGGAATGGGCTTCGATCCCGCTTTCTACTATTATAGACCTATCAATAAATATGCAGCTCATGGATATGGACCTGTACTACTTGCCGGAGCTGAAATGATCATGATGCTGAAGAATGATGATTTTGAGATCAATGATAGTTCTCTTCAACTTAAAGTTCAAAAATAACTCAGTAATATTTAAATGTTCATAGTATAGGATTTATCTGAATTAAAAAGCTTTAAATTGAAATTTTCGTCCTTAATATTTCATCATTAAGAGAGGATATTTACAAACTGTAAACTTTTAAATTTGTCTGGACAAAAGAACCTGAATTAAAACAAATGATTTTCAGTTGAAGAATTAGAGAATTTTCCAATTGCAGAACAAATCTTACACTCGTAAAATTCGATAAAAATGAAAATTAAATCCAGTTTTGCTGTTATTGCAATAATTTCAGTAATTACAATTTTACCGGTATCAGCACAAATTGGAAAACGTTTTCCATCCGAGCGAAAAGTGGTGAAGGATACGGTGACCGGAACTGAATTAATCTTTTTAACAAGTACACCGGTTGGAGATTCTAAGATCTATCCTACGCATCCGCAATGGACCGCTGATGGAGAATGGCTTATTTTCAGATCTAACCGGGTAAAAGGAGAAGCCATGGCGGTAAATGAAAAAACCGGGGAGCTGGTCCAAGTTACTGAAGGAGGTTACACCGGGATGCTGAATATCGCCCAGCGATCTATGAAGCTTTACTATATGCGGAAAGTGGCAGGGAATGCTACAGGAGATCAAAGGAATGGAGCGCTTGAAATTGTTGAGACCGATCTCGCTAAACTCTTTGCCGATAGTGCAGCAGGAACAATGAAACCTGCAGAAGAATATCAAAGAAGCTGTGGCACGACTCCCGAAGCTATGGAAGCAGGGGGAGATATGGCTTTAGATGCAGGAGAAGAATGGGTGTATTTCAGGGTTGGTAAAGAGGAAGCTGCAAAGCACCTGAATGCCGGAATAGAAGTTAAAGGTAATTTCGGACCACGGAATATGGGCGCCGGCCCGGGAGGTATCGCTAAAATGAATATCAAAACCGGAGAAATTAAACACGTGGTCTCTGTTCCGTTCCAGGTAGGACATATTCAGTCCAATCTCTGGAACCCGGGAGAAATAATGTTCTCGTGGGAAACAGGGGGCAAATCCCCGCAAAGAACCTGGACGGTAATGGAAGATGGCAGCGGTTTGCGTCCGCTCTATCCTGAAGCCGATTATGAATGGGTAACTCATGAAGCCGTGATCTCGAAAGATGAAGTAGCGATGGCTATCATGGGGCACAGAGATATTGATATTGAAAAACAGCCTCTTGAAGAAGCTACTACAAGTACCGGAATTAGAGATCCTGAAAATCCTGGCCAGGAAACCAGTTGGGGCCCTTCAGGAACCAGGGAAAAACCAACCGGTCTGGCTATAGTGAATCTTAGAACCAGGGAAATGATCATTGCGGGACAGACTTCCAGTGGAAGCGGACTCTGGCATGTACACGGTTCCCCAGACGGGCGCTGGGCAGTGGGCGACGACTTTTCCAGAAGCCTGTACCTCATAGACAGGAATAGCAGAGAAATGAAAATGCTAACTACCGGACATAAACAAACGGCGGCAGATCACCTTCATCCAAGCTTTAAGCCCGATGGTACTAAAATTCAAATTCAATCGGCCATGCTTTCAGAAGATGGACGTTCCATGAATATTGTAATTGTTCCCGTACCGGCAGATTGGCTGCAAAGAACATATCCGAATAAAATTTAATATTAAAAATGGGATCCAAAGCTTTTAAAATGAAACTCCTTCCGGGTTTTGAAGAAGAATATAAAAAGAGACATGATGAAATCTGGCCTGAATTGAGTAAGTTACTTTCAGAAAGAGGAGTTTACGACTATAGCATCTTTTTAGATGAAGAAACGATGTCGCTTTTTGCCGTTCAGAAATTGAAGGATGATGCGAACGTTGATCATCTTACCGTAGAACCTATTCTGCGAAAATGGTGGGATTATATGGCTGATATTATGGAAACCAACCCAGATAATTCACCCGTTGAGAAGCCATTGAAAGAGGTTTTTCATATGGAGTAAAAAAATATCGAACACAAATTTTTCTTGCAAGATGATTTCCGGGGGTTTTACCGGAATTTCATACCCATAAGTTTTAATAATATGTAAAAAGAATAAATAGTACAATGCCTAATTACCTTAAAAAATACTGTTTCTGCCTTTTATTTCTGCTTATATCGGCGATTAGTACCGCTACTGAAAGGTATAATATCAAAGATTTCGGTGCTGCCGGTGATGGGACTACGTTAGATACAGAGGCGATTAATAAAGCTATTACAGCAGCTGCAAAAAAAGGTGGAGGAATGGTTTACTTTCCTACAGGCACATATCTTAGTTATTCCATTCGGCTTAAAAGTAATATTCATCTCTTCCTGGAAGCTGGTTCTATTCTAAAGGCAGCAGGAAAGAATGATGGCGGAAGTTATGATGCGCCGGGTAAAGGTGCTGGGAATGAATACCAGGATTATGGGCACAGCTACTGGCGAAACAGCCTGATTTGGGGAGAGAACCTGGATAATGTTACTATCTCTGGGCCGGGAACTATCCTGGGAGAAAACTTAAGCAGGGGCTTTTATGATCATGAACAATGGGATGAGAAAGGTATTCCTGCAGGGAATCTCATGTGGCAAGGTGGAGGAAATAAGGCCATCGCCCTCAAACTTTGTACGAATGTAATTCTAAAAGATTTTACCATTATCAAGGGAGGCCATTTCGGAATTCTGGCTACAGGAGTAGATAATTTTACCATTGATAATTTAAAGATAGATACCAACAGGGATGGGATAGACATAGACTCCTGTAAAAATGTTAGGATTTCCAATTGTACAGTGAATTCTCCAAACGATGACGCCATCTGCCTGAAAAGTTCTTTCGCCTTGGGTTATGCCAGGCCTACAGAAAATGTTACTATCACGAATTGTCAGGTTTCTGGCTATGATGTGGGTACTCTTATAGATGGTACTTTTAAAACGGAAGAGGGACATTTGGTTCCCGATCAGGAAGGTCCTACTGGTAGGATAAAATTTGGAACAGAATCCAATGGAGGATTTAAAAATATAACTATCAGTAACTGTGTTTTTGACCGTTCCCGTGGTCTGGCACTGGAAACTGTGGATGGCGGTTTATTGGAAGATGTTACAATAAGCAACATCACTATGCGTAACACAACTAACTCTCCGTTCTTTTTGCGACTTGCGGGGAGAATGCGCGGACCAGAAGGTGTAGAACCGGGGGAATTGAGAAGAGTGAATATCAGTAACATTAACGTTTATAATGCCGATTCCCATTTTTCCAGTATTGTTGGCGGAATTCCCGGTCACAATATTAAAAATGTAAGATTCAGTAATATTAATATATGGTATAAACCTCTGGATTCAGTAAAAACACAGATTCAAAAAGTGGTTCCCGAACATATAAAAACTTATCCGGAACCGGCAAAAATGGGAATAATGCCTTCTTATGGTTTTTTCTTACGCCATGTTGAAAATGTTGAAATGCATAACATCAATATCTATCATTTAGGAGAAGAGGTTAGACCAGCTCTTATTTTTGAAGATGTACGGGATGCAGAACTTTATAACCTAGATGCGCAAAGAGCTGGAAACGCTCCAATCTTAAGATTGAAAAATTCTGAAAATATCCATTTAAAAGATTCTGAATTCCTCGAGGACCAGAAAATTTTCAGGAAAACGACCGGAGATTTTGGAGCACGGGATGCAGTTCAGAACAATTCGGAATAAGCGTTTTTTATTTATTCCGAACTATATAATTGGAGATTTATTCTTTTGGGAAAAAGATATAATCTCGTAGTTCACTTTGTTTTAAACCGTACAGCGATTTTGCCACTATTAAGGCATTTAATTCAGCACCTTCCATATTGGTGTGCGTATGATCCTGCGGGAAAAGATTTTTAACCTCCTGCCGGCCGATTTGCTCATATCTCCTGGCAATAGAATCGTTGAGGTCTATAAAATGCCCGCCCGCGATAGCTACAGCTTCTTTCGCCCATTTTGCATTACTTTTTCAGCATGCCAGATATTTCTCGGGATCATACTTAGAACAATGGGCGTGGCCCCTTTAGCTTTTGTTTCAGTGATATATTTTTTCATATACCAGCCATATGTGTGCACCACCTCAGTACTATCTTTTTTAAATTCAACTGTTTGTGTTTCATCTCCCATTCCTTTTAGAGACCCGCGATATTTAGGCTGGTCCACTTCACCGCCATCGTTATGCCCGAATTGTATTAATAAAAAATCACCTTTATCCAGATCCTTCAAAACCTCATCCCAGAGACCTTCTCCTCTAAAGCTACGAATGCTTCTGCCACCGCGAGCTTTATTGTACACATTCACGCGGGTAGTATCGAAGTATTTATCCATTGGAACTCCCCAGCCCACTAAAGTATCGTTGTTATTTGCTACTGTAGAATCACCAATAAGATATACGTCTTTCTTTGTAGGGGTTTGAATTTCAGGATCTTCCAGGAGATATTTTTTCAGTGAACTACCAGATTCTTTTAAGCCTTCGATAATTAGAGATGCAGCCATCACCGCTCCTTTTGCTGAAGTGTGGGTGTGATCTCTGTCATAGAAATAAGTTCCGGTGATGTTTTGTTCGCCTTTTTCTTCCATTTGAGAAGCCATTTTTTCATTCAGATCGATGAAGTAAGCATCTTCCTCTTCAGCCACCTGTTTTGCCCAGCCACCATAAGTAGTTGCATTCCTTGGAACTTTGCCGTTTTCCCAGTCATTTCGCGGAATAGGCGACATGATGATTGGAATCGCCCCTTTCTCTTTGGTTTCTTTTACAAGTTTTCGAATATACCAGCCATAACTATGCACGGTCTCGTGTTTTCCCGTAAGAATATTATCTATTTCTTCGCTTTCCTCACCAGTTCCATTAATAGTCCCACGTGCCCTAAAATTATCATTTATGGGCCCGGCATCATTGTGTCCAAACTGGATTAATACGTAATCTCCCTTTTTTAAACTATCTTTAACTGGTTCCCATAGCCCTTTGTCCTGAAAGGTTCGGCTACTGGTGCCGCCAAGTGCATGATTTTGCACGTTAACTTTAGTGGTGTCCAGAAACTGGCCGAGGGAATCACCCCATCCCCAAAGGCCACCGGCTCCATCACCCTGGCCATTTTTTACGGTGGAATCGCCAACCATATAAACTGTAGGTTTTTCTCCTGAATCACTTTCCTCGCAGCTGATCATAAAAAGCGAGAATGTTAGTACGATCAAATAATTGAATGTTTTCATTTGAAATATTTAATTACTCTGAAAATTTCTAAAATCGAACCATAGGTTCATGGTAATACCGTCATCTCCTTTTTTAATCCTGATATTGGTAGGCTGGCTGCTGGGCCCCTGGTGTGAAAGAGGTTTGAAAGCTCTCATCGCGGGGATCTCGTACATAAAAGAAATGTTACCTTCTGGAAATTCAGGTTGCGCATGTGCTCCGGGGAATGCATTTTTTGGTTCTGCAGGAGTGAAAAGTCTTAAAAACAGTTTATCAGATTCACTGAAGATCCTGAAGCTGTTTTCTCCAGCAAGAATTTTAGCCGCTAGAAGATTGGCGTGGTAGCCTTTAAATTCAGGATAGATAAGGTTTTCAAAACTTTCACCCGTAATGGTATTGTTATAATCTTTTTCCCAAATATTATATTCGGTCCCCTGCAGCCTGTTCTTCCAGACATGATATGGACCTTTTCCAAACCATTTGATACCTTCTACCTCCTCTTCCGGAAAATCAAAAGTGATCCCGAACTTATTGATTTCACCTTCATAAAAGGCACCGTCAAAACCACTACTTGTGCCGGCATTTTTTAAGGCGGTCATTTCCATTTTTAACCTTCCATCGGGAAACATGGTCCATTTTATCGTATGGATCCCACCGGCATAGCTTACCAAAGCAATGGCATTACCGTCCTTATTTTTTATTTCAACTTTCTCCACTGCGGCTTTCATGCCAACAGGACGCGGACCATTTAGAAATGCGATCTCATTTACAGTGTTTTCAATATGAATGATTTCGCCATTTTCAGCATCCAGGATCACTGTTATTTCGCCGCCGGAAAGTTTGATCTCGTTTTTATTCTTTTCTACCGTCGCTTCAGTTGCCGATTCTTTTTTCTGAAGAAATTTTTCGGCAAAAAATGCCGCTTTATGAATAGGCCAGGTCCAGGTATAGATCTCCCGGCCATGCTTGTCTGTTCCGGTAATTTCGATCCAGTCTCCGCTGAAGAATTCGTCTTTTACCGGAATGTTGATTTTTCGTGTTTCACCGGGCTCAATACTAGGAACATCAATTTTTCCAGAATAGATAATGGCTACATCATCCTGCTCATAAAAAGAATTTATTCCGGCCTTTTTTACTTTGTATTCCATGAGGATCTCCTCTAAATTGGTGAAGAGATATGTATTAGTAATAAGGAAACTACAGTCAAAGCTTTTATTGATTTCTTTTGGTTGAAACTGAACCGGGGCCCAAACCTCTTTTATGGTATAGAAGCTGCCTTCTTTTTCACGGTGTGGTCCCAATATTCCATCGGGTGCGAGAGAGCCTTTAGAATCATAGATTTGATCGCCATCCCAATCTGTGCGTCTAACTGCCTCATCATTAAAAACCCAAAGAAATCCACCGGCAAACAACGGGCTTTTAGTATAACGTTCCCAAAAATCGGCAAGTCCGGCACCATGGCCATTGTCATAAGTACCATGCATGAATTCGGTAGGAAAGAAAACATTCTCACCATTGCCAAACCTATGTACTCCGGTAAGATAAGTAGGGTAGTGGTGTGTGTCCCAACCGTTAAAGTCAGCCCAGGGATGAATAACGATTCGGTTTTGAGGATCATATTCAGAAAAAACGGTATCCAGTTCTTCGTTCCAGCCACCTTCATTTCCCTGGTCCCAGATAATAACCGATGGATGATTCACATCTCGCTGTACCATTTCTTTGATCAGTTTTTTACCGGTTGAGGTGTCATAAGGATTTTGCCAGCCGGCTAGTTCATCTAAAACAAATAATCCCAGGGAATCACAGGCTTGCAGGAAGTGATTGTCTGGAGGATAATGAAAACGTACTGCATTCATATTCATATCCTTAATAAGATTTACATCCATGATGCTTATGCGTTTACTGGTGCTTCGGCCAGATTCCGGCCAGATGGTGTGGCGGTTAACCCCCTTCATGATAATTTTTTTACCATTTACATATATGCCATCTTTCTTTCTAAAATCAATACTTCGAAAGCCAATACGTTCGGTTACTTCATGGAGTACTTTATTCCCCTTTATCAAACTTAATTTAAGATCATAAAGATTTGGATCTTCAGGGTTCCATGGTTTTATATTCTCCCATTTTGATTCAAGAATAGTTTCTTCAGATGCTTCGACTACAGGAAAGCTGAAAGATTTATAGGATGCATCATTTCCAATTGGTTGAAGACTAACTTTTAGTTCGGTATTCTTCGGAATATTCTTCAGCAGTAGATTGGCTTTTAAAGAACCATCCATTTCCGGAGCTACCGCAACATGACTTATATGAGTTTCTGGAGTGATCTCCAGCCAAACGGGACGGTAAATTCCTCCAAAAAGCCACCAGTCTGCTTTACGTTCCGCATTATTTACGGTAGGATTGGCAGAATGTTTCCAAACATGTACTTCTAAAAGATTTTCTGAATCATATTTAATAAGATTGGTGATATCGTACTGAAATTCATAAAATCCCCCCTGGTGTATTTCTCCAGCAAGTTGACCATTCACTTTTACTTCAGTATCTGTCATTACCCCGCCAAATTTGATGATCACGCGTTGGCCATCATATACTTTTGGAGCTTGGAATTCATATTTATAAAATCCTTCTTCTTTGCTGGGTTCTTCCTGTTCCAATTCCTTATACCAGCGGCCGTAGGTATACGTCCCAAAACCCTTTATTTCCCAGTTTGAAGGCACTTCTATTTTACTCCATTTTCCGCTGTTCTGGCCATCGGTAACCTTGAAGTCCCATATTATAGTGTCGGTTTCAGAATCTTTACCAGAGAGATATATTTTTTTACTTTCCTGAGCATAGATTTGAGAGCCCAGAAAACATAAACATATTATTTGAAGAAGATATTTCGAGTGGTTCGCAGCCATAGTATTAATGGTGATTTAAATGGCGTACTTTTTCAGAATAAGGTTTGGTAGCTCCAAAATCTTTCAGGCTAAACGAACTATCTTTAGATATCGGAGGCGCCGGGATCTATAAGTACTAAGAGTTAATTTAGTAACTAAACTAGTAAAGCTTTATAGTAAGTGTATCCTGTACTGTTATGAGTTCACTTTTTAAACTGAATTTCGTTCAATATAATTGAAGACATTTTTTACATTTTCCTTTTTATTTTTCAGGATCATATAGGCAGCAGATTCCCCCATAGTTTTAAAATCTGTACTAATTACCGAAATTCCCAGGAGTTCTTTTAATGGAGTTTCATTGTAAGATATAATACCAATGTCTTTGCCCAGAATCAGCTTCTTTTTCCTGGTTTGGCGAACCAAGTTCACGAGATCTCTTTCCTGTATGGTGACATACACATCTTTGCTTTGTAACTCCATATCGTCATAGATTTCATGCAGGATCTCATAATCGAAATTGTTTTCTACACAAAATTTTATGAAGCCGGTGCGTATTCTACGGGGATATGGATTGGCAGATTTCTCTGGATACACTAAGATCACTTTGTCGTATTTTTTGATCTTTTCCAATCCTTCGGTAAGTGCATTGAAAATGTCCTGTTTAAAATCCTGGTATATGGAGCTAAATTCAGTATTCAACATATCCTTCACGTTATCCAGCATGATGAGACTATCTGTAGGGATTTTTTTTAAAGTATCCAGAACTGAAGGTGTGAAAGTTACGTGATGAGAGTTTTCATCTCTAAAATGAGGCATGATTACGTAATAATCATAGGCACCCATGTTTCTTTCCATGGTTTTTAGAAACAAAGATTCATCACAATGATAAATAAACATGTCTACATGAGCATTCACTCCTAGGGCATCTACAAAAGAATTATAGATGATCATTTTATAAACACTCGGTTTATTCACCATGAATAAAATGTTCACCCTGGAAATTAGGTCGGTTTTAGAGGTATAAAATCCTTTTCCTTTTACCGAGACGATGACCTTTTTCTCTTTTAATAGCCGATAAGCTTTTTCCACCGTATCTCTGGAAAGAAGTAAATGTTCACTAAGTTCATTAATAGAGGGTATTTTCTCTCCTACCTTAATATTTCCATGAGAGATATCGGAAATTATAGAATCTACGATTTGCTTATATTTTGGAATTCTGGAATCTTCGTTGATTTTGATATCTAATGGGAACATACTCTTGATCGATAATTGCTAAAAGTTTATAAAATTAATTAATTATTTCAGGGATTAAGTCTTAATATCAAAACTTTCCCTGAACAGTACACTACAGGATAGCCTCTATATCAATTAAACCTAAATTTGATTAAAATGCTAATCTTTAAAAATTATCATGGAAAAAACTTTTAAGTATGTAGACTATCTATGGGACGAGCAAAAAGCTGCTTCATTAGGAGATGATCAGGTGGCCTTATTTTTATATAGATCCAATATTCTGGGTGCAGATTTGAGGATCACGAATTTTGGAGGAGGAAACACGAGTTGTAAAACCACTGAAAAAGATCCGCTAACCAATGAAGATGTTGAGGTTATGTGGGTAAAAGGCTCCGGAGGAGATATCGGTACTTTAACCAGGGAAGGAATTGCCGGACTATATACCAAAAGATTGCGAGATCTTAAGAACGTATATCAGGGAATTACTGATGAAGATAGAATGGTTGGCTTGTTTAACCACTGTATATATGACCTGAACAGTAAAGCTCCTTCTATAGATACCCCCTTACACGGACTCTTACCTTTCGCACATATAGACCACTTACATCCAGATGCGCTTATCGCGGTGGCTGCTGCTAAAGACAGCGAAAAAGTAACTAAAAAGATATGGGGGGGTACTATGGGTTGGGTGCCATGGCAACGACCTGGTTTTGATCTGGGGTTACAACTGGAAAAATGTTTGGAGGAAAATCCTGGAATACGCGGGATTGTACTGGGTAGCCACGGTCTTTTTACCTGGGGAGATACTTCTTACGAATGTTATATGAACAGTCTTGAGGTGATTGAAACTGCTTCAGAATACATAGCTAGTAAGATCAAAGAAAATGGAGAGGTTTTCGGGGGGAAAAAATTAGAAAGTCTTCCTGCTGAAGAAAGAAAAGATAAAGCAGCAATTTTAATGCCTTTACTGCGCGGTTTGGTATCTTCAGAAAACCAAATGATAGGTCATTTTACAGATTCTGATACTGTATTGCAATTTATTAATAGTAACGACCTGGAAAGGCTTGCGCCCATGGGAACATCATGTCCAGATCACTTTTTAAGAACAAAGATCCAGCCTCTTATCTTAAACCTGGAGACTTCTGAAGACATTTCAAAAACAGAAAATGTTTTAGGAAAATTAAGGCCAGATTTCGAACAATATAGAAAAGAATATAAAGACTATTACGAAAATTGTAAGCATGATAATAGCCCGGCGATGAGAGATCCAAATCCGGTGATCATTATCTATCCTGGTGTTGGAATGTTCAGTTTTGCCAAGAACAAGCAAACGGCGCGAGTGGCCAGCGAGTTCTACGTAAATGCGATCAATGTGATGCGTGGTGCTGAAGCGATTACAGAATATACCTCATTGCCAAGACAGGAAGCCTTTGATATTGAATACTGGCTTTTAGAAGAAGCCAAATTACAAAGAATGCCGGCAGAACAACCTCTTTCCCGTAGAGTAGCACTGGTTACTGGAGCTGGAGGAGGAATTGGTAAAGCGATAGCAGATAAACTAGTAGCAGAAGGAGCCAATGTAGTGCTTACAGATATTAATAAAGATAATTTAAAGGAAGCGGTTGCTACATATAAACGCGACCAGGTACATGGAGCACTTTGTGACGTTACCAAAGCAGAATCTATAGATGCCGCCTATAAAAAAGCTAACTTGGCTTTTGGTGGAGTAGATATTATCGTGCACTCGGCAGGACTGGCCATTTCTAAATCTTTAGAAGATACGACCCAGAAAGATTGGGACTTGCTTCAGGATATTTTAGTAAAAGGTCAATTCCTGATAGCTCAAAAAGGAGTGGAGATCATGAAACAACAAGGTCTTGGAGGTGATATTGTTAATATTGCTAGTAAGAACGGACTGGTTGCAGGCCCAAATAATGTTGGTTACGGGACTGCAAAAGCGGCGCAGCAGCACATGACACGTTTACTTGCTGCTGAATTGGGGCCAGATCATATTCGAGTAAACACGGTAAATCCTGATGGAGTGATCGTGGGAAGTAAAATATGGGAAGGTGAATGGGCAGAAGGTCGCGCTAAAGCTTATGGGATTGAGGTTAAAGACCTTCCAAAGCATTACGCGAAAAGAAATCTTTTACAGGAAATTATTCTTCCGGAAGATATTGCTAATGGAGTATTTGCATGTGTTGGAATTTTAGATAAAAGTACGGGAAACACCATAAATGTTGATGGAGGAATGGCTAACGCCTTTGTAAGATAATAGTTTGTTTTTAAATTCAAAAAGGGATTTTCAGTAAATGGCGATCCCTTTTTAATACCTGATTTTAAGCTGATTTATGAAAATTGATAAAAATAATATTTCAGATCATAACAAGAAATATAAGAATTCATTCCAGAATGAATTCGATTTTGTTTCCGATAAGCTGGAGAAAAAAGGGATCGATATAGAAGAGATCGTAAAGAAAGTAAGCGATTTCCAGGTGGCAATTCCTAGCTGGGCTTTGGGCGCAGGAGGTACTCGTTTTGGACGTTTCTCTTATGGAGGAGAACCTTCCTCCCTGGAACAAAAACTTCAGGATGTTGGAATATTACATGCGCTTACAAGATCGGCCGGATCTGTATCTTTACATATTCCCTGGGATATCCCGAAGGATATTGAGGCGATCAAGGAAATTGCCAAAGGCAATGAGATCACTTTCGATGCTATGAATTCTAATACATTCCAGGATCAGAAAGATGCTAAAAAGAGCTATAAATTTGGTTCCTTAAACAATTCAGATCAGGAAATAAGAGATTTTGCTGTAGAGCATAATCGTGAGGTCATTAAAATAGGGAAAGAGCTGGGTTCTAAAAGTCTTACTGTCTGGCTGGCCGATGGCGCTAGTTTTCCTGGTCAGTTAAATTTTCAACGAGCCTTGGATAATACTCATACCAGCTTGAAAGGTATTTATGATACTCTTCCAAAAGATTGGAAAATGTTCATTGAATATAAACCCTACGAACCTAATTTTTACAGCACAACCATTCAGGATTGGGGAACTTCCCTGATGCTAGCTAATGCCTGCGGCGAAAAAGCTTATACTCTTGTAGATCTTGGGCATCATTTGCCAAATACCAATATCGAGCAAATTGTAGCTACGTTAATGTATAAAGGCAAATTGGGAGGATTTCATTTTAATGATAGCAAATACGGGGATGATGATGTTACGGTAGGATCTATTAAACCATATGCCCTTTTCCTTATTTTTAATGAACTGGTTTATGGCATGGAGAATAATCCTAACAATCCCGAACTGGCGTGGATGATAGATGCCAGTCATAACATCAAAGACCCTCTGGAGGATCTGCTACAGTCTATAGAAGCTATTCTGCTGGCTTACACAAAGGCATTGCTTATAGATCAAAAGGAACTTAGAGAAGCACAATTGGCTCATGATGTGGTAAAATGCCAGGAAATTCTGCAGGATGCTTATCGCTTCGATGTAAGAGTTATACTTCAGGCAGCAAGATTAAAGCAAGATGCTCCTTTAAATCCTCTGGAAGCTTATCGCAGTTTTAACGTGCGTAAAAATCTAATTCTGGAAAGAGGAAATAAAACAATCGCTACGGGTCTATAAAAATAATCAACATGAGTCAGGGAAAGGTAACGGCTGTTTTTGATATCGGAAAAACGAACAAGAAATTTTTTCTTTTCGATGAAGAGTTTCAGGAACTTCACAGGGAATATATCAGGATCGATGAAATTAAAGACGAAGATGGATATCCTACAGAAGATCTGGAATCCTTAAAAAACTGGATGAGAAAGGTCTTTAACGATATTCTTGAAACCGAAAAATACGATATCTCTGCCATCAATTTTTCTACTTATGGAGCCAGTTTGGTGCATTTAGATGAAAATAATGAAATTCTTACTCCCTTATACAATTATACGAAAGATATAGACGCTTCAGTAATAGAATCATTTTATGAAAAATATGGTCCTGAAGAGGATTTTGAGGAATTAACAGGATCGCCTAAAGCAGGATTGCTTAATTCGGGCATGCAACTTTACTGGATCAAGCAAACGCAGCCAGAAATCTTTAAAAAAATTAAATACTCGCTGCATTTACCACAATATCTCAGTTATATTTTCACGGGAATTCCAATAAGTGAATATACCAGTATAGGTTGTCATACGGCCATGTGGGATTACAAGAAAAGGGATTACCATAGCTGGATCTATGAAGAAAACATACACTTGATCCTGCCGCCAATTGTTTCTACGGAAACCAGTTTTAATATGAACTATAATGGCAAAAGAATAAAAATTGGTGTAGGTATTCATGATAGCTCGGCGGCACTTTTGCCGTATGTACGCAGCATCAGGGAAAATTTCATCCTGGTTTCCACTGGAACCTGGAGCATCTCTTTCAATCCTTTTTCAGACTCTAAATTGTCTAAATTGGAAGTTGAAAAAGGGTGTATAAATTATATGCGTATTAACGGGAAAGCGGTAAAAGCTTCCAGGTTATTTTTAGGGAACGAGTTCAAAAAGCAAATTGAATTTCTTTCAGATTATTACCAGGTTCCGAAAGATTTTCATAAAAAGATCTTGTTCGATTATGATATTTATTACGAGATAACCAAAGATTTTGAACCTATGTTCAGGTGGTTTAGTCTTGAAACTGAGAATATGCCTTCTGAAACTATAATCAATTACTATAATGTAGAGCAGGCCTATCATCATTTAATGATCGAGCTGGTAAAAGTTCAGGCTGAAAGTATTAAAACTATAGAGGGCAACTCCAGCAATTACAAGTTATACGTAGATGGCGGCTTTACAGATAATAATGTCTACATACAGTTGCTGTCTCACTACTTGCGGAATATGTCTTTAAGAACCACGAAATCGTCTCTGGGCTCTGCTCTTGGTGCCGCACTTTCTATTTCAGACAAAAAATTAAATTCTAAATTTTTAAAGAAAAATTACTCTTTGAAAAAGCACGTTCCATTTATAATTAATTAACAATGGCCTTTAATTCTAAGTATCCTTCTGTAGAAGATCTTCGGCAAAGAGCAAAAGAAAGAGTACCAGCATTTGCTTTTGAATATCTGGATGGAGGCTGTAATGAAGACGTAAATATTAGTCGCAATACCAGAGAAATTAGAGAGGTGCAGTTGCAACCAAGGTATTTGCGCAATTATGGAAATAGTTCTACAAAAACGAAAGTTCTGGGAATGGAATTCGATGCTCCTTTTGGTATTTCGCCAGTAGGACTTCAAGGTCTTATGTGGCCAAATTCCCCTCAAATTCTTGCTTCGGCTGCATATAAACACAATATCCCTTTTATTTTGAGTACAGTAACTACCATGGATATTGAAGAAGCAAGCCGACTTACTGATGGCCAGGCTTGGTTCCAATTATATAATCCCGTAGAAAATTCTGTAAGAAATGATATTTTAAGTAGAGCAAAAGATGCAGGTTGTCCGGTACTGGTACTACTATGTGATGTTCCTACTTTTGGGTATCGACCAAGAGATATACGGAATGGGCTTGCATTGCCTCCAAAAATGTCGTTTAAGAATATTTTACAAATCCTAGGGAAACCCACCTGGGCCTTGAATACTTTAAAATATGGTCAACCTACTTTTGAGAATTTGAAACCTTATACACCTGAAGGCTTAAATCTAAAACAACTTGGGCAGTTTATGGATAAAACATTTTCTGGCCGCCTGAATGAAGATTTGATAAAACCCATTAGGGATAAATGGGAAGGTAAATTGGTGCTGAAGGGGGTGTCATCAAAACAGGACACCGAAGACGCGATAAGAATGGGTTTTGATGGTATTATAGTTTCAAATCACGGAGGTCGACAGCTGGATGCTGGTGAATCAACTATCCATTCTCTTCAAAATATTGTTGAAAAATATAATGATAAAATTGAAATCATGATGGATAGTGGCTTAAGGTCAGGTCCTGATATTGCTCGTACACTTGCTTGCGGTGCTAAATTCACCTTTATGGGGAGGTCCTTTATGTATGGCGCTGCCGCATTAGGAGATCAGGGAGGTGATCATACCATTAGCATGATGAAAACACAATTCCAACAAGTGATGGACCAATTGTGCTGTGATAAAGTAGAAGATTTACCCAAATATTTAATCAAGAATTAATTTAAAGAATACTTAGCATGGCCTTAAATAATCAGGAGGAAGTGGCAATAAAAGAAATTTCTGGAGGTGAATTTGAGAGAGAGGCTGTTCCGGAATCTAACTGGAAAAGCTGGAAAAGCTTTCTTGGTATGTATGCAGGAGAGCATGCTGCAGGAACAGAATTCGTTATAGGCCCATTATTCCTTACTACCGGGGTAAGTGCCTTCGATTTGATCTTCGGGCTAATCCTGGGAAATCTTATGGCCGTATTAAGCTGGCGATTTTTGACTGCTGAAATCGGAACTAAATTTAGATTCACTTTATATTATCATTTAGAAAAAATCTGCGGTACGCGGTTGGTTATTATATATAATTTAGCAAATGGGATGCTATTTTGTTTTCTAGCTGGGGCAATGATTACAATCTCTGCAACAGCGGTGGGGATTCCTTTTGATATGGAAATGCCTCAGCTTACAGATACATTGCCAAACGGCGTCACATGGGTGGTTATAGTACTTTCAATAGGAACCGTTATTTCAGTTATTGCTGCTAGAGGTTATTCAATGGTAGCCAAAGCGGCCAACTGGATGTCTCCTATAATTGTTTTGGCTTTCATAGTTTGTGGAATTGTAGCCCTTTTTCAATTGAATGTGAATAATTTTAGTGATTTCTGGAATATTTGGGGGAGTGGAAGTGAACCATTTCCAGGACAAATTAAATATACTTTCTGGCATGTATTTTTATGGTCCTGGTTTGCAAATGCTGCTATGCACATAGGTATGTCTGATCTTTCAGTGTTTCGTTTTGCTAAAAGAGCAAATACAGGCTGGACCACGGCAGCAGGTATGTATGTTGGTCATTTTATTGCATGGATATCAGCTTGTCTTTTGTATGCGGTTTATTTAAAATCTCCTGAAGCTCTTGTTTTTCTTAATAACGGTGAGGCTCCGCCCGTTGCTCCTGGTCCATTAGCCTATAATGCAATTGGATTTTTCGGAATTATAGCGGTAATTCTTGCAGGCTGGACAACTGCGAACCCAACTATATATAGAGCCGGTTTAGCATTCCAGGCAATTCTGCCCAAAACTTCTACCTTCTGGGTCACTATTATTGCCGGAGGAATAGCAACTATTGCTGGTCTATTTCCAGCATTTGCCATGCGTTTATTAGATTTTGTAGCCTTATATGGCTTTATACTGGCTCCAGTGGGTGCAGTAATTGTATTTGAATATTTCTTTGGGAAAAAGATAGGGATACAATCCTTTTATGCACAAAAAACAGGAGGGCGATTCAATCTGGCAGTTTTTTGGGCCTGGATAATTAGCTTCGGAGTATTTTATTACATATCTATTCAATACGACGTGTTTCTTTCTTTTCTAACATTACCAGCCTGGTTGCTCTGTGGGACATTATTTTTAGTTTTAAGTAGGTTTTACCAGGCGAGAGTAGATTGCTAAATATTTATATGGATGAATTTCATTGGCATTATTTTACTGAAAGGAAAAGAATATAAAAGTATTGAATACACTCACTTTAATTTGAAAAAATAAATAACATGGTCTCTTATCGTATATTTCTAATCTTTTTCTTTTTAGTGGTTTCCTGTAAGGATAAGGATAATCAGAAGGGAAAAGTAGTCATGAATTCACAAGAAAAGAGGCAGGGATTTCGGCCCGACTGGGTAGACAAGGTAGGTGCTAAAGAAAATAAATTCAAAGACAGTACCTATTTTGTCAACAATTATAATGCTATAAATGATGGTTCCGCTCTTACAACAAATGCAATTCAAAAGACTATAGATGATTGTTTTAGAAATGGAGGGGGAACTGTTGCTTTTAAACCAGGGATATACCTTACAGGCTCAATATTTATTAAGGAGGGTGTTCATTTTATTGTTCATAAGGGCGTCGAAATCCGGGGGAGTGAGAATATAGAAGATTATCCATTAATAGACACCCGGGTTGCCGGAGTAGAACTGGAATGGCCTGCGGCTTTAATAAATGTGCGAGATCAAAAAAATGTTACAATAAGTGGAAATGGAATTGTTGACGGCCAGGGGAAGGTCTTTTGGGATTATTACTGGAAATCACGTAGGGAGTATGAACCCAAAGGTCTGAGATGGATTGTTGACTATGATGCCCAAAGACCAAGAACATTTTTAATTTCTAATTCTAAAAATATCTTTTTAAAAGATCTGAATATTCAAAAAGCAGGATTCTGGACTGTCCAGGTGCTTTATTCTGAATATGTTACCGTAGATGGATTAACTATTCGGAATAATATTGGGGGGCATGGTCCAAGTACTGATGGCATAGACATCGATTCTTCTCAATGGATACTGGTACAAAATTGTGATATCGATTGTAATGACGATAATTTCTGTCTTAAGGCAGGTAGGGATTGGGATGGGTTAAGGGTTGACAGGCCTACTGAATATGTGGTAATTCGAGACTGTATAGCGAGACAGGGTGCAGGTCTATTCACTATAGGAAGTGAAACTTCCGGGGATATTCGTCATGTTTATGTTTCAAATATTCAGGGAATGGGGGCCAGAAATGGACTTAACATTAAATCTGCTACTACCCGTGGAGGAACTGTTGAAGATATTTATCTTGAAAATATAAAAATGGATAGCGTGGGTACATTTATGGAAGTTTCAATGAACTGGAATCCAACTTATAGTTATTCCAAATTGCCAAAAGAGTATGATATAAATAAAATTCCCGAACACTGGAAGACTATGCTTAAAAAAGTAGAGCCTGCATTTAAGGGTATTCCTAAATTTAAGGATATAACTTTATACAATATTGAAGTGAAAAATGCCAAAAGAGCAATCAATGTGAACGGTATAGACAGTTCCTTGGTCGAAAATATGAATTTAAAAGATGTGCATATACACTCAGAAAAAGCTGGCCAGATAAATTTTAGTAAAAACTGGAATCTGAACAATGTAAGCCTAAATATAAATAATGGTTCTAAATTAGAAATTATGAATACGTACAAAGTGAAGTTTCATGATTCAATATATCAGCACTAATAAAAGTTTAAGTTAATTAAAAATTGGACCTCTTCAATTCTAAACCTCAATAAGCCTAAAACTATTTAATTCTAAAAATTCAAAAAATCTAGTTTTTTGGATAAAAATGGAGTGATAATATAAAATTTAAAAAAATCATTTTAATCGTGTAATCGATTGCGTTCAATCCAAAAAGAAGAAATTAGGACACGATCAGAATTTAGATATGCACATCACCCTAAGGATGTTAAAGGATATACTACCGAGGAATTAAGGGAGCATTTTCTTATTCCGGAATTATTTGTCAAAGACCAAATTTCACTTACTTATACCATGTACGACAGGTACATCCCCGGAGGAGCTTTTCCAGTATCAAAATCATTGAAACTGGAAGCTATCGATGAGCTTAAGGCTGATAATTTTCTAGACCGTCGCGAATTGGGAGTGATCAACTTTGGAGGTAAAGGAAAGATTACCGTAGATGGGGAGTCATATGAGATAGGCCACAGGGAAGCTCTATATGTAGGTAGAGGTCCTAAAGATGTAGTTTTCGAGGCTACCGATGAACAACCTTATTTCTATATCAATTCAGCTCCTGCGCATAAATCCTATCCAACGAAAAAGGTGACTAAAAAAGAAGCTGAGGTTGTTGAGCTGGGAGATTCAAAATATTCTAATAAAAGGGTCATTAACAAGCTGCTGGTAAATTCGGTCATAGATACCTGCCAGTTGCAAATGGGAATGACCGAACTTCAGGAAGGAAATATCTGGAATACCATGCCGCCACATACTCACGAAAGACGTTTGGAGGTATATTTCTATTTTGACCTTGCAGAAGGGCAAACCGTAAGTCATTTTATGGGACAGCCGCAGGAAACAAGACATATCTTTCTTCAGAACCACCAGGCGGTGATCTCGCCCCAATGGTCTATACATGCCGGTGCCGGGATCTCCATTTTAACTTTTATCTGGGGTAAGGCCGGGGAGAATCTTGATTATGGAGATATGGATAAAGTATCTGTTGACGAACTGAAATAATTCAAAATGGAGAAGTGAAATTTAATGCAGCTGGTGCTAGTTTTATTTCTCTTTATTCCACTAATTTAAAGCAGTAAATTTCTTGTTGGAATTAATATTCTAAGAAAAGCCCGTGTTAGTTTTACGGGCTTTTTTATAGAACCTTTTCACGCCTGGAAGAACACGATATATAAAATGGCCATCAATGCGATCGAGATCAACACAGCACTAACGATGTTTTCGATTTTAGAATCTGCCATTTGAATATATAGTTTTCCTATACATACGTATAAAGCGGTAATCCGGTTTTAGATTTGTCTTCAAGAAAAGCCACTAACCCCTTAACTTTTAGTTTCTTAAATGTATATATGTCAATTATATTGATACATTTGTAGTACTATTTACTTACCCCTATGGTTTTGCAATCCCCACAAACTAGTAAAACCAAATTATTTTGATTTTCGTATATAATTGTGAGCAGATTTCACCCGATGACCGGCTTTCCCCAATTTTATGGTGGTGAGATGGAGGAAATCCGTAAAATATTCTAAATTTATGCCCTAGAAGGGGCCCGATAGTAACCAAACATCCATGAGGAAGTACAGAGATTTAGTTTTGATCCTTTTACTTTCAGTATCTCTTTCCTTCGCGGTAAGGGGTCAGGACCCGCCGGCTCCAGACACGAAGAGTCATACTGATCCGCCATGTGATCCGGGGACCAGTGGCGATGGAGGCAGCACCGGTGTTCCGCCGCCGGTAGGACTTTGTCTGCCCATAGATGACTACGTTTATTTACTGATGGCTGTAGGTGTCATGTACGGATGCTATAAAATGCGGAATTTTGAACTTCGTTAACCTAATTCTGTCAGTCGCTTGACATATTTCCCGATCACATCAAACTCCAGATTGACCGTATCCCCTTTCCGAAGATTTTTAAATGTCGTATGCTCATAGGTATAAGGAATGATCGCTACCTGGAAACTGTTCCTGGCTGAATTGACCACTGTGAGGCTTACGCCATTTATTGTGATCGAGCCCTTTTCAATAGTTACATTTCCCTGTTTTGGATCGTATTCAAAACTGAATATCCAGCTTCCTGAAGCTTCTTCGATATTTTTGCAGATCGCCGTCTGGTCTACATGTCCCTGGACAATATGCCCATCCAGCCTTGCGCCCAGTTTCATGCCGCGTTCCAGGTTTACAGCATTTCCGGTTTTTAAGTCGCCAAGATTGGTCTTTTGAAGAGTTTCCTTGATAGCGGTTACCTGGTACACTTTTTCAGAAATATGGACTACCGTCAAACAAACGCCATTGTGAGCCACGCTCTGGTCTATTTTTAGTTCAGGAGTCATTTCAGCTTCCACAAAAAGATGCAGATTCTCATTCTCCTTTTCGATGCGGCTTATTTTGCCGGTTTCTTCAACAATACCCGTAAACATTGTATTCTTTAATTGTTACATTTGTGGGTAAATGTAAATATTATATCGCGAAAGTGTATGAAACATTCTGAAATGATCAAACTGGGAATAAGTATAGGAGATTTGAATGGGATAGGCAGTGAGATCGTGCTGAAGACTTTTGACGATCCAAGGATGCTGGAATTCTGCACGCCGGTGATCTTCGCGAATTCCAAGACTATCAATTTTCTGAAAAAACATTTTAACCTGTCCTTGCATTTCCAGGGTATCGACGAACCTTCGAAGGCGATCGACGGGAAGATCAACGTCATGAACGTCTGGAAAGAGAATGTAAAGGTCAATTTTGGAGAAGAAGATACCAGGATCGGGGATTATGCCTTCCGGTCTTTGGAAGCGGCTACCGAGGCGTTAAAGAGTGACGAGATCGATGTGCTGGTCACAGCCCCGATCAATAAACACACGATACAGTCAGATAAATTTAATTTTCCCGGGCATACCGATTACCTGGCGCGGGAACTGAATGGCAAGAGCCTTATGTTTATGATCACCGACAATCTGAAAGTTGGATTGCTGACAGATCATGTGGCTTTAAAAGACATCGCCAATACCATTACCCCGGAACTGATCGAAGATAAGATCGCGATCATTCAGCAGACTTTAAAGCAGGATTTCAGGGTAGAAAAACCGAAAATTGCCGTTTTGGGAATCAATCCTCACAGTGGGGATAATGGTGTGATTGGTAAGGAAGATGAAGAAATTCTGAAGCCCACCATCCAGAAAATCAGGGATAAGGGGCATCTGGTTTTTGGGCCTTATTCGGCTGATAGCTTCTTCGGAAGCAAGAATTACCAAAATTTTGATGCCGTCGTGGCCAGCTACCACGACCAGGGACTTATTCCGTTTAAAACCCTATCCTTCGGGAGAGGAGTGAATTTTACCGCAGGATTGAGTAAAGTAAGGACTTCACCAGATCATGGAACGGCCTTTGAAATTGCCGGCAAGAACGAAGCGAATATTAATTCTTTTAAAGAAGCGGTTTTCAAGGCCTTGGAAATTTTCAAAGCCCGGGAAGAATACAAGGAATTAACCAGTAACCCCTTGAAAAAACAAGGAAGAAAGATATAAACAAATTTTGTTTATAATTCATTTGTAATTGATTAATTTTTATATCTTTGCACCCGCCTTTCCGGGATCGGAAGGTGCTCAAAACTGATGACGATGAGGAATTTAGATGAGTTCACAATTCCTTTTAAGGGATTAAAACTTGGGAAACACCAGTTTGAGTATGAGTTAGATAACGAGTTCTTTGAACATTTTGAG
Organism: Christiangramia flava JLT2011; assembly: GCF_001951155.1. Lineage (NCBI taxonomy): Bacteria > Pseudomonadati > Bacteroidota > Flavobacteriia > Flavobacteriales > Flavobacteriaceae > Christiangramia > Christiangramia flava. Next base: position 1,693,316 of record NZ_CP016359.1, read on the forward strand.
TACGAGGAGTTCAACAGTGCCGATGTGAAGATCGACCTGCTGTTCGAAAAGAAAACCACTATGATGGAGCTTACTTTTCTGGCAACAGGAACTGTGAATGTGAATTGTGACCTTACCAACGAACCATACGATCAGCCCATAGATGGCAAATTGTTTCTGGTGATCAAGTTTGGCGAGGAATTCAATAATGAAGATGAAGATTTACTGATTTTGCCTCACGGTGAATATGAGGTGAATATTCAGCAATACGTTTACGAACTGGTCGTGTTGTCTGTTCCGCAGAAGAAAATTCATCCGGGAGTAGAAGACGGCACCTTGAAATCTGAAGTACTTGATAAGCTGGAAGAGCTTAGTTTGAAAAATCAGAAAAAGAAAAATGAGGATGAAACAGATCCTCGCTGGGATAAACTAAAAAATTTATTAAACGAATAATAACAGGAAGCCATGGCACATCCAAAGAGAAAAATTTCTAAAACCAGAAGAGATAAGAGAAGAACGCATTACAAAGCTTCGGCTCCTAAGGTAGCTGTAGATGCTGTAACAGGTGAACCACACCTTTACCACAGAGCTCACTGGCATGAAGGTAAATTATACTACCGTGGCCAGGTATTGATTGACAATACGGAAGAAATTGAAGCTTAATAACTTAAGCGCATAGAAACTAGAGAAACTCTCACATCGTGGGAGTTTTTTGTTTTAAGTTGATTAAGTCCTAAAAAGACCTTAATTTGCAAGCCGGTTAGAATTAATTTTAGTAATTTACTATGAATGTTGAATATGTTTGTGGGCCGGTTACGGGTGAATTAAATCCTATTTTATGAGTAAAATCACAGCAGCAATTACAGCTGTAGGCGGGTATGTGCCCGAAGATGTGTTGACCAACGAAATGTTGGAAGAAATGGTGGAAACGACAGATGAATGGATCACCACCAGAACTGGAATTAAAGAGAGAAGAATTCTCAAAGACCCCACAAAAGGAACCTCATTCCTGGCCATCGAAGCAGCAAAAAACCTGATTCAGAAGGCTGATATCAATCCTGAAGAAATAGATTTGATCGTGATGGCTACTGCCACACCAGATATGCCAGTAGCTGCTACCGGTGTTCATGTGGCCAGCCAGATCGGAGCTATCAATGCTTTTTCCTATGATTTGCAAGCTGCGTGTAGCAGCTTTCTTTATGGACTTTCTACAGGTGCTGCCTATATTGAATCCGGGCGATACAAGAAAGTGCTGGTCATTGGAGCAGATAAGATGTCTTCTATCATAGACTATACAGATCGTACGACCTGTATCATCTTTGGAGACGGTGCCGGTGCGGTTCTTCTGGAACCGAATACGGAAGGACTTGGACTTCAGGACGAGATTTTAAGGTCAGACAGTATTGGCCGGGAATCTTTAAAAATTTCCGCAGGAGGATCATTGATGCCTCCTTCCGAAGAAACCGTCGCCAAGAAGTTGCATTATGTGCACCAGGATGGTAAAACGGTTTTCAAATTCGCCGTATCTAACATGGCCGGAGTGAGTGAGCAGATCATGCTTCGCAATAACCTGACCAATACTGATGTGAACTGGCTGGTAGCACACCAGGCCAATAAACGCATTATCGATGCTACGGCGAATAGGATGAACCTGAACGATGAGGGGAAAGTACTGATGAATATCGAAAGATATGGAAACACTACTTCAGCAACTTTACCACTCTTGTTAAGCGATTACGAAAAACAATTTAAAAAGGGAGATAACCTGATTTTCGCCTCTTTCGGAGGTGGCTTCACTTGGGGAGCCGCGTACCTGAAATGGGCCTATAACTCATAAAAAACCAACACCAAATATTATGGATTTAAAAGAAATTCAGAATCTGATAAAATTCGTTGCCAAGTCTGGTGCTAGCGAAGTAAAGCTGGAAACCGGTGATGTAAAGATCACAATCAAGACAGGTGGAGACGAAAAAGAAACAACAATTGTTCAACAGGTTCCTGTTGGAGGTGGGCAGATGCCCCAACAGCAAATTCCTGTACAGCCACAGCAGCAGGCCCCGGCGCCGGCGCCACAGGCTCAGGAAAGCAGCGCTGAAAAGAGCGAATCTTCCGGAGAAGATACCTCTAAATACATCACTGTAAAATCCCCGATCATCGGTACTTTCTATAGAAAACCTTCTCCAGATAAGCCTGCATTCGTAGAGACTGGAGCAACGGTAAAAGAAGGTGACGTACTTTGTGTTATCGAAGCCATGAAACTTTTCAACGAAATTGAAAGTGAAGTTTCCGGAAAGATCGTAAAAGTATTGGTAGACGATTCTTCACCTGTGGAGTTCGACCAGCCATTGTTCTTAGTAGATCCTTCTTAATCTAACTACCCGTTTAAAAACCTGCCGGTTTCCCCGGCAGCATAAAAGCATTAGGTATGTTTAAAAAAATATTGATAGCCAACAGGGGAGAAATCGCTCTAAGAGTGATCAGAACCTGTAAAGAAATGGGGATTAAAACGGTTGCAGTATATTCAACTGCAGATGCCGAAAGTCTTCACGTAAGATTTGCTGACGAAGCGGTTTGTATTGGCCCAGCTCCCAGTAACCTCTCTTACCTGAAAATTTCGAATATCATCGCTGCCGCGGAAATTACCAACGCAGATGCGATCCACCCGGGTTACGGGTTCCTTTCAGAAAATGCCAAATTTTCAAAGATCTGTGCAGAGCATGAGATCAAATTCATTGGTGCATCACCAGATATGATCGCAAAAATGGGAGATAAGGCTACGGCCAAAGCGACCATGCGTGCCGCCGGAGTACCGTGTGTACCGGGCTCAGAAGGTGTTCTGAAAGATTATAAAGAATGTCTGAAAGTTGCTAAGGAAATAGGTTTCCCGGTAATGCTGAAAGCCACCGCCGGTGGTGGAGGTAAGGGAATGCGCGCCGTTTGGAAAGAAGAAGACCTGGAGCCAGCTTGGGAATCGGCTCGAAAAGAGGCAGATGCTTCCTTCGGGAACGATGGCATGTACATGGAAAAATTGATCGAGGAACCTCGTCACATCGAGATCCAGGTCGTTGGAGACAGCACCGGTAAGGCCTGTCACCTTTCAGAAAGAGACTGTTCGATCCAGCGTCGCCACCAGAAACTTACAGAAGAAACTCCGTCACCATTTATGACTGACAGTCTTCGTAAGAAAATGGGGGAAGCCGCAATAAAAGCTGCGGAATTCATTAAATATGAAGGAGCTGGAACCGTGGAATTCCTGGTAGACAAACACCGTAATTTCTATTTTATGGAAATGAATACGCGTATCCAGGTAGAGCATCCAATTACCGAGCAGGTGATCGACTATGACCTGATTCGCGAACAGATCCTTGTAGCCGCAGGTGTGCCGATCTCTGGTAAAAATTACATCCCGCAACTGCACTCTATTGAATGTCGTATCAATGCGGAAGATCCATACCACAACTTTAGGCCGTCTCCCGGCAGAATTACCAATTTACATGCACCGGGAGGTCATGGAGTAAGGATCGATACACATGTGTACAGCGGGTATATCATTCCGCCGAACTATGATTCGATGATTGCAAAATTGATCACGACCGCTCAAACCAGGGAGGAAGCCATTAATAAGATGAAACGAGCTCTGGACGAGTTTGTGATCGAAGGGATCCAGACCACTATTCCGTTCCATCGCCAGCTGATGGATCATCCAGATTATATCGAAGGGAATTATACTACGAAGTTCATGGAAGACTTCCAGATGAAGCCCAAAGAAGCTTAATACTATCAAACCCCGGAATCTTCCGGGGTTTTTTAATGCGCTAATTTTTGTAATTTCAGCAGGAAAATAGAATGTATGAACTTTTCCTTCTGGGAGCGCGATTCCTGGTTCTCGAAAATTGACTATACCATAATAGGAAGTGGAATTACCGGACTCAGCTGTGCTTTGCGCCTGAAAGAGCTTCGTCCGGAAGCCAATGTCCTGATCCTTGAAAAAGGGATTTTGCCGGAAGGTGCCAGCACCAAGAATGCCGGTTTTGCCTGTTTTGGGAGTATTTCGGAGATACTGGACGACTTGCGCACGCATTCCGAAGACGAAGTGGTGGAACTGGTAAAAAAGCGCGTAAATGGGCTGGAATTGCTTCGAAAAAATTTGGGTGATCGCGCGATCGGGTATCAAAGCTTTGGCGGTTACGAGCTTTTTTCGCCTTCAGATGAAGCCTTATATGCTGAATGCCTTCAGAAGATCCCCGAAATAAACGAGTTGTTAAGACCCATTTTTCACGATGCAGTTTTCAGCGAAAAGGCAAATCAATTTGGTTTTAGGCAAATTCAGCCAAAATTGATCTACAGTCAGTTTGAAGGCCAGATCGATACCGGGAAAATGATGACCGCTTTACTGAAGAAAGTCCAGGTAGCCGGGGTGAGGATCCTCAATAATTGTAAGGTTTTAAAGATGAAGCCAGAGAATGGGCGGGTAACTATCGAAACCGATAAATTTCGCTTACAAACCGATCACCTGCTCATCGCAACCAACGGATTTGCCAGCAGACTGGGAATTGAGGAGGTGAAACCAGCCAGGGCCCAGGTCCTGATCACCAAACCACTTTCCAAATTGCCGTTCGAAGGGACTTTCCATCTGGACCGGGGTTATTATTATTTCAGAAATGTGGGAAACAGAATTCTTTTTGGTGGCGGAAGAAATTTAGATTTTAAAACAGAAGAAACTGATACATTTGGTGAAACATCGGTAGTTCAGGAAAAACTGAAAGAGCTGCTGAAAACCACCATTTTACCTGGGCATTCATATGAAATCGATTACTCCTGGAGCGGGATCATGGGCGTTGGCAACCAGAAAAAACCGGTCCTGAAAAAACTGGATGAAAATGTGTATTGCGGAGTTCGACTGGGCGGAATGGGAATTGCCATTGGAAGCCAGGTGGGAACAGACCTTGCCAATTTAGCTTTAGAATATGATTAAACGAATACTCAAATTTTTACTCAAAGCGATCGCCTATCTTTTTGTTTTCAGCATTCTTATCACCCTGCTGTTCAAATGGGTGCCGGTGCCTTTTACACCGCTTATGGCGATCAGGTATTTTGAAAATCCTGAGGAATCCATTCAGCATGATTGGGTGCCGATGGAAGATATTTCGCGTCACATGCAGCTGGCTGTGATCACCAGTGAAGATCAGAACTTCGTTAATCACAGTGGTTTTGATTTTGAAGCCATCGAAAAAGCGATCGAAGATAATAAGAAGGGAAAGAGAGTGCGCGGGGCTTCCACCATTTCCCAGCAAACCGCTAAAAACGTGTTTCTGTGGCCGGCACGAAATTATTTTCGGAAAGGCCTGGAAGCTTATTTCACATTCCTGATCGAAAATATGTGGAGCAAGGAACGAATTCTAGAAGTGTATCTCAATAGTGTGGAAATGGGCAAAGGAGTGTATGGTGTGCAGGCTGCAGCACAATTCTGGTTTCATAAAGATGCCAGCCAGTTGAGCGCTCAGGAAGCAGCGGCGATTGCGGCCATACTTCCCAATCCCAGGGAATACCGTGCGAACCCCGCAAGTAACTATATACAGGGACGGAAGAACTGGATCGTACGCCAGATGTGGAACTACGGAAAATTTAAGCTGGATTGATGGGCATACGCGAAGAACTGATCAGGATTTGCAGGGAAAAGATCGATGAGAAAGTAGCTTCTCTGAAAAAGTCTATGGACGGGCTCAAGGAAGATCTTGAGAACGAATCCAAGAGCAGCGCGGGCGATAAGTATGAAACCAGCCGGGAAATGATCAATATCGAATGGAACAAACTGAGCCAGCAACTGGTGGAATTTGAAAAGCAGTTAAAAACCCTCAACCGGGTCCAGCATCTGGAACCTAAAGAAACCGTGCAGCTTGGTGCTATCGTAGATACTGGTAAAGCACGCTATTTCATCTCGGTGCCGGCCGGTGAGATCTACCTGGATCACCAGCGTTATTATGCCATTGGGGTTCATTCACCCATCGCCCAGGCCATGCTGGGCAAGAAAAAAGGAGAGTTTTTCAGTTTCCGGGAAACGTCCACAAAAATTAACAGTATCGCCTAAAAATTCTTCATACAAGCTGTGCAGAAATTTGCTACTATTACGCACTTTTTTGTAGGGTATGAAACATTCATTTTTACTGCTATTATTTTTCAGCAGTCTGTGTCAGGCACAGTTCCAGTTCGGCCTCAAGGCAGGTTTGAACAGCGCTGATATTCGTTACAATATTGAAAATTATAATCCACCTGCTGCGTTGGGTTACCAGGCCGGCGGGATGGTGAAATATGCCTTTTGTGAAGGCTTCGGAATGCAATCTGAACTACAGTTCGCTGCGGAAGGCCATAAGGATGACCGGCTGAACAACCTGAACTGGCCATTATTTTTCCGGGCCAACTGGGGAAATTTTGGAATTTACGGCGGTGACCAGCTTTCTTTTTTACTGTCTGCGGAAAGCGGAAAAGAATATTATGAAAAATCCAGTTTTGGCGGAATTGCCGGAGTAGACTATCAGTTGAAATCAGGTTTATGCTTTGACCTTCGTTACTGTTTCGGGACGTCTTCGGTCAACCGCGAATTTGTGGAAATTGCTGATGCCAATGGCGCATCCTATTATGGGTATACCGCTTACCCGAGGGTTTTTCAGTTTAGCATAGGTTACTGGTTCTAGGCCAGCCTGCTGCGAATTAGCTGTTCATCTATTTCCAGCGGAACAACTTCTCCCTTTTCATACGCGCGCTCACTTCGGAAAAAGATCTTTTCCTTCTGAAGCAAAGCTTCATTTAAGTAATAGGAGCCACTGAAATACGATCTTAAAACCTCTGCCTGCAAAGTAGCTTCCGAAGAAGCAGGCTTGAGTTCATGCGGGTAAATGAGCACGCGTTTCCTGCTATCTTCAACATCCAGCGTTCGCAACATCAGGTGGTTCACATCGCCAAAAAGCGAAGCCACATATTTATTGGGAGGCATGCTATAGAGATCTTCCGGGGCAGCATCAGCGTAGATCTTCCTGTTTTTAAGTACGATCGTACGATCGGCAAAAGACAGGGCATCTGTCATGTCGTGGGTGGCAACGATGGTGGTGATCTGGTGCTGCTTGAGGTAACTGAAAAGTTTTCTTCGTAAATTATTCTTTCTGAAATGGTCTATATGGCTAAAAGGTTCATCGAGCAGTAAAAGTTCCGGTTCCTTAGCCAGCGCTCGTGCCAGTGCGATCCGTTGCTGCTGGCCACCGCTCAGGTGCTTCGCTTTGACATCAGCAAGGTCTTCCATTTCGACCACTTCGAGTAACTCCCTGATGCGTCGTTTCTTTTTTACCGGGTAGAAATTACTGAGATATTTTCCCACATTATCAGCCGCCGAAAGCGGGAGCATCAGGTCGAAATCCTGTGCAAGGTACTTGATGAATTCTTCGCCGGGAACCAGGTTATAATTCGGCCCGAGCAGTTCCTGGTCCTTCCAGAAAATTTTTCCGTCAGTATGAAGTAAACCGTAGATCAGTTTCAGAAGGGTACTTTTGCCACAACCACTTTCCCCTATCAGCGAAATATGCTGTCCTTCCGCTGCGGAAAATGTAATGTTTTCGAGAATTGGTGTCTGGTCGTAAGCGAAGGAAACCTTCTGCAGTTCTAACATAAATCGAAAATTTTAAAGCTCAAATTACTAATTTTTGTAAGCCAAAACCGAAATTTTATATATTTATCTATATGCCAAACCTTTAGCTATTGTCATGGAAAATTCAATGGAGAAATCTGAAGATCTTCAGCCGCAACCGGTGTACCCACGACTCACGATTGAGGAGATCAAAACCGAAGTTCTCAGCCACCTTTACCTGGAAAAAGGTCTTCTTTCCACTTTTATCTCCATGTTGAAAAGACCTTCCAAAACAGTTGAGATTTATCTTCATGGAAATCGCCGGAAAATCCAGAATCCCTTTCGTTATCTGATTATTGGGGTGGCTTTTTCCACTTTCATCATGCTGGCCAATCCTTCTTTCCGGAATTATATCAGTAACATTCAGCAAAGCAGTAAAGGAAATTATGATCAGCTTGACGCTGCTACGGGACTGTCTTTCTACGAAAAATTTACACAGGCACAGGAAATCTATATGTCTTACCAGAACCTGGTGCTTACCCTGGCCATTCCCTTAATCGCCCTGGTGACCTTCCTGTTCTTCCGAAAAAAAGCTTATAATTTTGCGGAACATATGGCCATTAACTGCCTCGTTTTTGGAACGATCTACTGGCTCAGTGGTTTGTTCAGCCTGGTGACTTTCTTTATGGATTATTCATTTATTATTTACCTGAGCTGGTTTCTCACTTTTGCCATTGGGACTTATTTATATTGGAAAGTTTTCTCGATCAATATTTTTAAAAGTATGCTCAGCATCCTTTCGGCTTATCTTGCGGCTATGGTTGTGGGAATCTTTTTCCAGATCGCGGTGTTCCTGGTATTATTGATCTTATAAAAAAAGCGGCTCAAAGGCCGCTTTTCAATAATTTGAAAGGAAGTTAGTTCTTCATGTTTTTATCAATATCATTCGGAAGCGCTTCAAAGCCCATATTATAGAACGTAAACCCAAAAATATCGGCGTATTCGTCTATGATCATACTGGTTGGTTTCCCGGCACCGTGACCTGCTTTGGTTTCAATACGGATCAATACTGGCTCATTTCCAGCCTGTTTTTCCTGTAATTCCGCAGCAAATTTAAAGCTGTGTGCTGGTACCACGCGGTCATCATGATCTCCGGTAGTCACCAGGGTGGCAGGATATTCGGTTCCGGCTTTCACATTGTGAACTGGCGAATAATTATAGAGATACTGGAACATTTCAGCATTATCTTCAGCAGTTCCATAATCATAAGCCCAACCCGCACCGGCTGTGAAGGTGTGGTAACGAAGCATGTCCATAACACCTACTGCCGGTAAAGCAACTTTCATTAAATCTGGTCGTTGAGTCATTGTCGCTCCTACAAGCAGACCGCCATTGGAACCACCGCGAACAGCAAGATAATCCCTGGAAGTATAGCCATTGTCAATCAGATATTCCGCTGCTGCGATAAAATCATCAAAAACGTTCTGTTTCTTGGTCTTGATACCGGCATCGTGCCATTCGCGACCATATTCTCCACCTCCCCTTAAGTTTGGAACGGCGTAGATACCACCCTGCTCCAGCCAAACGCTCATCGCGGTGCTGAATCCAGGGGTAAGACTAATGTTGAAACCTCCATAACCGTAAAGAATCGTTGGATTCTTCCCGTCCAGCTGCGTGCCTTTTTTGTAGGTGATGATCATCGGAATTTTAGTCCCGTCTTTCGACTCGTAAAATACCTGTTCGCTGGTATAATCTTCGGAATTGAAATCGATATCAGGCTTGTTATATACTTCAGAAGTTCCCTTTTCTATATCGTATTTATAGATCGTTCCCGGTGTTACATAATTGGTAAATGAGTAATAGCTCACCTTTTCTTCTTTTTTGGTACCAAAACCACCAACCGAGCCAATGCCTGGCAATTCCACCTCACGAACGAGTTTCCCGTCATAATCATACTGTTTTACCTGGGAGATCGCATCTTTCATATATTCCGCAAAAAAATAGCCGCCGCCGGTGGATGGGGACAGGACATTTTCGGTTTCTGGGATGAAATCCATCCAGTTTTCGGGAGTGGGATCAGAAGCGTCTACAGTAACGATCCTTCGGTTTGGAGCATTCAGATTGGTTACTATGTACAACTTGCTGCCCTCGTTATCGATCACGTACGAATCGGTGTCAAAATTGTCAATTATCGTTACGAGTTCAGGATTTTCAGCAGTAAGATCCATCAGGTATAATTCCCCTCCGGAAGTAGAATTTCTGGCTGAAATGATGAGGTAGTGATCATCTTCGGTCACACTTCCGCCCACATAGCGGCGCTTTTGAGCGTCAGAATCCCCAAAAATTACCTGGTCTTCGCTCTGTGCCATTCCCAGTTTGTGGTAATATAATTTATGCTGATCGGTTTTTGCGGAAAGCTCGCTTCCGTCTGGTTTGTCATAGCTGGAATAGTAGAAACCATCGTTGCCTTTCCAGGAAAGTCCGCTGAATTTGACGTCTTTGATCGTATCGCCCATGATCGCGCCGGTTTCGGCATTTTTTACGATCACTTTACGCCAGTCGCTTCCACCTTCAGAAATTGCGTAGGCCAGAATTTTACCGTTATCGGAAAAGCTCATTCCGGCAAGAGAGGTGGTGCCATCGTCGCTGAAGCTGTTGGGATCGAGGAACACTTCGGCTTCCGCATCTTCCGAATCTTTGCGATACAGCACATTTTGGTTCTGCAGACCATCATTTTTGAAAAAATAGATCTTTCCGCCTTCCTTAAAAGGAGCACCGAGTTTTTCGTAGTTCCATAATTCGGTCAAACGCTTGCGCAATTGATCGCGATACGGGATTTTGTCCAGGTAATTGAAGGTTACTTTGTTTTCAGCCTTCACCCAGGCTTCAGTTTCCGGGCTACGGTCATCTTCCAGCCATCGATAGGGATCTTGTACTTTGGTCCCAAAATAATCGGTGACGGTATCTACTTTTTTCGTTTCAGGATAGTCCAATTGTTGTTGATTTTGGCAATTTGCATTCAGGCTGATGCTCAAAACACCTGCGCTGAAAACTCCGGTAATTAGTTTTTTCATCTTTAAGCTCTTAAGTCGCCTAAAGTTAGCACAAAAAAAGCCCGAAAAAAATACAGTTTTCGGGCTTCGGAAATATTTATAACTTTTCTACAAAAGATGGTGTTCTTTTAGGTATTCCGCAATCTGAACCGCGTTGGTGGCGGCACCTTTCCGAAGATTATCAGCTACGATCCACATATTGAGCGTATTTGGCTGGGAATAATCTCTCCTGATGCGGCCCACGAAAACATCATTTTTACCTTCCGCATAGATCGGCATCGGGTACGTGTTGGTCGTAGGATTGTCCTGAACCGTAACACCCGGGAAATCATTAAGGATCTGGCGAACCTGTGCTTCGTCGAAATCTCTCTCAAATTCGATGTTGACAGATTCTGAATGTCCTCCTACTACCGGAATGCGAATGGCCGTGGCAGTCACTTTTACCGAATCATCCCCAAGGATCTTCTTGGTTTCATTGGTCAGTTTCATTTCTTCTTTCGTGTACCCATTATCCTGAAAAACGTCGCAATGTGGCAGCGCGTTTTTATGAATAGGGTACGGATAGGCCATTTCCGCGTTTTCACCTTTATATTCGCTTTCCAGCTGGTTTACAGCCTTGACACCGGTTCCGGTAATCGATTGATAGGTAGACACCACGACTCTTTTGATGCCGTAGTTATCGTGCAGCGGTTTCAGCGCCATGAGCAACTGAATGGTGGAACAGTTAGGATTCGCGATGATCTTGTCTTCTTTCGATAAAAGCCTGGCATTGATCTCCGGAATGACCAGTTTATGATCTGGGTGCATCCTCCAGGCTGAAGAATTGTCTACCACCGTGGTACCGGCTTCCGCAAATTTTGGGGCCCAGTTAAGAGAAGTATCGCCGCCCGCGGAAAAAATAGCGATCGCTGGTTTCATGGAAACGGCTGTTTCCAGGCTTACCACTTCGTATTCCTTCCCGCTGAAAGCAATCTTCTTTCCAACCGATTTTTCTGATGCCACAGGGATCAATTGGGTTACGGGAAAATTGCGTTCTTCCAGAACTTTCAGCATGACGTTTCCTACCATTCCGGTAGCGCCTACAACGGCTACTTTCATTTTTTCAGAATTTAAAATTTTGACTGCAAAGGTATTGACTGTACTGAAATACCAAACCTTTCGGCTTCCAAATTATGCTGAAATTTAGAATTTTAAACGCATTTAGAGATTTTGTTCAAAAAAATACCCCGGCTTTCGGCCGGGGTTTATAGTTGAAATAAGTAGTGTAGCGGTAAGCGTACTTCTTATGGTTTAGACGTTTCGTTTTTTCAATTCGTCGCGAATCTCGGTAAGCAGTTCTTCCTGAGTTGGTCCTTTTGGAGCCGGAGCAGCAGGAACGTCTTCTTTTTTCTTCATATTATCATAAGCACGGAGCACCAGGAAGATGAACAGGCCAATAATAATGAAATAGATAATTGCCTGGATCAGGTTTCCGTAGGTGATCACAGCGGCTTCCGCTTCACGGGCTGCGTCGAGACTATCGTAATGTTCGCCGGTTAGCGAAATGAACTTTTGCGAGAAATCAATTCCCCCGGTTATTAGCCCAATGATTGGCATGATCACATCATCTACTACGGAAGATACGATCTTGTTGAATGCCGCACCAATTACCACTGCCGTTGCCAGCATGATAATGTCTTTCTGAAAAAGAAATGCTTTGAAATCTTTGAAAAAAGCCATGCTTTTAGTTTTAAGGTTACAGGCTAAATTTAGTTAAAAAAATCAAAATATTTGTTAAAATTATCCGTTGACGATTTTTCGGGTCACCCGCCGCTGAATGCCGGTGATCAGTTCATAGGAGATGGTTCCGCCCGCTTCGGCAAAATCATTGGGATGGTACTTGCCGCCGAACACGATCACCTCGTCGCCTTCCTCGCAATCGATCCCGGTGATGTTCACCATAATGATATCCATGCACACATTCCCCACGATCGGCGCAAACTGACCATTGATGTGTACTCCGGTTTTTTGTTTTCCGTAGATGCGGTTGATGCCATCGGCATGGCCAACGGGTAGCGTTGCGATCTTCGTGGTATCCTGTGCCGTAAAGACGCGGTTATACCCTACGGTAGCGCCTTTTTCAATGGTTCGGATCTGTGAAATAATGGTTTTGAGAGTCACTACCGGTTTGAGTGCCGGATCCACGGTTTTGTCATTTCCGAAGCCATACAGGCCAATTCCCGTTCGCACCATATTAAATGCGGCTTTCGGGTAATTAATGATCCCAGACGTATTGCAAATATGTAGCAGTGGTTCCGCTTCCAGGTTTTCGATAAGCTGCCAGCTCATTTTGCGGAAAAGGTCGATCTGCCCTACGGTAAAGTCTCGTTCCTGCCAGTCTTCGCTGGCGGCCAGATGGGAAAATATGGACGCGACTTTTAAGGTTTTGGTATGCTGAATAAGCTCGATGACCCTTGGTAGTTCAGGCGGATCAAAACCAAGACGATTCAGGCCGGTATTGAGCTTGATATGAACCGGGTAATGCTGCTGCTGCAGTTTTTCCGCCGTTTCAATAAAAGCCCGCAGTGTTTTTTCACTGTACAGATTGGGTTCCAGGCAGTGTTTGATGATCTCTTCAAAATGGGTGAATTGCGGGTGAAGCACCAAAATGGGCTTGGTGATCCCGTTTTCGCGCAACCTGATGCCTTCTTCCACATAAGCGACTGCAAAATAATCGGTTCCCAGTTCTTCCAGTTTTCGCGCAATGGCAACGGAATCACTTCCGTAGGCATGGGCTTTGACAACCGATAAAAACCGGACGTTCTTATCGATCTTTGATCTGAAATATTGATAATTGTGTGCCAGATTCCCGAGATCGATCTCCAGAACGGTTTCTTTGGCTTCAGGCATTCTCTTCTTTGGGTTTGATTTGCAGTTCTTCCGGCTCCTTCACATCCAGCTTTTTCACGCGTTCCTTCAGCATGGCCTTGTAATATGCGGCCCGGCTCAGCGGTTCATATTCTTCATTTTCTCCCAGGAATACCAGGTCGTCGTTGATCGCCTTCCGGTAGCTGTACTGGGCGAGGTTGCCGGTGCGGGTGCAGACCGCGTGTACTTTGGTCACATATTCCGCAGTGGCCATTAAATTGGGCATGGGGCCAAAGGGATTTCCTTTAAAATCCATATCGAGGCCGGCCACGATCACCCGAATTCCCTGGTTCGCAAGGTCATTGCAAACCGTCACGATCTCATCATCAAAAAACTGGGCCTCGTCTATTCCCACCACGTCACAACCATCTGCCAGGATCCTGATATTGGATGCGGAAGGCACCGGCGTGGAACGAATCTCATTGGCGTCATGAGAGACCACCATTTCTTCATCATACCGCGTATCGATGGCGGGTTTGAAGATCTCAACCGTTTGTTTGGCAAATTTGGCGCGCTTGAGCCGGCGGATGAGTTCTTCGGTCTTACCGGAAAACATCGAACCGCAGATCACCTCAATCCAACCAAATTGCTCTTCGTGATTTACTGTATTTTCGAGAAACATTTTGTAATTTTCAAGTCGAAATGGGAAATACCTCTTTCGCATAAAGGTGGAACAAATTTATTAAAAATCCAACCCTGCCTGAAGTGTTATGCTGAAAGTTATTAAACCCATTGAAAGAGCCTTTTGGTATTAATTTTGGACAATTTCAGATGTTATCCACTCGTAATCATACAAATCACAACCGATGAAAAAGAAATTAGAAGCAGAGCTTAAAAAACTAGCCGAATCAATCCTGAACGCTCAGGGTACTTCGAACCTGGCAGATATGAAGCAGCGCGCGCGTGAATTATATGAGAAAATAGCTATTTTGGAATTTACGGAAAACAATCTCGAAGCTCAGTTCGAAAATCAGGTTTCACTACAGAAACCAGAACCGGTAAAGCAGGAACCTGTTGCACCGGTCAGGAAACCGGAGCCCGATTACGATGAGCGCTATCCCAATGGAATGGAGTTCAACGAGGATACCGATGCGATTACGGAGCCCAACACCGAAAAGATCAAGGATATTGTGGCTCAGATGCCACCAGAGACGGCAAAGGTGGATACCATGATGAATAAAATGAATGAGCCAGAGCCTGCTCCTACCAGGGAAATCCCCAAGCAGGAACCTACACCAGAACCAGATCGAGGCTTTAATTTTGATGTGGATTACGACAATCTTCCAAATTTTGAACCGGTAAATCATGTGGAAAAGCACCAGCAGAACAAACCTCGCTCACTAAACGACCGGTTGAAAAAAGGAATCAATATTGGCTTGAACGAGCGCCTTGCTTTTATTAGGCATTTGTTTGATGGGAATACGGCTGATTACAACCGGGTGCTATCACAATTAAACACCTTTAACAGCCTGGAAGAAGCCAGGAAATTCATCGATAAGATCGTGAAGCCAGATTATAATCACTGGCAGGGCAAAGAAGAATACGAAGAGCGTTTTATGGCTCATATTGAGAATAAATTCGACTAATGTCAAAACTCTATCTGGTTCCCACGCCGATCGGAAACCTGGAAGATATGAGTTTCCGGGCCATTCGAATCCTGAAAGAGGTAGACCTGATCCTTGCCGAAGACACGCGGAACAGCGGGAAACTTCTGAAACACTTCGACATTTCCACTCCTATGCTCAGTCACCATATGCATAATGAGCACAAAACCGTGGAAGGCCTCGTGAACAGGATCAAATCTGGCGAACGCATGGCACTGATCAGCGATGCGGGAACTCCTGCGATCTCCGATCCGGGGTTCTTACTAAGCCGCGCCTGCGTCGAAGCGGGAATTGAAATAGATTGTTTGCCCGGAGCCACAGCCTTCGTGCCGGCGCTTGTGAACAGCGGACTTCCAAATGACAAATTTGTCTTTGAAGGCTTTTTACCAGTTAAAAAAGGTCGACAAACCCGGTTGAATCTATTGGCGGAAGAAACCCGAACCATGATCTTTTACGAATCCCCTCATAAGTTGCTGAAAACACTTTCTCATTTCGCGGAATATTTTGGTTCAGAACGGAGGGTTTCCGTTTCGCGGGAAATCACCAAACTCCATGAAGAAACCATTCGCGGCACAGCAACTGAAGTCCTAGAACACTATACACAGCATCCCCCAAAAGGAGAAATTGTTATTATCGTTGCCGGAAAAAATTGATGAAAGAGCTGCTTGCGGAAATACGAAATTGCAGGCTTTGTGAACAGCATTTGCCATTAGGTCCCAATCCTATAATTGAAGCTGCTGAAAATTCCAAAATAATCCTGATTAGTCAGGCGCCTGGGAAGGTGGTACACGAAAGCGGTATCGCCTGGAAAGATCAAAGTGGAAAAAAGTTGCGGGAATGGCTGGGCGTGGACGAGGATACATTTTACAATAAGAACAATTTCGCCATTTTGCCAATGGGATTTTGTTATCCGGGGAAAGCGAAGACCGGTGATGCACCGCCCAGGAAAGAATGCGCACCGCTCTGGCATGAGCCGGTTTGGAAACATCTCGAAGAAGTAAAACTCAAAATCCTGATTGGAGCGTATGCAGCGAATTATTACCTCGGTCCTGGAAAACTAACAGAGAAAGTTCGTGATTTTGAGCAATTTCAGCCAGAGTTCTGGCCTGTTCCGCATCCTTCGCCGGTAAACAGATTCTGGCGCGCTAAAAACCCCTGGTTCGAGCAGGAAATTATTCCAAAACTTCAGCTGAAAATTCAGGAGATTTTATGCTGAAATTGTAATTTTAGCATTCCTGAAACCACTGGCTTTTCAATTCAAAAATCACGATTTTTATGCGCTGGACTCTCAAACCCAAACCCGATTCTATTGTTTCTGAAAAACTTTCCGAAGAGCTTGGCGTAAGTCTTCCGGTAGCCAAATTATTGGTGCAAAGGGGTATTGAGACGTTTCAGGAAGCCAAAGATTTCTTCAGGCCAGACCTGGACAAACTGCACGATCCTTTTTTGATGAAAGATATGGACCTGGCGGTAAAACGTCTTTCTGAAGCGATCGAAAACGGTGAAAACATCATGATCTATGGCGATTATGATGTAGATGGTACCAGCAGCGTCTCCCTGGTTTACTCGTGGCTCAAATTCCGTCACCCCAATGTGGCCACTTATATTCCTGATCGTTATGAAGAAGGCTACGGAATTTCTTTCCAGGGAATCGATTTTGCGGCCGATAATGACATCAGCCTTATCGTCGCGCTGGATTGCGGTATCAAGGAAATTGAAAAAGTGGCGTATGCCCGGAGCAAAGGCATCGATTTTATCATATGTGATCACCACCGGCCCGGTGCTGAAATTCCGGAGGCTGTTGCCGTTCTCGATCCTAAGAGAACAGATTGTGATTATCCCTACGATGAACTTTGCGGATGCGGGGTGGGTTTTAAATTGATCCAGGCTTATACCCAATTCCATAATGAAGAAACCGATAGCCTGGTGACCTACCTTGACCTGGTTGCGACCGCCATTGCCGCCGATATTGTCCCGATTACCGGCGAAAATCGCATTCTGGCCTACCATGGCCTGCATGTGCTGAATGTGGCGCCCCGAAACGGACTCGCGAGCTTGATTGGGAATCGCAAACCGGTAACGATTAGTGATGTGGTTTTTATCGCCGCACCACGCATCAACGCAGCGGGGCGGATGAAACACGGGCAGCATGCCGTGAATTTGCTTACGGAAGAAGATCCGGAAAAGGCCGCAGAACTGGCTGGAGAAATTGAAGTTTTCAATAGCGACAGGCGTGATGCTGATAAGATCATAACTGAAGAAGCCCGGCAACAGATCATTGAGCTGGAGGAAGAAAACCGAATGACCACCGTGGTCTACAACGAACACTGGCACAAAGGAGTGATTGGGATTGTAGCGTCCCGACTCACGGAAACCTGGTACAGACCTACGCTGGTCTTTACGAAAAGTGGTGAAAAACTGGCTGCTTCAGCAAGATCGGTACGCGGTTTTGATGTCTATGAAGCTCTGGAAGGCTGTAAGGATCATATTGAACAGTTCGGCGGTCACAAATACGCCGCGGGACTTACTTTAATGGAAGATCAGTTCGAGAATTTTAAACAGAAATTTGAAGAAGTGGTTTCTCAAACGATCGATAAAAAACTGCTTACTCCTGAAATCCTCATTGATGCCGAGATCGATCTGGAGGAGATCACCCCCAAATTCTACCGGATTTTAAAACAATTCGCTCCTTTTGGGCCGGGGAATATGTCGCCTGTTTTCCTGACTCGTGGCCTGATAGATACCGGTTTTGGAAAGTGCGTGGGAGAAGACCGGAGTCACCTGAAATGCCAGGTTAAACAGCGGGATGGCGGGCCTGCTTTCAATGTGATCGGGTTCAATCTTGGAGAGAAACTGGAAATGATCAAAGACCACAAGCGTTTTGATGCCGTTTATAGTATAGATGAAAATACCTGGAACGGGAATACCACGTTGCAGTTAAAGTTGCGCGATATTCGCGAATCGGTAGAGTTTTAAGCCTGGCGGAAATTTTTCAGGAGCAGATCCTGTCCGTCGAACTCGGCATAAGTATAGTGATTGATCCAGTCCCCGGTGTTTACATACCGGGATTTTTGATTTAGCTGAATATCCAACGGAAGATGCCGGTGCCCGAACAGGAAATAATCATAGTCTTTAGATTCCAGTTTCCGGCGGCAATACTGGATCAGGAATTCTTTTTCTTCGCCCAAAAACTCCATGTCCTCCTCACCGGAGATCATTTTGTTCTTTACTGAAAAATATTGGGCCAAAGGAACTCCCAAATCTGGATGCAGCCAGCGGTAAAGCCATTTGGAAAAGGGATTGGTAAAAACCTTTTTCATGCGCTTGTAGCCTATATCGCCAGGACCCAGACCGTCTCCATGACCAACTAAAAACTTTTTCCCGTTGAATTCGAATTCTTTTGGCTGACGATAAACCGGGATGTTCAATTCATCTTCAAAATAATTTTCCATCCAGAGATCGTGATTCCCGACAAAGAAGTGAACAGGGATTCCACTATCGCTAATTTCAGCCAGCTTGCCTAAAGTTCTTACGAAACCTTTTGGAACCACGTGCTGGTATTCGAACCAGAAATCAAAAAGATCGCCCAGCAGGAAGATCGCAGCAGCATCCTGCCTGATTTCTTCCAGCCATTCCAGGAACACCTTCTCGCGCTTCCTGCTTTCCTGCATGGTGGGTGCGCCCAGGTGATTGTCGCTGGAAAAATAGATCTTTTTGCCTTCGGGAATATTCATAATTGCTGAATTCGCGGGTAAAGATATGGAAAACTGATTTTTGTTCGAATTTTAAACAGCAGTTGTTTCAGGCTGAGGTGATGTGCGCAAGGGATAGCAGCGGTTAGCTCCCGCGTTTGCGGGACTATGAGCGGATAGCCCGACCCGTAAGGGTTGCGCCCTACTCGTTATCACTCGCGTACCATTCGGCAAAACTGGACTCGGTTTCCTGCAATTTCAGGGAATGCAGGCGGATGTGCGAGGGAAGGTGTTTTTGGATTTTTTCGGCAAAATCGATGACCATGTTTTCACTGGTCGGCTGGTAATTGGTGAGGATCACGTGATGCCCGCGACTTTTCAATTCTTCAGCAAGTTCCACATGCGGCGTGTTTTTATTAAAAACGGTGGCGTGATCAAATTTATCTACAATTTCAGATTTCACGATCTTCTTCAGGTCACCAAAATCGATGACCATTCCAAATTTCACATTTTCACTATCGGTTATAGGGGTGCCGATCACGGTCACATTTAATTTGTAGGAGTGGCCATGCACGTTTCGGCATTTTCCGTCGTAGCCATAAAGCGCGTGACCGGTCTCAAAATTAAACTGTTTAGTGATTCTGATCTTGTTCATTTTCTGCAAATTTGCTACAAAGATACTGCATTTTTTGAGGCCGAAATTTTAACGTTTTTAAATGATGCAGAGAAAGTATATTTGCGAAATTTTTTCAGGAATGGGAACTACAGATGAGCTTTTTGAGCAGATAGGTTTCGAGGAAAATCCGCTTTATGAACAAATCATTGCTGATCTGCTCGAACGCAAGTACAGCGTGATCGACGGTTTCTTTGCTTCGGAAGAGGTAGACTTGCTTCGGGACAGCATCATGGAAAAATACCAGGACCACGAATTCAAGAAAGCTGCGATCGGGAACAAGACGAACGAGGTGATTGAAAAGAGCATTCGTGGCGATTTTATTTTATGGCTGGATGAAGAAAAAGCCGGTGAAGCAGAAAAAATCTATTTTGACAAGATCAATTCGCTGGTAAGTTACCTGAACCGAACCTGTTTTATGGGTATTTTGAACAAGGAATTTCATTATGCGGTCTATCCTGAAGGGACTTTTTACAAGCGCCACCTGGATACGTTCCTGAATGACGGCCGCCGCAAATTATCCATGGTGTGCTACCTGAACAAGGAAAACTGGCCTCCGGAAAATGGCGGTGAACTGGCGATCTACCTGGACAAAAATGGAGTGGAGGAGGAAATCGCCATCTATCCGCTGGCGGGGAGGATTGTGATCTTTGAAAGCCAGGAACTGGAACACGAAGTGAAAATCGTGAAGGTGCCGCGATATAGTATCACAGGCTGGTTGAAAACGAGGTAACTATTTTTTCAGCTTTCTGAAGACGAATACGCCAATCAAAATGATTGCCAGGAGAAGCCAGAAGCCCATCCCGCTCATAAAACTGAAAAACTGCCAAATATCCTGGTCCATATCAATTTCTATATTTACGGCTGTTTCTCTTATTCCAGCGATAGCGGGCAAAATAGAAAACTGCCAGTAATAACAGGATTCCTAAGAGGTACCAGAAATTTTCAGAAATGAAATCTTCCAATTTCCAGCCCCATTTCTGGGTTTCGGTGGGAGCTTTGTCCTGAGGTAATTCTGGTTGCTGAAATAAACTCATGATGCCGATTTTCTTTTTCTTCGGATTAAATAAATTATCAAAAGTAATACGCCAAGAGCCATGATAAATGGGATAGCATAAGCAATTATATAGCCAATTTTATAGCCTAATTCATAAGCCTCATTCTGTGCCGGATCCTGAATTAAAAGATAAAGAAAATTGGAAAAGGACATCATTTTTTAAATTTTTCAAGTGCCTTTTTGGTGAAATCAGATAACACCAGTTCCCCGGAAATCGCCGCATTTTCCTGGAGTAATTGCTCCCAGTTTTCGGTGCCTTTCCAGAGTAGTTTTTTCATTTCCAAAAGTGCTTCAGGATTATAGGAAGCAAGCTTTTCTGCGAAAAAGATCACTTCTTCATCCAGTTCTTTCAGGTTGTCAAAAACCCGGGCATACAAACCTTTTTCCTTGGCCCAGTAGGCATTTTTCCATTCGTGTGCGCCAAGTGTGAGTTCCGCCAGGGCTGCTTTTCCCATTTTTCGCTCTACGGCCGGCGCGATCACAAAAGGCCCGATGCCGATGCTCAGTTCTGAAAGTTTGATGGCAGCAGCTTCCGTGGCCATTGCATAATCACAGGCAGCTACCAGGCCAACGCCGCCTCCAACCGTTTTTCCCTGAACCCGGGCAATGACAAGTTTTGGGCATTTTCGCATGGCATTGATCACCTTGGCAAAACCGGAAAAGAATAGTTTTCCCGTTTGCATATCATTGATCGCGACGAGCTCGTTAAAGGACGCCCCGGCACAAAAAGCCTTCTCGCCTTCCGATTGTAGAAGAATGACCTTCGCTTCAGGATCTTCGGAAAGTTCCTGGAATTTTTTAGCAAGCCTGTCGAGTAAAACTGAAGGAAATGAATTGCTGGCGGGATGGCCAAACTCGATCTTCGCCACGCCATTTTCGATTACAGAATAGAGACTTCCGTCTTCGCGATCGGTCATAATACGGGTTTTTACCAAAGGTAAGATTTCAGAATGAACTGAAGTATGGCTTAACAGAATCTAAACGTCTTTTTGCAGGTATTTTCTTCGGAAGTAGACCACCAAAGTACTGCTGCGAATGAGCATCCACACGAAAAAAGCGATCCAGATGGCATACAGCTTCAGGCCAAAATGATCGGCAAGGAGCAAGGTTGGTGTAAAACCGAGAAAGGTTGCGGCCAGGAGCACATTCCGAAGGTATTTGGCTTCTCCCAGGCCTTTAAAAATTCCGTCGAACATAAAAGCGATGGCATTCACCGGTTGCATGAGCAGCACGACCCAGAAAACCGAACTGAAAAGTGCTAAAACCGCCGCATCTTTATTGAAAAGTAGACCGATCTGGTTGTAAAGGAGTCCGCAGATAGCCATCAGGATCAGTGCGATATACACGGCATATTTGCTGATCTTTTTGCTGAGTTCCCAGAGATTCTTATAGTCTTTTGCCCCCAGTAACTTTCCTCCAATAGCGTTTCCGGCATTGGCATAACCATCAATGAAAAAGCTGAAAAACAGCCAGATGTTCATGAGGATACTTTGTGCGGCTATAAAATTCTTGCCATAATCAGTAGCATAAGCATTGGCGAGATAGATCGCGAAATTCAGGGCTGCGGTACGAACGAAGAGGTTTGCGGCCATTAACAGCATGCCTTTCATTCGCGGATTGATATTCAGGCTTAATTTCAGATTAAATGGTGTTTTCTTGAAGAAAAACCAGAAAGCCATCACGAGCATCACAGCCTGGGCGCATAAACTGGCGATTGCCGCGCCCTTCAAATGCATTGGCGGGATAAGCCCTTCAATTCCGTAAACCAGCGCGTAATCGAGCACGATATTGACTCCGGCACCCGTGAGACTGCATTTCATCGCCCAAAGTGTATTCTGCAGGCCCCTAAAAATCCCGAAAATAGCAAAAGTTACCAGCGTAAGGGGATACCCAAGCGCCCTGATCTGGTAATAATCTTCGGAATACTGCAGTATCAGGCCTTCCGCATTGTATGCCTTGAAAATCGCACCGGCAAAGAAAGCAGTGACGGCATAGATCAAAATGCTGAAAAGAAAATTGAACAAAATGGCCTGTGGAATGAGCGTTTTAACCGCATGCAGGCGGTTGCCGCCAAGATGCTGGGAAACGATTGCAGAAATTGCCGTTTTCGTTTGCGCTACGATCCAGATAATTGCCGAAAGAAATGAACCCACAATTCCCGCGGCAGCCAGTGCTTCCACCGAATTTTTTCCAACATTCCCGATCACGGCAATATCAGTAAGCGAGATCAGGGGTTCGGCAACCCCGGCGATGATCGCGGGAATAGCGATTTTATTAATATTTCTAAAACTAACTGAATTTTCCAGCTGTGACATGGGCTCAAAAATAGCTATTTTGTCTTAGAGTTTCAGTTCGTAGCAATGAAACGGGTACTCGCTTTGCTTCGGGAAATAAATGTCTTCCAAACGTTGGTACCCGCGGGCTTCATAAAATTTCTGGTTTCTTAAGTTCTGGCTGAACGTGTCTAGCCTTACTGAAAGAAAATTACCTTTTCGAGCCAGGTCTTCGGCAAAATCCATCAGGTTCCTGGCAATTCCCTGTCCCCAGTTTTCCGGGTTTACCGCCAGGCGATGAATATAAAGGTTGCGGTTGCTCTCGGTAAGCCACTTCACCGCGAGGTATTCGTCGTCGATCTTTTCACTGATCACGATGATGCCGAGCAGTTCTTCTGCTTCGGAAATGCTATATAATTCCTGCTTTTCGATGTCTTCCCGTAGTTTTTCCAGGGAAGGATAGTGCTCGTTCCATTGGAAGATTTCCAGTTCGCGGAGCGCTGCAGCGCATTTTTCGGTTAATTTCTTGATCTTCGGAAGCTCTTCTATGCCGGCTTTTTTAATAGTCATTTTAAAATTGTAAAAGATTTTAGTATTTCGGAAAAATCACTACATTTGCCAGCGTAAGGGGGATTAGCTCAGCTGGCTAGAGCGCTTGCATGGCATGCAAGAGGTCATCGGTTCGACTCCGATATTCTCCACAAAAAAACCACTGTTTTCGCAGTGGTTTTTTTATTAGTTATCATCATCTGAAAGGTATTCGTCCCAAAGATCGGAAGCATCAGCTTTTAAAAACTCCAGTGCATTCTTCAGAAAATAATTGAATTCTTTTGGCAGTTCTTCTTTTTCCCACGGATGGCTCGCTCCAAAAACATGATCGGCATTTTCTACCAGCAGAAGTTTCGGCGCAGGGCTCCACTCAAAAAGATTCCCGGCTTCACCAATAGAAACACTGGTATCACTGCTTCCGTGAGCGATCAAATGCGGTATTTGTAATTTTTTCGCCGCTTTTTTAATGTTCAGGCGTTCCTTGTTTTCCTTGAAATTCTTGTAAAACTGGTAGTGATGCGGAAGTTGTTGTTTGGTGCGGGTATTCACGATATACTGCACGCCTTTTTTCTCCCATTGTTCCAGTTTTTTTCCTTCCGGAAACCTGGAAGCGAAGTCACAAACTGAAGCCAGAGTGATCAGTTTTGTGATCCTTCTTTCTTCCGAAGCTTTCAGCACAGCGATCCCGCCGCCGCGAGAATGCCCGAGCAGGCTCATGTCGTCTACCTCGATCTGGCCGGCATATTTGAAATTTGGCAGTAACAGCCAGTCGATAACCGATTGGAGGTCGTCCAGTTCGATCATGTAATTATTATCTCCAAAAGCCTCAATTTGGAGGAATTCTGTTAGGTTTTCAGGAGAGGTACCGTTGTGACTGAAATTGAACTTTACGAAAAAGAAGCCTTCTTCAGCCATTTTTTCTCCCATCAGTTCCCAGGTTCCCCAATCTTTAAAACCTTTATAACCATGACAGAATATCACGATTGGCTTCGGTTTGCCATCATCTTTAAAAATAAGGTCGAGGGTAATGGGTTTATTGTGTTTGCCCTCGATCACGAGGTTCAGTTCTTTAGAAACTTCCATAAGCTGTTTTAATTTCTTTTTCCACGAAAGGAATTTCGGGGTCGCAAATTTCGACTATTAGTTTTTTTAATTCAAGCTGAAAATCCTGAATTGTTTCGGTGGTGATGAGGGAATCTTTTTTCCGACTTCCGGGTTCTTTTTTCTCAAACTTCAGCAAACCTGATTTCAGGTTTTTAAAACTGATGATTCCCGCTTCGGAGGGGAAAGTAAAGTCTTTATCTAAGGCGAGCAAACTCAAATAGGTTAAAATCTGGAAGCTTTTAGAATATTTATCATAATCGGTCGTGATAGCTTCCCAGTTTTCCACGGTGACCTTGGAATTTTCCACCCGCCCTGTCTTATAGTCAATCACCAGCGGAAGACCATTCACCGCCTCAAAACGATCCACCTTTCCGCGAATGTAGACGGGAAAATCCAGGCTTTCAATCGCTACGGCAGTTTTGAGGTTAGTCTCTATTTGCAAAATTTGAATTTCATCGCCATTTTTGACACGGTCCAGTTCAAACTTCAGAAAATTGTGAAGGTAGCGCTTCGCCACTTCAGCAATCAGCAGGTTTTTTCCGCGATTCATCGGTGCCTTGCTGTACGTGTTTGCGAACTGTCGCGCCACTTCGGCATCTGCACGACCCATAAAACCTAGAAGAATCTCTTCGGAAAGAAACTGACCTTCCAAAGGTTTGTAAAAAGCCTCGAGACTGTCATGTACCACCGTCCCCAGTGTATTAAAAGCTACGGTTTCTTCCATTTCATCCTGTTCGCGGACACCTAAAATGTACTGACGGTAAAAATCCAAAGGATTCCGAATATATGTAGTGAGAGCCGAAGGAGAAAAGCCCGATACTGCCAGTGATTTGATCTTGGCCATCATCGCTTCGGTCTTTTCAACCTGATGTAATTCCTGTGGTTTAATAGTCACTTTTGGACTAATCACTTTTTGTAAAAGATCGTGAGCGGGCTGTTTTTCGACTTCGAGCTGAGTGATGAAACGGCTCTTTTCCCCAGAGTTCAGCCCGTCGGCCTCCGTATTATAGAGGAGGTAAACCTTTTTGGCGCGTTGCAGAATTCTGTAGAAGTGATACGTGTATACCGCGTCTTTTTCTCGATAGGTTGGTAAGCCGTATTCGGTTTTGAGGTCGTAGGGAATAAAGGAAGAATCTGATTTTCCTGCCGGAAGGGTTCCTTCATTGAGACCGGTTATGATCACCGTTTCAAAATCCAGCGCCCGCGATTCCAGCATTCCCATGAGTTGCAGTCCCTGAAACGGCCTGCCCTGAAAATCCAGGTTTTCGGTCGCAACCAGTTCCCGAAAAAAGCCATGAAGCGACTTGACGGTCTGGATATGATCGTATTGGGCGTTCAGGCTCGAAAGTTTATTGAAGAGCGTGTGATAATGATATAGAAATTCGAGTGCCAGTTTATCTTCCTGTTCCTTTAAAATAGTTTTTAAACTGAAAATGAGCTGCTGGACATCTTTCAGAAAGTCGGTTACCGTCTGCTTTTTAGGTTGGAAAGCGGCACGAATTACCTTCTGATGTTCAGGGTCTTTGAAGTGTGCGGCGATCAATTCATACCCAAAATATACGATATTTTCTTTCCGAAGCTTCTGAATAAAAACCTGCGCACTTTCTCCCAACATACTTTCCATGGATGGGTGGGAAAGGATAGACACCACGTCTTTGTAATAATATTGCGATTGCTCCTGAGAGTGCAACTGGAATAAAGCCTCAAAAAGGGCATTTACAGGCGCGTTTTTAACTGGATAACCCATCGTAATGTTCAGCTCAGTGATTGATGGCGGAAGGCTATTTAGCGTGGGGAGCAGCAATTCTTCTTCGCCGAGTATGATCGCGGTATTTTCCAGTTCCTCTTTTGGGATTTGCTGAAGGATCTCTCCAAGATATTTTGCCTGGCCAATATTCTTTGGAATACCGATAATCTCCATTTTTTTGGAATTGCTGAAGAGATTTGCCTGTTCCTGAAAGGGTTTTTGCTGGTAGTAGTTCCAGTTGCTGAAATAATCCCGCATGAACATGCCTGCTGAATGCACAAGATCTTCATAGAATACCCTATCTATATCCCAGAAAACCTGCGATTGACCATCTTCCAGGAATTGCTGAAAAATGTGTTGTTCGGCAGAATTCAGTGCATTAAAACCGATAAAAATATGGGCGGTATTGTTGTTGACTAGATAATTGGTAACATTCTCAGCTGCCTTTCGATAGATCAGGCCCTGATAGCCTTTGCCTTTTTTCAGTAATCGTTCCCGAAGTTCTTCGTAGAAATCGGGTAGTTTTTTCCAGAATTTGAGGTAGCGCTGGATAAGTTCCGTCTTTTCATCCTGCAAATACCAGTGCTTGATATCCTGGATTCCCGATAAATAATCAAAGAACGGGCGATAGTCTATCAAATACCGGTCGATCTCATTGAAGTCATGGATGAGGCTTTGCGCCCAGGTGATAAAGGTTTCAAAATCTTCTTTTTCTTCGGCTGGAGTGATGCGCTTATAGGCTTCATAAAACTCAAACAGGCTAATGGTATTGTCGATTGCCTGTAATCCAGAAATTTCTTCTGTGAATTCTTCGATACTGAGCACTTTTGGTGCAAAGGCAGGTTGAGTAACAATTTCAGAAAGCTCTTTTAGAAGGTATGCGCCTGCCCTTTTACTGGGAAGCACGAAGACCATTTCTGAGATGGAATTTCCCGAATTTTGAAGTTTTTCTAGTACTTCGCAGATGAATGATTTCATTGCTCTAAAATAAAAAAACGCCCCGCAATTGCGGGGCGTTTCTAACACTTTTATTTATTCAGAAACGAATCTGATTACTGCATTGAGTCATTTTCAGTCTCAGCAGATTCTTTCATTTCTTTGTCTTTATCTAGAGAGATCTCTACACGTCTGTTATCTTGTCTACCAGCAGCAGTACTGTTAGTAGCGATTGGTCTGGTTTCACCATAACCTTCAGAAGTTAATCTGTTAGCAGGGATACCATGTTCGCTCAACCAGTTCATTACAGAAGCAGCACGCTCTTTAGAAAGTTTTAGGTTATACTGATCACTACCAGTACTATCTGTGTGACCTTCGATGTGGAATACGGTAGTTGAGTATTCTTTCATGATGTCAGCGATAGACTGAAGTGCTTCTTCAGATTCTGGACGGATAGTCGCTTTGTTAAGATCGAAAAGAACAGTTTTAGAATATTCGTTCAATTCTTTAACCACTTCTACAGTTGGCTCAGGACATCCGTTAGATGCAGCAGGACCAGCTTCTTCTGGACATTCGTCATCTTTATCTAGTACACCGTCACCATCAGTATCTGGCCATGGGCATCCGTCGTTTTCAGCAGGACCAGCCTCGTCAGGACAGTTATCTTCACTGTCTTTTACACCGTCACCGTCAGCATCAGGACAACCGTTCATTTCGGCAGTACCAGCTTCTTCTGGACACTCATCATCTGGATCAGCAATTCCGTCACCGTCAGTATCAGGACATCCGTCGAATTCAGCTAGACCAGCTTCGTTTGGACATGCATCCTGGCGATCTTCGATTCCGTCACCATCAGTATCAGGACATCCGTTAAATTCTGGAAGACCTGCCTGTTCTGGGCATTCGTCATCTTTATCGTAAATTCCATCACCATCAGTATCAGTTCCACCGAATACGAATTTAATACCGGCAGCATGTTGGAAATGTGAAGCAGTTTCAGATTCAAAAACGTGCTTGTACTTAGATTCAGCAGTAAGAGCCACGTGATCTCCTAACCAAATGTTGAAACCTAACTTACCGTTTAAAGTAGCAGCATCAAGGTTAGAGATATCTTCTCCGTCCTGATCACCAATCCAGGTGTAACCACCACCAATACCTACAACAGGATCAAACCATCCGTCGTTCAACATGGCTCGTAGGCTATAGTCCAAAGAGGCATCTAAACCATAGTAAGAAAGGTCAGCCACACTTCTGTCACCGTATTTATCGATTTGGTTGATCGTACCAGAAAGTTCTGCTACTAAACCTGCACCGATATATCTAGAAAGAGAGATTCTGGATACGGCAGGTAGAATATTCCAGTGCTCATCAGCATTAAAATATTCGTCGAAGAAACCACCAAGAGGTGCATCTTCACCGGTAGGGTAAAAGTCTACTGCATTAGTTCCAATTCCGATAGCCCAAGGATTATCAGCATCCTGTGCCTGAACTGAAGTAAAGCCTAACATAAGGAATGCGGCTAATACAATTTTGCTAAGATGTTTCATATTTAATAGTTTAGTTTTAAGTGTTAATTGGAAACAAAAGTATGCGCTTCATGCATATTAACAAAGTTTGAAATAATAAAGTTTTCTTAATTGATGCGCGATTACAGGCCGTTTCCGAAGCTTTTAGCTCCTAAATATCAACACTTTTATAGGGCAATTTTAGCTGATGATTCCCAGTTCTTTTCCCACTTTTTTGAAAGCTTTGATTGCCTGGTCCAAATGTTCCTTTTCATGTGCTGCTGAAAGTTGAACTCTGATTCTGGCCTTGCCTTTTGGAACGACCGGATAAAAGAAACCTATCACGTAGATCCCTTCCTCGAGCAGTTTATCAGCCATCTGCTGGGATAACTTGGCGTCATGCAGCATTACAGGAACGATTGCGGCTTCTCCATCGATGATCTCAAAACCAGCTTCTTTGATACCTTTTTTAAAATATGCAGTATTCTCCTTTAGTTTGTTTCTTAAACTGGCATCGTTTTTCAACATCTCAAAGACTTTGATCGATGCCCCAACAATGGCTGGCGCAAGGGAATTTGAGAATAGGTAAGGCCTTGAGCGCTGACGCAGAATTTCGATGATTTCTTTCTTGGCGGTTGTATAGCCGCCCATTGCTCCACCAAGCGCTTTACCAAGGGTCCCGGTAATGATGTCAATTCTTCCCAGCACTCCTTTTTCTTCCAGTGTTCCAATACCGTGTTCCCCGATGAATCCCGTTGCATGGCATTCATCGATCATGACCATGGCATCGTATTGATCTGCCAGGTCACATATTTCATCTAAAGGTGCCACCAGGCCGTCCATGGAAAAGACACCATCTGTGACGATCACCTTAAAGCGGGCCCCTTTTTCGTTCGCAGCGATCAGTTGTTGCTCCAGGTCTTCCATATTTCCGTTCTCGTACCGGTATCGGGCAGCCTTGCACAGCCTCACGCCGTCTATGATCGAAGCGTGATTCAGAGAATCTGAAATTATCGCGTCTTCAGCGGTTAATAATGGTTCAAAAACACCTCCGTTCGCATCAAAAGCAGCTGCGTATAAGATAGTATCTTCCGTTCCGTAGAAATCGGCGATCTTTTGTTCCAGTTCTTTATGAATATCCTGAGTTCCGCAGATAAAACGAACGCTGGACATTCCAAATCCATGGGAATCCAGGGTGTCCTTCGCTGCCTGCACTACTTCAGGATGTGAAGAAAGCCCCAGGTAATTATTTGCACAGAAATTGATCACTTCCTGCCCGCTGGCGATTTTGATCACCGCGTCCTGTGGCGTGGTAATGATACGCTCTTTTTTGTAGAGCCCGGCTTCTTTAATTTCTTCCAGTTCTTTTTCCAGATGTTCTTTAATTGCTCCGTACATGTTTTGAATTTTTTGCTAAAGTTAGTCTTCTATTTATACTTTTTCGATACGAATAGGATTATGAGTATAGATCAACAGGCGCTCCCCTATAGTATATCCCATATTTTCCAGTACTTCGGAATATTTTCGCAGTTGATTTTCGTGCATATCGGTAAAACCGCCGGTTTTATAATCGATAATATGAACCGTTTTTCCATCGATATTCAGGCGATCTGGCCGCAGTCGTTCCCCATTGGAGTCAATGATATCGCGCTCATTGATATTTTTCATTTCTCCGGAAAAGAAAAGGCGTAATTCCGGGTGATGGATGATTTTTTCGATCTGCTGCTGAATTTCGGCTTTAGCGTCTTCTGAAATTAAGCCGATGGCTATAGCTTTAATCATCGCCGCTTCTAAATCTTCCGAAGTATGAATGAAAGCCAGGATCTCATGCAGAATTTCTCCTTTTTCGATGGCTTCCTGCTGGCTCGAATCCCACATCGCTCCCGCGCGCGTCACGATTTTCACGGCTTCGTTCTGAACAGATGAGGTATAGAAAGTGCGGGCCGTAACCGATGAGGAAATTTCACTTTTTTGCGTCTTTGCCGGTTCCGCTGTTCCAATTTGGAATTCATTTTTATTGGCTGATAATTGATTTCCGGCGAAATCAAACAACAAATCGGCTACCGTGCCGGAAGGTTTGTCATTTTTATTGCTTAGAATATACAGTCGTTCAGCAGCCCTGGTGCAGGCTACATAAAATACATTGAGGGTATCCAGTTCATTTTGATGCAACAATTCCTGGTAGGCTTCCGAAGCGCTCAGGTTCCAGTCCATCATTTTTTTGGAGGCGCTTACATAGGCCACAGGAATATCTTCATCTTCCAGGTCGATCCATAGATTGTCTTTTCGCGTATCCTGCATTTTGGAATTGGCAAAAGGATAGATCACCACCGGAAATTCCAGGCCTTTGGATTTATGAATGGTCATGATCTTCACGGCATCATCGGCTTCCGGGACCACGATGCTTAAACGATCTTTATTTTTCTCCCAGTTTTCCAGGAAATGATGAATACCCCCCAGGTTTTTCTGGCTGCTTTCGTATACGAAATCCAGGAAGAACTGCAGATGTGCATCTGATTCTGTTACCAGTTCAAAACTCCTGATAATATATTCGCAGGCTTCGTAAAGCGACAGTCGCTGGATTTTTTCCAGTTGAAAATCGACCTGTTCTTCCCGCAACCAGTCAAAAAGATGGGAAACTTCATGCTTCAGGCTGTCCAGCAATTTCTCGTAAGTATAACTTTCAGGAAATTTTTGCTGCATCAAATAATCGAGCACCTCTAGCCTGATCTCCTCATTTTCGGGTTGCAGGCTTAATTTCAAAAGGGCTATAATAAAAAGCACTTCTGAAGATTGAGACAGCAGCAAGGTTTCCGAAGAGACTACCGGAATGCCATTTTCCGAAAGAAATTCGGCTACGGCCACTCCTTCTCTGCGCGTCCTGGTGAGAATACAAACATCGCCGCGCTGAAATTTCGCTTCATCCAGTTCCTGAATGATCTTTAAAACCTCTTCCGGGTAATTTTCCAGCTCTTCTTCTTTCGTGGAATTCTCGAGGAAACGCAGGTTGACGTATCCGTAATCACCCTTTTTAGGTTGTTGGGAACCCCTTCGGAATAATTCGGCATATGCCGGAAAACTGAGCGAGTCGGCCGCAAAACTGAAAAATTCATTGTTGAAATTGACGATGGTAGAACCACTCCTGAAATTATCGGGCAGCTGAATTTTTTCCTTTTCTACCGGGAAGGGATTCTGTTCCCCGCAAAGTTCGATGAACTGCTCGGCCTTTCCGCCGCGCCACCTATAGATACTTTGTTTGGCATCTCCTACCAGTGTGAGACTCGAATTTTCCTCGGTACTCGACAAATTATGATCTATAAGCGGAATCAAATTTTGCCATTGCATGACCGAGGTGTCCTGAAATTCGTCTATAAAATAATGCCGATAGCGTTCTCCAAGTCGTTCATAAATGAACGGTGCAGGCTGGTCTTTCACCTGCTGGCTGATCTTCGGGTTGAATTCAGAAATCAGCAAAATATTGCGATCAGCTTTGATCTGTTCTACCTCCCGGTTGATCTCGTTCAACAGTGATAATTGCACGATATTCTTCTGAACCTCTTCCAGGAACTGAATGTGAAAAAAGACTTTTTTGGAATGCCCGAAAAGCTCTGCGATCTCTGCCTGGCGAGCATCGATCTGCGCTTTCTGATCTTCCGGAGTCGTTTTAGTGTACAGCGTGTCGCTATCGATATGCTGAGCCCAGCGGGTTTCAAAATTGATGTTTTTATCGCCGTTTACCAGTTTCTGGAAATATCCGGGAACGGAACCCCGACTGAAACTTTTTTGATCGACCCCGTTCCGTTCCAACAGCTGGAAAAATTGCGTTCCAATATCCTGCAATTGCTGATCACCTTTTTTAATCTCTTCGGAAAGGCGCTTTCTGAATTTCTTAAAATCTTCAACCGATTTGTCCCTGAGAATCGCAATGGCTTTCTGGTTATTTTCATTGGTCAGTAGTCGCGCGATCTGGAAAAGGTCGCGTGAAATATCCCAGCTCCTGTCGTCATCGGTCTTGGAAAGCGTATATTCTATTAATATTTTGGTAAGTTCCTCGTCGTTGCCCGCGCGATTGATCAAACTGTCCACTGCTTCGGAAAGTATGTCATCAGCATTTAATTCTACCTCAAAATTCATGGGAATCTCCAGATCGCGGGCAAAGGTTCGCAAGACGCGATGTGTAAAACCATCGATCGTGGAAACTTCAAAAGCAGCATAATTATGAATGATACTTTTAAGAATTTCAGCTGATTTCTGCCGAATCTCATTTTCGAAAAGCCCGGTTTCTTCCGCCAGGATTTTCATCATGTCATTATTGGCCAAATTCGTGCGCTCGCTGGTAAAGGCCGAAAGATTTTCGATGATACGCCGTTTCATTTCGGCAACCGCCTTATTGGTAAAGGTGATAGCCAGCACATTGCGGTAAGTATCTGCCCGCTTCGAACGCAATAATATGGAAAGATACTTCTTCACGAGGGTAAAGGTCTTTCCGGAGCCGGCGGAGGCATCATAAATGGTGAATGAGTTTTTCAAAAACCGGAAGTTTTCAGTTGATTTCAGAATATAAAACTAAAATAAAAATGCGGGCGAGCCTTGAAAGCCTTTTAAGTATTTTATAACATGAAAAAATTTCCTGAAACTATGTGAATGGCTAAATTTGAGAGTATTTTAAGTACTAATCACTAAAAAAAATTGAATAATTATGTCATTTGAGTTACCAAAATTGAAATATGCTTTCGATGCACTGGAGCCTCATATTGATGCTCGTACGATGGAAATCCATCACGACAAGCACCATGCAGGATATACCAGTAAGTTGAATGCGGCCATTGAAGGCACGGATATGGAAGGAAAGAATATTGAAAACATCCTTCAGAACCTGGACATGTCTAACAGCGCTGTTCGTAATAACGGCGGCGGTTTCTATAACCACAGTTTATTCTGGGAGATCATGTCTCCCGAAGGTGGAGGAAAGCCGGAAGGCGAGCTGGCTGAAGCGATCGATAAAAAATTCGGTTCTTTTGAAGCTTTTAAAGAAGAATTTTCCAAAGCGGCTGCCGGCCAGTTTGGTTCCGGATGGGCATGGCTTTGTGTGCATAAAGGCGGCGAAGTAGAAGTTTGCTCTTCTGCAAACCAGGATAACCCGATCATGCCAGGAATTGGCTGCGGAGGGCAACCTATTCTTGGATTAGATGTTTGGGAACATGCCTATTATCTAAATTATCAAAATAAACGTCCTGAATATATCGATGCATTCTTTAATGTGATCGACTGGCAAGAAGTTTCAAGCAGGTACGCTAAAGCGAAATAATCCTTGAACTTTACCTATCAAAGGCTGCGGGATCGTAGCCTTTTTTTATGCTGAAAAGTTTACCAATAAAAAAAGGTGGAAAGTTATTCCACCTTTTTTTGCCCCAAATCTACCATGAACTTAACCTACTTATGCTATGGTTCAATAAAGATAAAAAGAAAGTTGGTATCGTCAAGATATTTTAGACGAACTACCTGAAAATCAGTTAAAAAGAATGGAATTTTTTCTTGTTGAATTGGGTTAAAAAAAGGCTAAACAGAATTTTAAAGAAGAATCGGCCTAAAATAAAAAAAGGCGGAATGTTATTCCACCTTTTTTTGCCCCAAATCTACCATGAACTTAACCTACTTATGTTATGGCAATACTAAAGTAGATAGAAAAATGTTCTGCCCAAAGATTATTAGACGAAGGGCTTATAAATTAGATGAAATGCATTTTTAATACGCGCGATCCTTTTTCCCTTCAAAGAAATTCATGAATGCCCTGTTAACCACGCGGTTACCTCCCGGAGTAGGGTAATCCCCTGTGAAATACCAGTCTCCAAGGTTCTTAGGGCAGGCTTCATGCAGGTTTTCCACCGTTTGGTAGATCACTTTTACATCGGCATTGATCTCGGGATCACATAGTAGTTCTGAAATTTTATCAGAGATCTGCTGGTCGCTGAATGGTTCGTAAATCTCTTTCACGAAATTCTGAACATCCTGATCTTCCAAGTCTACCTGTTCCTTGCATTTTTCATAAACTTCTTCCACCAGTTCGTATCGGCCGGCTTCTTTTAAAAGTTCTAATGCTGCGCGGAAGGCCACGAGGTCTTCCAGCCTGGCCATGTCTATCCCGTAACAATCTGGATACCTGATCTGCGGAGCTGAAGACACTACGACGATCTTCTTCGGGTTAAGGCGATCCATCATTTTGATGATACTCTTTTTGAGCGTGGTCCCGCGAACAATACTATCATCAATAATAACCAGATTGTCGCTCTCCTTGACTACGCCGTAAGTCACATCATAGACGTGGGCGACCAGATCATCCCTGCTGCTGTCTTCCGTAATAAAAGTTCTGAGTTTTACATCTTTGATCGCAATCTTTTCCGTCCGAAGACGATGAGAAAGGATCTCCTGCAGGCGTTCGTTGGTGAGTTTATCCTTTTCAGCTAAAATTGCCTCGTTCTTCTGAAGGTTTAGTTCGTCCTGTGCGGCTTCCACCATTCCGTAGAATGAAGTTTCCGCCGTATTCGGAATAAAGGAGAAAACAGTGTTGAGTGTGTCTCTTTCTATGGCTTCCAGTACCTGAGGCATAAGCAAACGACCTAATTTCTTCCGTTCTTCATAAATTTCAGCATCACTACCGCGGGAGAAATAAATTCTTTCGAAAGAACAGGCCTTTCGCTCCAAAGGTTCGATAATTTCCTTGATCTTGGTGCTGCCGTTCTTCTTGGTAATAATCGCGTGACCTGGAGGTAATTCCTGCACGTCTTCAAAATCTACGTTGAAAACAGTTTGAATCACTGGCCTTTCTGAAGCGACCACCACAACTTCATCATCTTTATAATAATAGGCAGGGCGAATTCCAGCTGGATCCCTCAAAACGAAAGAATCACCGTGACCCATTAGTCCGGCCATGGCATAACCTCCGTCCCAAAGTTTAGAAGATTTTTTCAGGATTTTGGCAACGTTCAGTTGTTGAGCGATGTGCGGGGAAGCTTCTTTTTTTGAGAAACCTTCTTTCTTCAATTTTTTATAGAGCTTTCGAACTTCTGAATCCAAAAAGTGCCCGATCTTTTCCATGACGGTCACCGTATCTGCCCGCTCTTTCGGGTGCTGACCAAGTTCCACAAGGTTGTTAAATAAGCGGTTAACATTGGTCATATTGAAATTCCCGGCTACGATGAGGTTTCGGTGCATCCAGTTGTTCTGTCTCAGGAAAGGGTGAACGCTTTCTATGCTGTTTTTTCCGAAGGTTCCGTAACGAACATGTCCAAGGAACAATTCTCCCAAATAGGGAATATGCCTTTTCTGAAGTTCCACATCTTCCGCATACTGCGGATTTGCCTTGATTTCATCATTGATGCGCTGGTTGATTTGTTCGAAAATATCCTGAATGGGCTGCGCCTGGTTGGAGCGAATTCGGCTGATGTAGCGTTCTCCAGGAAGGGTGTTGAGTTTGATGCTGGCAAAACCCGCTCCATCCTGGCCGCGGTTGTGTTGTTTTTCCATCATCAGGTACATTTTGTTCACCCCGTAAAAGGCTGTGCCATATTTCTCTTTGTAATAATCAAGAGGTTTCAGTAGGCGAAGCAATGCAATCCCGCATTCATGTTTTAAAGCGTCACTCATGTTGTAGTTGTGTTGTAGGTATTGTCACAAAAAAAGCCCTGAAATTACAGGGCATGTTATTTTAGTTCATTTTGGTTTCGTACTGAGTCAGTTTCCTGAACTCATTCAGCCGTTCGTTCACTTCGCTTCTATCGAGGCTTTCCATGCGTTCCGTTCCGAATTTCTCAACGCAGAAGGAGGCCAGGTTCGAACCATAGATAATGGCACTTTTCATATTCTCAAAACTCACATCATTGGTTCTGGCAAGATAGCCTATGAAGCCTCCGGCGAAGGTATCCCCGGCACCGGTTGGATCAAAAACTTCTTCGAGTGGCAAAGCCGGTGCGAAAAAGATCTGTTCTTGATGGAAAAGCAGGGCGCCGTGTTCTCCTTTTTTGATTACTATATATTTAGGCCCCATATTAGCAATAATTCTCGCAGCTTTTACAAGGGAGTGTTCTCCTGAAAGTTGTCTTGCTTCCTCGTCGTTGATCGTGATCACATCTACCCTGGCGATCACCTTTTTCAGGTCTTCCAAAGTGTTGTCCATCCAGAAGTTCATGGTGTCTAACACAACCAGCTTCGGATTCTCCACCTGTTCCAGTACGCTCAATTGCACTAATGGATGGAGGTTTCCAAGCATCACATATTCCGCATCTTTAAAAGTATCAGGAACTTTTGGGTTGAAATCTGCCAAAACATTCAGCTGCGTATCCAGCGTATCACGAGTGTTCAGATCATTGTGGTAACGGCCGCTCCAGAAGAATGTTTTTCCGCCTTCCACGATCTCGATACCGTCAATATTGATATTATTTCTGGTGAGCAGGTCAAGGTATTCCTGAGGAAAATCTTCTCCAACTACCGAAACAACGGCGCTTTCCACATCAAAATTGGAAGCAGAAAGGCCAATATAGGTTCCGGCTCCACCAAGGATTTTATCTGTTTTACCAAATGGAGTTTCAATAGCATCAAAGGCTACGGTCCCCACGATTAGTAATTTGCTCATAACTGGTTTTAAAATTACGCTGCAAATATACAGTTTGTTTTTCAAGCAGTAAACTTCAATTTCCCGGCTTGTAACCTTTATCGTCCAGCAGCTTTTTTCCTTTGGAGGCAATCACTGCCAGTGCATCGCACCGCTCGTTCTGCGGATGATCATTATGGCCTTTGATCCACTGGAATTTGACCTGGTGTTTTCGGTATACTTTCAGGAATTCCATCCAGAGATCAGGATTTTTTCGATTTACAAAAGCCTTTTTCTCCCAATTAAAGACCCAGCCTTTATTCACCGCATCTGCCACATATTTGCTATCTGTAAAAACCAGGACGCTGGTTCCCGGATTCTTTAATTTTTTAAGGCCTTCGATTACGGCCAGTAATTCCATTCTGTTATTCGTAGTATGCTTATAGCCTGCGGAAAATTCTTTTTTGTAGGGTTTTCCCACCCATTCCAGGATAACACCATAGCCTCCTGGACCGGGGTTGCCTCTTGCGGCACCATCGGTATACATATGAACGGTTGGTTGTTGCACTAAGCCTGTTTTTCTAGGAGTTCTTCAATTACTTCCGGGAAGTGGCGGTATTCCAGTTCGTGGATCTTTTGCGCCAGGCTGTCTGGCGTATCAGTATTGTCCAGCTGGGTTCTTGCCTGGAAAATTATTCGGCCTTCGTCATATTGATCGTTGACGTAATGAATGCTAATTCCACTTTCCTTTTCCTTATTGGCGATCACCGCTTCGTGAACCCGCGATCCATACATCCCTTTTCCGCCATAAGCCGGAAGCAGGGCAGGATGGATGTTGATCACCTTATTCGAAAATTGCTGAAGGATTCGCTTGGGCATGAGCCAAAGAAAACCTGCCAGGACGATAAGGTCTGGTTTCATATCTCGAAGCACATTCAGAACTTCATGGGAATGGTAAATTGCTTCCTTATCGAAATGAAGGGCTTTCACGTTGAGATCATGGGCCTTTTTGAGAGCTCCGGCAGACCGGCGATTGGAGAAAAGAGCCACAACTTCTGCTTTTTCTGACTTTTGAAAGTGTTTGATGATATTTTCGGCGTTGGTACCGTTGCCGGAGGCAAAAATTACAATCTTCTTGGGTGGTTTTTGTTGATTGCTCAAAATAAGGCTCTTAACATTAATTAAAGGGTAAAATTAATCGGTTTAATTGAAATTGTTGTAAATTAGAATCACATTTTTTGAGTAAAAATCGGTTTTAAAATAAAGTTTTTTATTTTTGCCACCTAATCAAAATTAAAATAAAAAATTATGTCAGACATTGCATCAAGAGTAAAAGCTATCATCGTTGACAAACTAGGAGTTGACGAGAACGAAGTTGTAAACGAAGCAAGCTTCACCAACGACTTGGGTGCTGATTCATTAGACACAGTGGAATTGATTATGGAGTTTGAGAAGGAGTTTGATATCCAGATTCCAGACGATCAGGCTGAAAATATTGCCACTGTAGGTCAGGCAATCTCTTATATTGAAGACGCTAAAAAATAAAAATTAAAACACCTTTATGGAGTTAAAGCGAGTTGTAGTTACAGGGCTTGGAGCCTTAACCCCAATCGGTAATAATCTCGACGAATACTGGGATGGACTGGTTAACGGAAAAAGTGGTAGTGCTCCTATCACTTATTTTGATACCGAAAAGTTCAAGACTAAATTCGCTTGTGAACTCAAAAATTTCAATCCGCTGGATTACTTCGATCGAAAGGAAGTAAGAAGGCTGGATCGTTTTGCTCAGTATGCCTTAGTATCATCTGATGAAGCCATAAAAGATTCCGGAATAGACCTGGACAAAGTCAATAAATATCGAGTTGGCGTTATCTGGGGAGCTGGTATCGGTGGACTTGAGACTTTCCAGGACGAAGTGATCAACTTTGCTCAGGGAGACGGGTCGCCTCGATTCAATCCTTTCTTTATCCCGAAAATGATTGCAGATATTGCTCCTGGTAATATTTCCATTCGCCACGGGTTTATGGGTGCGAATTATACGACGGTTTCTGCCTGTGCTTCTTCGGCTAATGCCATGATCGATGCGTTGAACAACATTCGTCTGGGCTATTCAGATATGATCGTGACCGGTGGTTCTGAAGCTGCCGTAACGATTGCAGGAATGGGAGGTTTCAACGCCATGCATGCGCTTTCAACCCGAAATGAAACTCCGGAAACTGCATCAAGACCTTTTGATGCTACCAGAGATGGTTTCGTTCTTGGAGAAGGAGCAGGCGCTTTGATTCTTGAGGAATACGAACACGCGAAAGCCCGAGGAGCGAAGATTTATGCCGAGGTATTGGGTGGTGGATTGTCTTCAGACGCCTATCACATGACTGCCCCGCATCCAGAAGGAGACGGTGTGGTAGCCGTGATGGAAAATTGCCTTCGCAATGCAGGCCTGAAACCTGAAGACGTGGATGCCATCAATACTCACGGAACTTCTACCCCTTTGGGAGATGTTGCCGAGTTGAAGGCGATCTCAAAGGTTTTTGGAGAACATGCCAAGCATATCAATATCAATTCAACCAAGTCTATGACCGGTCACCTTCTTGGTGCAGCCGGAGCGATTGAGGCCATTGCCTCCATCCTGTCGATGAAGAACGGTATCATTCCGCCAACAATCAATCACGAGACGGTAGATGAAAATATTGATCCGGAGTTGAATCTTACTCTGAACAAAGCTCAGAAAAGAGACATTGACGTGGTGATGAGCAATACCTTTGGTTTTGGAGGTCACAACGCCTGTGTAGCTTTCAAGAAATTTCACGAGTAAATCCATGAGTGTTATAAGAAACATATTAAATTCCCGCTCTTCTAAAGGCGGGAATTTTTTTAATGTACTTACTCAAATTCTCGGGTTTCGGCCTAAGAATATTTCCCATTACAAAAGGGCCTTTACCCATCGCTCGTTGAATAAAAAGGATGCTGATGGAAATGCGATCAATTTTGAACGGCTGGAGTTTTTGGGGGATGCCATGCTCAGTGCCGTGGTTGCTTCCCATTTGTTTAAAGCCGTTCCCGGTGGCAATGAAGGTTACCTTACCAAGATGCGTTCAAAAGTGGTAAGCAGGAAGCACCTCAATGAGCTCGGAAAAGACCTGCGGCTTATCGATCATATCGAGACCAATATCCCGAAGGAACAATTTGGAGTGAACGTACACGGAAATCTTTTTGAGGCGCTGGTTGGTGCGATCTATCTGGATAAAGGCTATAAATATTGTAAGCGTTTCATTTACGAACGCGTGATCGACCCGTATGTCGATATTGAGCAACTGGAAGGGAAGGTCATCAGTTACAAAAGTTTGCTCATTGAATGGTGCCAGAAAGAAAAAAAGGAATTCGACTACGAAGTGTATGAAGATACCGGTCGGGATGAGCTCAAACATTTTGGTGTCAAGCTCCGCATCAACGACCGTGTAGTGGCTAAAGCGCGAGCAACCTCCAAGAAAAAGGCAGAGGAAAAAGCCTCGAAGAGAGCATACTATGCGCTTCAGAATAAAATGGAATAATTTTTAACGATTTAACCTAAACTAAAACGTTTTCGTAAAAAATTATGAATTTTTTGGGGCTATAATCGTCATTTTCTCAATCATATATTATCTTTAAACTCTTAAAGTGTTGATTTATGCAATCGCATAAAATGCT
This sequence comes from Christiangramia flava JLT2011, assembly GCF_001951155.1. Classification (NCBI taxonomy): domain Bacteria; kingdom Pseudomonadati; phylum Bacteroidota; class Flavobacteriia; order Flavobacteriales; family Flavobacteriaceae; genus Christiangramia; species Christiangramia flava. The sequence goes on from NZ_CP016359.1 coordinate 1,734,284, forward strand.
GCTAGAAGTTGAAGACGACTTTTTTAATCTCATCGCCATTTATTCCTCACTTGAAGGATTTAAAATGGCGTATTTTTTAAATAAGTATCTTGATCTGAAGCTCCAGCGCGAAAGAAGGGATATAGACTTTAACCACGGAGAAATCGAGGCTGCTTACGCTCTTTACGCTCATAAAGATCCTTCCTGTCCCGTCATTTTTCACCTGGTAGCCAATAAATTCAAGGGAGAGCCTAAACGTATTTTAAGTTCCGGTTCGCTCTTTGCTGAAGAGGAAGTAAGGCCTCAGGAAGTCTACCTCGTACCCGAGTATAATAAGGTGGATTATTTCCTGAAAGTGAGCGAGGAAATGCAGCAGAAAGATTTCAGCCGCCTGCTAACAAAGGTTTCGCAAATACCCCAGATCCAGGCAGCCTATGCGGTTGACACAGAAAATTTAAAATCCAAACAAAATCTAATATTCGAATAATGCCCACCAACAAAAAAACTAAAATTGTCGCGACTTTAGGCCCGGCCACAAGTAACAAGGATATCCTGCGAAAAATGCTGCAGGAAGGTGCCAATGTATTCCGGATAAATTTCTCTCATGCCGATTATGAAGATGTAAAGGAGCGCATCCAGATGATCAGGGATCTGAACAAAGAAGAAGGTTTCAATGCTGCAATTCTTGCTGATCTGCAGGGACCTAAACTGCGTGTTGGTGTCATGAAAGAAGAAGTGGTGGTAAGTGAAGGAGATGAGATCACCTTTGCGACCGGTGAAGAATTTAAGGGCACTGCTGAAAGGGTGTATATGAATTATGATTCATTCCCAAGAGATGTAAAAGCCGGGGAACGCATTCTTCTGGATGATGGAAAACTGATTTTTGAGGTACTCAGCACCAATGAAAAAGATGAGGTAAAGGCCAAGGTTATTCAGGGAGGCCCGTTGAAATCTAAAAAAGGTGTCAACCTTCCCAATACCAATATCTCGCTTCCTGCCTTGACTGAAAAAGACGTGAAAGACGCCAAATTCGCTTGCCAGCTGGAGGTAGACTGGATCGCACTTTCCTTTGTGCGTCACGCAGAAGATTTAATCGAATTGCAGAATCTCATCCGTGAGCATTCACAATATAAAATACCAATCATCGCCAAAATCGAAAAGCCGGAAGGTGTAGCCAATATCGATAAGATTGTAGCTTACTGTGATGGGCTGATGGTGGCGCGTGGCGACCTGGGAGTAGAAGTTCCGGCACAGGAAGTTCCGCTGATTCAGAAGAAACTGGTTCTAACGGCAAAAAAAGCCCGAATACCGGTTATTATCGCTACCCAGATGATGGAAACCATGATTACCAGCCTCACGCCTACCAGGGCAGAGGTGAACGATGTGGCAAACTCGGTGATGGACGGGGCAGACGCCGTGATGCTAAGTGGGGAAACTTCCGTTGGACAATACCCGGTTCAGGTAATTCAGAAGATGGCATCGATTCTTCAAAGCGTGGAGAATTCGCCACTCATCAAGGTTCCACATGAGCCACCGCACGTACGCACCAAACGCTACATTACCAAAGCGGTTTGTTTTCATGCGGCCCATATGGCAAACGAAATCAAGGCCAAAGCGATTTGCACCCTTACAAATAGCGGATACACTGCTTTCCAGATTTCTGCGTGGAGACCGGAAGCACATATTCTCGTGTTCACTTCGAACCACCGTATCCTGAATCAATTGAGCCTGTTATGGGGCGTGAAGGCCTTTTTCTACGATAAGTTCGTTAGCACCGATGAAACTATTGATGATATCAATGACCTGGCGAAGAAGAACAAGTTCGTGGAAGCCGGTGATTTTACCATCAATCTGGCTGCGATGCCAATTACTGCTAAGGGAATGGTCAATACCCTCAGAGTTTCAGAGATCGAATAAAAAATTTATTTGGAAATTGAAAAGCCGCAAAACTAGTTTTGCGGCTTTCTTTTTTTGCGTTTTCTATGCTGAAAGTAGACGAGGAACGAGGTGATAAAGAACACGATGGAATATTCCCCGAGATCTGAAATCGTAAAACCTACCGCCTTGTTCTGCGAATACAATAGCAGCATTTCAATTAATATCGCGATCGACACGCCTATCAGGGCTATGATGAGTATTCTGAATATGGATTTCATCTGCTGAAAATTAACTGGTTAAAACTTAAATTTTAACTGAACCGAAATTTCCTTTTTTTCCTCTTTTTCATCTTCGGTATTCAGATTTGAAAGGGAGATCCCCAATAACCTTACCGAATTTTTCATTTTCTCCTGATATAGTAATTCTTTGGCAATTTCCAGGATCAGGTCTTTGGAAGAAATGTAGTAGGCCAGCGTCTTGCTGCGTGTTTGCAGCGTAAAATCACTGTACTTGATCTTCAGTGTGACCGTTTTCCCCGCTACCTGGCTTTTTTGCAACCTCCGTTCAATTTCTTCGGCAATATTCTGAAGACGTTCCAGCATAAAGATTTCCGAAGAAATATTTTCGCTGAAAGTTCTTTCGGCACCCAGAGATTTCCTGATGCGATTGGGTTTCACCGGGCTCAGGTGAATACCACGCACCACCTTGTAGAAATGGCCGCCGCTTTTACCGAAGTGTTCCGTTAGGAATTCCTCGCTTTTTTCCTTGAGATCCTTCCCGGTAAAAATCCCGAGACGGTACATTTTTTCGGCAGTCACCTTTCCAACACCATAAAACTTCCGGATATCGAGTTCTTCCAGAAAAGGGATGACCTCCTCGGGGCCCACCGTTTTCTGGCCGTTGGGCTTGTTCACATCACTGGCCACCTTGGCGATGAACTTATTGATGGAAATTCCCGCCGAAGCATTCAAACCGGTTTTTTCCTTGATCTTTTGCCTGATCTCCTGCGCGATGAGCGTTGCGCTGGGATTTCCCTTCTTATTCTCTGTAACATCAAGGTAAGCCTCATCCAGTGACAAGGGTTCTACCAGATCAGTATATTCCAGGAAAATTTCCCTGATGCGCTGCGATAATTCGCGGTAGCGTTCAAAACGGGCTTTCACAAAAATGAGTTCCGGGCAATTTCTTTTGGCAATAATGCTGCTCATAGCACTTCGCACACCAAATTTACGGGCTTCATAGCTGGCGGCGCTTACTACGCCGCGATCAGAACTGCCACCAACGGCCACAGGTTTTCCACGCAGATCGGGATTATCCAGCTGTTCCACAGAAGCATAAAAGGCATCCATATCGATATGTATTATTTTTCGCTGGTCTTCCACCGGAGAATTGAAAAGTTTGTCGGGAATTCGGTTTAAAAGTACTAATTTTAGAAGACTTTAAACCTTAAAAAAATACCTCATTTCATGCAGCGATTTGGAAAAACCGCCATTATATTAGGCGCTACTGGTCTTACCGGAGGCGTTTTGCTGGATCTTTTGCTGAAGGATGAGCGCTATGAGCAGATCAAGCTTTTTACCAGGAGCCGAACAGGCCTGAAAAACCCGAAAATTGAAGAATACCTGATCGATCTTTTTGAGATGGAACAATTCAAAAACCTCTTTCAGGCAGATGAGGTCTATTGCTGCGTGGGAACTACCCAGAAAAAGACTCCCGATAAGGATACGTATCGGCAAATCGATTTCGGCATTCCCGCAACAGCCGCAAAAATGGCTGCAGAAAACGGTATTGAGGTTTTTCTGGTAATTTCAGCCATGGGCGCAAACCAGAATAGTCGTATTTTTTATAACCGTACCAAGGGTGAAATGGAAGGCGCCGTGTTGGATGCCAAAATTTCGAAGACTCATATTTTAAGACCTGCCCTGATTTCGGGAGACCGGGAAGAATCACGTCCCGCGGAATTCTTCGGAAAAAAACTGATGCAAGCCCTGAACCCGCTGCTTCGCGGGAAATTAAAGAAATACCGCAGCATTCATCCCAAAGAGATTGCAAAATCCATGATCTTCCTGGCTAATCATCATTTTGACAAAAAGATTTTAGAATCAGATGAAATAAAGGATATTGCAGCAAAAGAAAATGTATGATCGAAACCGAACGCAAATTCCTGGTAACTTCCGAAGATTTTAAAAAACAAGCCACGGAACAGAAAGTTTTCCGCCAGGCTTACCTGAATACAGATCCACAACGTACCGTGCGCGTGAGGCTGACTGGTGATACCGGCTACCTCACGATCAAGGGAAAGTCCAGTAATTCGGGGATGTCCCGATATGAGTGGGAAAAAGCTATTCCAGCCGCAGAAGCTGAAGAATTGCTGAAAATTTGCGAACCTGGAATGATCGAAAAAACACGATTTCTGGTTCCTGTTGCCGGACATACATTTGAAGTGGACGAGTTTTTCGGAGCTCATACCGGTCTTATAATTGCCGAAATCGAACTGAAAACCGAAGATGAGGATTTTGAGCGTCCGCAGTGGCTGGGAAAAGAAGTGACCGGGGACCTGCGCTACTATAATTCACAACTCATCAAGAAACCGATAAAAAATCAACAGGATGAATAAATTCATTTTCCTTTTTGCACTAATACTTTTGTCATGTGGCAACCCGGAATCACGGGAACAACAGGCTGAAGAACTGGAAGAAACCAAAGATTCGGTGCAGGCTCCCTCACAGGAAGAGATTGCCCGCGAGCTTCAGGAAAAGGGCTATCAAACTTTTACTTACAAGGAGGACGACACGAGTTATTTGATGCAGCAATACTTCCTGGTCTTCCTGAAATCTGGTCCCAACCGTAACCAGGATTCTACAGAGGCAGCGGAACTTCAGAAAAGGCACCTGGAACATCTCAGCAGGATGTATACCGAAGGTTATACGAGTTTAACCGGGCCGATGGGTGATGATGGCGATCTTCGTGGGATTATAGTTTACAACACGCCAACGCAGCAGGAAGCTGATAGCCTGGCGCGGCTGGATCCCATGGTCAAGGCCGGGAGACTGGAGGTCGAAGTGCACCCCTGGTGGGTCGCCAAGGGCGGTAAATTGCAGTAAATTTTACGCGGAAACAATCTTTTTCTTGATCTCTTCCTTTGGAAGTACACCAGATTGTCTCCAGATCTGCTGGCCGTTCCTGAAAAGGATCATCGTAGGTATGCCACGAACCTGATATTTGGCGGCAAGCGGCTGATTTTTATCTACGTCGATTTTTACAATTTTCACGTCATCGCCAAGTTCTTCCTTGACTTCTTTCAGGATTGGTGCCAGCATTTTACACGGGCCACACCAGTCGGCAAAAAAATCAACCAGTACAGGTTTTTCACTTTGAATGATTTCGCTGAAGGAACTTTTCATAACTCGGTATTTTCCTATAAAAATACAAAGAGCTTTTCAGAAATAATCTGAAGAAAAACTAAAAAATCAGCCCCGAAAATAGGATTTCCCGGGGCTGACTCTAACCAACAACTAACATTAAACAAAATCAAAAATCATTTCCATCCGCCACCCAGCGCTTCATACAGGTCTACGACGGCCTTCAACTGGTTATAACGGGCGGTGGTTAGGCTAAGCCGCGCATTCAGGGCATTTTGCCGGGCGGTAAGCACTTCCAGGTAATTTGCCAGACCGTTGTTCAGCAATTCTTCGGAATAACTGGTAGCCAGGTCGTAGGCTTCAAATTCTTTATTTTTTACTGAAATTTTATCAGTGGCCGCTTCGTAGGAATACAAGGCATCTGAAACTTCTTTGGAGGCATTCAGAATGGCTTTTCTGAAGTTGAGCCTGGCCTGTTCCTGCTGTGCTTCGGAAACTTCAAATTGCGTCCTGATCCTTCTTCCGTTAAGGACCGGCTGTGCGAGACCGCCAACAAGGGTGGCAAAAAGGGAATTGGTATCCAGTAAATCTGAAGCATTCAAAGCCTGCAGTCCGCCGGTTGCGGTGAGTGTAAGGCTGGGATAGAAGTTACTTTTGGCAACATTGGTGAGTTCAAATGCGTTTACCAGGTCATATTCCGCCGCGATCACATCGGGTCGGTTCCTCAAGAGCTGGGCCGGAACTCCAATCTGTAGATCAGTAGTGATCTTTTGTTCATCCAGGCTGTTACGATTGATGGCGTCTGGGCTTTGTCCCAGCAAGATCGAAAAAGCATTTTCAAGAATCTTGCGCTGGTTCTTCAAATCTATCAGGATTCCCTGTGCATTGTATAGCTGGGCCTCGGTTTGTTTCACACCAACTTCCGTAAGATTTCCTGCTTCTTTTAAAGCTCTGGTCGTTTCCAGGCTATTTTCCCGGGTCTCAATCGTTTCTTCGGTAATCTGAATTTGTTCATCCAGGGACAATAACTGGTAATAAGTCGAAGCGATATCGGCTACCAATCTTGTTTTGACTGCCTGATGGGCGGCAACACTTTGCAGGTAGCTTGCTTCGAAAGCCCTTTTCTGACTCCTGATCTTTCCCCATATATCGGCTTCCCAGGAGAGATTTCCACTTAATTCATACTGGTCTACTGAAGAAAAAAGCCCTCCAAACTGGCTGTTGGCCGAAAGTTCCTGGTGCGTATACTGGCCTTTGGCGTTCAAAGTTGGAAGATACCCGGCTTTTCCCTGTTTTACGTAAGCTTCAGCGACAAGTACCTGCTGGATGGCCACCCGAATATCAATATTTTGCTCCAGGCCTTCTTCGATATACTGCTGAAGCTGTGGGTCGTTAAACATATTTCTCCAGGAAACTTCAGCCATATTCAGGCTGTCCTGTGGGAAAGCATCGGTTCGGTAATATTCTTCCCTGACCACTTCCGGCTGTTCGTAGGTTCTGGCCACGAAACAGGATTGCAAACTTAAAAAGGCAAGACCCGTGATCAATATTTTAAGATAGGATGATGTCATAGTTCTAATTTGCTGTATCATTTTTTGAAATAACGGCGTCTGGCTTTTTCCCAATTCTTTCCTGTAACCACTGGAAGATGATGAATAACACCGGGATCACGAATAAGCCGAAAATCGTTCCCACAAGCAATCCTCCTGCAGCACCGGTACCGATGGAGCGGTTACCCTGTGCGCCTACCCCATTCGCGAGTACCAGTGGTAAAAGCCCCAGAATAAAGGCAAAAGAGGTCATTAGGATAGGGCGGAGCCTTACCTTTGCGCCATCCAGTGCCGCTTCAGTAATTGAAAGACCTTCATAGCGGCGCTGCCTCGCAAATTCCACGATCAAAATGGCATTTTTAGCCAGCAGTCCAATCAGCATGATCAGGGCGATCTGGAAATAAATATTATTCTGCAGTCCGGCCATCCAGGTGGCGATATATGCGCCCGCAACCCCAATAGGAAGGGAGAGAATTACCGAAAATGGCAATAAATAGCTTTCGTACTGGGCCGCCAGCAGGAAGTAAACAAATACGATACTGAGCATGAAAATGATTCCGGCCTGTCCGCCTGATGCGATCTCTTCTCGTGTCAATCCTGAAAATGCAATATCATAACCCTGTGGTAGAACTTTGGAAGCCGTTCTGCGAATTGCATCGATCGTACCCCCGGAGCTGTAACCCGGTGCAGCGGTTCCGTTAAGGGATACGGCGTTAAACAGGTTAAACCTGCTGATGGTTTGCGGTCCATAAATTCTGTTGAGGCTTACGAACTGTGAAACCGGGGCCATTTCTCCTTCCGAAGTTCGTACGAACATGCTGTTGAGACTGGCCTTGTTTACACGGTCTTCCGGCAGAGATTGCACAAATACACGGTATTGTTTTCCGAAGCGGCTGAAATTCGCCGTATAAATTCCACCAATATAACCCTGCAATACCGACAAAATATCGTTTACGCCCACGCCGGCTTTTTTCGCCATTGGCACATCTATATCTATTCGCAACTGCGGATAATTCGTGCTAAAAGGATTAGAAGCGTAAGCCACTTCGGGCTGTTGAATCAAATTGGTTACAAACTCGTTGGCGGTTTCATCCAGATCTTCCAGGCTGCCGGCCTCACGGTCCAACAATTGCATCTCAAAACCATCGGCACTACCAAAACCAGGTACCGAAGGCGGTGTGAAATAGATGATCTTCGCATCGCTGAAGCTGGCCGATTTCTGGTTGAGCTGTGCAATGATATTGTCTATGGAAGTAGCATCGGTATCGCGGTCATCCCAGTCTTCGAGAATGATGAATCCCATGAAATTGGAACTACCGGCGCCCGAGAAAAAGTTTCTTCCGGCGATCACGGTAGCGGTTCGTATTCCCTCAACGGTCTGCATTTGCTCGTAGAGCTGGGTGGCCGTCGTAAAAGAACGATCAAGTGAAGAGCCTGGCGGCAGGTCACCATTTACAAAGATTACCCCGCGATCTTCAGTAGGCACAAAGCCTGAAGGAATGGATTTATTGATGAAAAAGATACCCACTGCAGTGAGCGCAAGAATACCCAAACTCAGCCATTTATGCCTTGTTAGAAATCCCAGCGAGCGAGAATACTTCTGCTTGGTGGCTTCAAAACCGGCATCAAAAGCTCGGTAAAACTTCTGAAGGAAATTCCTTTTTTTATCTTCTTCGTCTTTCGGTTTCAGAAATAAGGCACATAAAGCGGGGCTCAGGGTCAGTGCGTTCACCGCGGAAATCAGGATCGCAATGATCAGCGTTACCCCGAACTGCTCGTAGAAAACTCCAGCCGGTCCTTGGATAAAGGTAATGGGTATGAATACGGCGGCCATGACGAGGGTGATGGAAACGATCGCCCCCGCAATTTCGCTCATAGCTGAAACGGACGCTTTACGGGCGCTTTTTTCACCACCTTCGAGTTTCGCGTGAACGGCTTCCACAACTACGATCGCATCATCTACCACAATCCCGATGGCCAGCACCAAAGCGAATAGCGTAAGAAGATTGATAGAATATCCAAGCAGGTTCAGGAAAAAGAAGGTTCCTATGATGGAAACCGGTACGGCAATTGCCGGAATGAGGGTGGATTTGAGGTCCTGGAGGAAAATGAAAACCACCAGGAACACCAGTATAAAAGCTTCAATCAGGGTGTGCTGCACCTTCGAGATCGATGCCGTGAGGAATTTATTGGTATCATAATTAATAATGTAATCCACTCCTTCCGGAAAATCCTTTTTTAATTCTTCCAGGCGGTCATAGATCTTTTCAATAATCTCCTGGGCATTCGATCCCGGGGTCTGGAAGATCCCGAAACTCAGCGCCGGGTAACCCTTCGACCTGGAAAGCGAGGAATAAGATTGCGCACCCAGTTCCACACCGCCCACATCCTTGAGTCGCAGAAATTCTCCATTGGGCTGGGCTTTGATAATGATATTTTCATACTGATCAGCCGTTTTATAACGCCCGCCATATTTCAGTACATATTCAAAAGATTCCCCGGCATTTTGACCTAAAGAACCTGCAGCGGCTTCCAGACTCTGTTCTCCAATAGAAGCAACGACGTCACCGGGAACAAGTCCATAACTGGCCATTTTCGCTGGATCGAGCCATACGCGCATCGCGTAATCCTTTCCGCCGAAAACGTTCACATCACCCACACCATTGATTCGCTGTAGTTCAGGTTTAACGTTAATATTCAGGTAATTCTGAAGGAATGTATCGTCATAATCGGGATTCGTAGAATATAAACCGGCATATAATAATGCTGAATTCTGAGCTTTGGTAGTGGTTACTCCCGAGCGGATCACTTCTGAAGGAAGCACCGCATTTGCTCTGGCAACGCGGTTCTGCACGTTCACCGCGGCAATGTCTGGATCATAACCCTGTTCGAAAAACACGCGAATACTCGCAGTTCCATTATTACTGGCACTGGAGGTGATGTATTTCATTCCTTCTACCCCGTTGATCTGTTCTTCGATTGGGATGATCACACTTTCCACGATGGTTTCGGCATTGGCGCCGGGATAGGAGGCGCTTACCTGTACCGTTGGGGGGGCGATATCTGGATATTGCGTTACCGGAAGCTGCGTGAGTCCAAGCACTCCCAGGATAACGATAATGATCGAAATAACCGTAGAAAGAACGGGACGTTCAATAAATGTTCTTAGCATAATCTGGGATTATTTGAATACCTGGTCAAACGAATTAGTGATACTGTCCAGGCTCACCTTTTTGGGCTCGATCTTCATTCCCGGCCGAACTTTGGAAGTTCCCTGCGCCAGGATGAGGTCTCCTTCTTTCACACCGTCATTTTCATCAACGACATATAGTTTTTTCACCTCATTTAGAATGCTGATGGCGCTGGAAACCAGTGAATCGCCCTTCAGCTTATACACGAAGGTAGAACCCTGGCGTTCGTAGGTAGAAAGAGCCGGAACAACCAATGCTTTTTCGTAGGTTTTCGGTACCCTGATGGTTCCAGTACTACCGTTTCTTAGTAAACCAGTATTTTTAAATTTCGCCCGGAAATTCACCGTCCCTGTCTGTTCGTCGATGCTTCCTGAAATAGTTTCGATCTTTCCTTCCAGTTCGTAATTCTTTCCGTTGGCCATGACCAGCTGAACCTTCGGTAAACTGTCAATTTTTTCTGAAGTGCTGTTGCCCTTCGACTCGCTCATGAAGTCTAGGAATTCTTTTTCATTCATCGAAAAATTGGCAAAAATCTCCTCAATGGAAGACACTTGCGTCAACGGCGTTTGATCTTGCTGACTCACCAATGCGCCTTTGCGATAATTAATTTTTCCAACCACACCATCTACCGGACTTTTGATCTGTGCATAGCCAATATTCGCAGCAATGCTGTTATAACCGCTTTTCGCCTGTTGCAGTTTTGCCTTGGCAGTTTCGAGTTGCACCTCGCTGATGATGTTCTTTTCTACCAGAGGTTTCAGTTTGTCTACTTCTACCTGGGCAGCGTTCACATTGGCCTTAGCAGCCTGTGCATCCTGCGAAAGGGATTCGGTTTCCAACTGAAATAACAACTGCCCTTTTTTCACTTCTTCGCCTTCCTGTACCAGAACATTGGTAATATACCCCGATACTTTTGCGCGTACTGCCGAATTCACCGAACCTTCGATAGTGGCCGGATAAGCATTGTAAGCCGTCACGGTCTTCCGGGAAATTTCCAGAACGGGATAGACGGGAGTTGTGGTATTGGCCTGGGCATTTTCAGCTTTAGCCTCATCGTTGCCGCAGGAATATAGGCCTGCTAAGCTAGCAAGGGCCAATAAGGAAAGAATCAAATTCTTCTTTTTCATAGCAATTTTTGATCGTTTAGTTGTTCTGATGTTCTGAAACTCGCTCGATAGTGAGCTGTAAATTTTTCTTTTGGGCCAGTAAATAATCCTTGAACATCAATGGGATATGGCCGTCTTTTTCAAATTTTTCCTTGTTGTTTTCTGAATTGAACGCGATAACCTTTTCCATTAACCGTATTTCTTCGGAAATGGCCTGCAGATATTCCTTCAGGGTATTTTCCAGGTAAGTTTTGCTGGCCCTGAAGTAGCGCCGGCGATCCCCGGGTTTCGTAAAATAATCTACTTTCCTGGTTTGCATGAGCAAATTCAGCTGGGTGCTTACCGAGCTTTTGCTGGCATCGGTGATCTGCATGATCTCGTCAAAAGTGTGACCGTCGTTTGGAGAAAGGATCATCGTCGCATAGATGCGGGCTGCCAGGGGTGCCAGCTGATGCGCCTTTTCAAAATGAAGGCCTAATTCCTCGATCAGTTTTCTTTTTTCCGGAGAACAACAGTTCATTTTCTGTGATTTTGGGTGCAAAATTAAATGTTCAGTTCGGAACTTACCGAACCAAACAAACTAAAGTTTTGTTAAGACCCGTTAGTATTAAGACTGTTTTCAGCTAAATGGTTTAATCTGAAAAGCAAAAAGTCGGCACGCGGCCGACTTTTCTTTGTTAATTCTGAAGAATTTATTCGGAATAAATACCGATTTCCAGTTCGCCATCCCTGTTCATCGTTGCGCGATACATGCCGGCCGTGTTGAATTCCATCGCCACATGACCGTCGTGGTCGATAGCAACGATACCACCGTCACCACCCATTTCCGGTAATTTCTTCTGTATGACCTCCCGGGCAGCTTCCTGAAGGCTTAAACCTTTGTACTCCATCAATGCTGAAATATCGTAAGCCACCACGCCGCGAATGAAAAACTCACCCCAGCCGGTACTGGAAACGGCACAAGTTGCATTATTGGCGTAAGTTCCGGCTCCAATAATGGGGGAATCACCAATACGGTTATATTTTTTGTTAGACATCCCGCCTGTAGATGTACCCGCGGCCAGATTGCCGTTTTTATCGAGAGCGGCGCAGCCCACCGTTCCGAATTTTTCGTCTTTTATAAAAGGGTCATAAAAAGCTGTTTGATTGGTGGCTTCTTTCTCGCGATCACGGGCTCTTTCCATTGCTTTGAACCTTCTTTCCGTATAAAAATAACTGGGATCCACTATTTCCAGTCCCTGTTCTTTCGCAAATTGTTCAGCGCCCTTTCCGGAAAGCAGCACGTGTTCGGAATTAACCATCACCTCGTACGCCAGGTTAATTGGGTTTTTAACATTGGTCACACCGGCAACGGCTCCGGCATTCTTCGTGGCACCGTCCATAATCGATGCGTCCAGCTCATTCTTACCTTCATTGGTAAAAACTGCTCCTTTCGCTGAATTGAAAAGTGGGCTGTCCTCCATCACATTGATGGTTCGTTGCACAGCTTCCAGCGCAGTACCACCGTTGGCCAGGATCTCGTGACCTGTGCGAATGGCTTCCTCGAGTTTCTGCTTATACGCCAGCTCGAGAGAATCGCTCATGTTTTCTTTCAGGATGGTGCCGGCACCACCATGGATCACGATACCAAAGTTTGGCAGGGTATCGGTTTCTTGTTGCTGGTTTCTTTCTGAAGAAGTGGCTGTATGCTCATTGTTTTCGCCCTTCTGTTCGTTACAGGAAATCAAGAACACCAGGCTCAGGAAAAGTAAAAGCTGTTTCATAAAAATTGGTTTGCCGAAAGTTAGTCAATTTCAACCTGATCTAAAACAGGCCACAAAGACTTAAATTCATGCTAATCTCGCCAGTAAATCTTTTTCAATTGGGTAATTTTAGGAAAACTTAAAATTATGCCAGTTAACGAACCTTTTAATCTCAGCAAGTGGATCGAGCAGAACCGAGACAGCCTGAAACCACCGGTTGGAAACCGGAACCTCTATAAAGAAAGCAAGGATTATATCGTCATGATCGTGGCCGGGCCAAACGCCCGTAAAGATTATCATTATAACGAAACCGAAGAACTTTTCTACCAGCTGGAAGGAACTATTGAGGTACATGTACAGGATAAGGGCGAGAAAAAAACGATGAAATTAGGCCCGGGCGATATGTACCTGCATCCGGCAAAAATGCCACATTCGCCCGTCCGTCAAGAGGGTTCTCTGGGACTGGTTGTAGAACGAAAGCGATTGGATATTGAAGGAAAAGACGGACTGTTATGGTATTGCGATAATTGCAATCACAAGCTGTATGAAGTTTATTTTCCGTTGCAGGATATTGAAACCGATTTTCTGAAACACTTCAGGCATTTCTACGGAAGCAAGGAACTTCGCACCTGCGACAATTGTGGCCATGTGATGGAAAGTGATCCGCGTTTTGTATCTGATGAGGATTAGCGATTAAAATTTATTATTTTCGCAAGAACTACACAAAATAACAGATAAAAACGCAATTTAATGAATAAAATCGCTGAAGAATTTGGGATTAAACAAGCCCTGAAAGATTTAGGCTTAAACGAAATAAATAACGGGACTTCTACCGGCGAAAACTGGTTCAGCCACGGGGAAGTGCTCGAGTCATATTCACCGGTTGACGGTGCTCTTATCGGGAAGGTTAAAGCAACCACTGCGGAAGATTACGAAAAAGTGATCACGACTGCAGAAGAAGCTTTTAAAGAATGGAGAACCTGGCCGGCTCCCAAAAGAGGAGAAGTAGTTCGCCAGTTCAACGATGAACTCCGAAGGCTTAAGGAACCGCTTGGAAAACTGGTATCTTATGAAATGGGTAAATCGTACCAGGAAGGTCTTGGTGAAGTTCAGGAAATGATCGATATCTGTGATTTTGCAGTTGGTCTTTCCAGGCAGCTGCACGGTTTGACGATGCACAGCGAACGCCCAGGACACCGCATGTATGAACAATATCACCCTCTCGGAGTAGTGGGAATTATTTCCGCATTCAACTTTCCGGTAGCCGTATGGTCCTGGAACACGGCGCTTGCCTGGGTTTGTGGAGACGCCTGCATCTGGAAAGGATCTGAAAAAACACCGCTAACTTCAGTCGCCTGCCAGAATATTGCTGCCAGGGTCTTTGCTGAAAATGGTGTTCCGGAAGGAATTTCAGCTTTGATTACCGGGGATTACCGGGTAGGTGAAATGATGACCAAAGATGAACGCGTCCCACTGATCTCTGCTACGGGATCCATCAGAATGGGAAAAATTGTCGCACAGGCAGTAGCCGCAAGACTGGGAAAATCGCTTCTGGAACTTGGCGGAAATAACGCCATTATCGTTACGCCAGATGCCAATATTAAGAATACGGTGATCGGTGCGGTATTTGGAGCGGTTGGAACCTGCGGCCAGCGTTGTACTTCTACGCGAAGACTTATTGTTCACGAAGAAGTCTACGATAAGGTGAAGGATGCGATCGTCAACGCTTACAAGCAGATCAGGATTGGGAACCCACTGGATGAAAACAACCATGTAGGACCGCTAATCGACAAAGATGCCGTGAAAAATTACCAGTCGGCTCTGGATAAGGTGGTGGAAGAAGGCGGAAACATTCTCGTGGAAGGCGGCGTGCTGGAAGGCGAAGGTTACGAAAGTGGCTGTTATGTGAAACCGGCAATCGCTGAAGCGGAAAATCATTTTGAGATCGTTCAACATGAAACCTTCGCACCGGTGCTGTATTTACTGAAATATTCCGGAGATGTGAGCGATGCTATCGCGATTCAGAACGGTGTAAAACAGGGACTTTCTTCAGCAATTATGACTAATAATCTTCGGGAAGCCGAAAGATTTCTTTCTTCGGAAGGCTCAGATTGCGGAATTGCCAATGTCAACATCGGAACTTCAGGAGCCGAGATCGGCGGTGCTTTTGGTGGGGAAAAGGAAACCGGCGGCGGCCGCGAATCGGGTTCTGACGCCTGGAAAGTCTACATGAGAAGACAAACCAATACGATCAATTATACCACTGAACTGCCTCTGGCACAGGGAATCAAATTCGATCTGTAAACCGGTTGAGGTAATAAGAATTTGAACCCGTTGCTGCGAAGTAACGGGTTTTATATTTTGCGCTGGTTGATCCTTGTAAAGAATTGCTGGCGGTACGTGTCGCCAAGTGGCAGGGTTTGGTTGGCAACTGTGACCTCCTGCGAATCGGTTTTCGTGATCTTGGAAAGTGAAATGATGAAAGATTTGTGAATTTTGACGAATTCATCTTCCGGCAGGTTTTCCTCGAAATGTTTCAACGTATTATAGGTCACGACCTGCTCGTTTTCCAGGTGGATCACCACATAATTACGGATGCTCTCCAAATATTGGATCTCCCGGTAGGCAATCTTACGGAAGTTGTTCTTACCATCGGTCTTCACGAAAAAATAATCTTCAGAAATCGCTGGTCTTTCCGCAGTTTTTGATGACTGATTTTTTACTTTTTCAACAGCTTCCACGAACCTCGGAAAGGAAATTGGCTTTAGAAGATAATCGGTCGCATTGAGCTCGAAACCTTCCACAGCGAATTGAGAATAGGCCGTGGTGAAAATGATCCTGACATCTTTACTTACCAGTTTCGAAAGCTGGATGCCGGTGAGGTCTGGCATTTGTATATCCAGGAAGAGCACATCTGGCTGGTGTTGCTGTAAAAGGGCCAGCGCTTCGACCGGTTTGGTAGAGATGGCCACGCAATTCACCTCCGGCAACTGGTCTACATATTTTTCCAGTAGCCTGATGGCGTGCGGTTCGTCATCGATGATCATGCATTTCAGGCTCATAGAAAAGGTATTTTTAATTCGGTTTGAAAATGGTCATTTTCCTGGGAAATTTCCAGTTTGAAATTCTCGTGATAGATCAGTTCCAGTCTTTTTCTGATGTTTTTATAGCCAATTCCCTGTTCATCGTAGCTTACCTGCGTCCGGAAATAATTCGATGTGTGCATGTGAAGCTGGTCTTTTTCCGAAGTGATGGAAATGATCACCGGTTTTTTCGGCTCGCTCAGAATACCATGTTTGAAGGCGTTTTCCACGAAATGGATCAACATCAGCGATGGGATCTTTTCGCTGCCGATCTCCTTCGGAAAGTACACTTCAATATTCGCTTCGTGGTCAAACCTTCGCTGAAAAAGATCGATATAATTCTGGAGGAACTGGATCTCGTCCTTCAGCAACACCTCGTCATGCTCATTTTCATAGGTTACGTAACGCAGCATTTCAGATAACTTCAGAATATCGGCTCCCGCTTTTGGACTGGTATCATAGAGGTCTGAATACAGACTGTTCAGCGTATTGAACAAAAAATGCGGACTCAGTTGCGATTTCAGGCTTTGCAACTCGGCCTGTTTTTTCTCAATTTCCAGTTGCGCCAGTTGCTGATTGGTTTTCAGCATGCGTTTTACCAGGTAGAATGCAAAACTGAGGATCAGGATGCGCGTCGCGAAAAACGAATTATCGTACACGTAAAAAGTAAAGCGCCTGGAATTGCCAAAATAATTGTGATTCCCCGTGATCTCGAACAAGATCACTTCTTCCAACAGGTATCGCAGGCCGGCAAAGACCAGGATCAGGATCACAATACCCAGCGCGAGACTTTTATATTTTTTCTGCGGAATAGTGTGTGGCGCCAGAAAAAGATAATTAAGGTAAAAAACCAGGACCTGCACCGTGGTGAAGAACACCGCCTGCATCAGCCGCCAATCCAGCTCATAGCGCGATTCTCGAAACATGAACGCCGCAATTTTATCCATCGCGATGAACAGGATCCAGAAGATAATATGGTACCGTATTTCCTGTGCTCTGGTCATAGGCTTCAAAATAACAGTATTCCCGGCGATTTTCAGAGATCTTAGGTTGGAAATCCCGGTTTTCAGGACGAACACCGCAAACCGTACAACAAAATCCCTGTGGTTGCAGCAAAAGCCGAATATCCCAGGAACGCAGGGGGTCATCAGAACTTTTAAAATAACAGGATGCCTTTGTTTAATCTTGTTTTCAGAAAATCATTCATCATGAAAAAATTCATTGCATTATTGATCACATTACTGTTGCAACAGGCCATTTCCGCGCAGGATTCGGTTTCCGGAAGCATTTCTTCGGAAGGGGAAGTGGTGCCTTTCGCGACCATTTCGGTTTACGAAAGTGGTAATCCTGAAAATTTATTAGGCTATGCCTACAGTGACGAAAATGGGCTTTTTGAGATACTGCTGAAAAAAACTTCTGAAATTGCCATTCTGAAGGCAGAATCCATGGGTTTTGAAGATTACACCCAGGAGATCAGAAAGACCGAATTGCCGCTCAAAAACCTCAAAATTAACCTGCAAATTTCCAGTGACCAGCTGGATGAGGTAGAATTGGTGGCCGATGGTCGTAAAGCCGTCAAACTGGATGGCGATAAAATGATCTTTGATATCGAAAAGGCCGGTATTGCTGGCGCGGGGAACGGTTTACAGGTCATGCAGCAAATTCCCGGTATTTCACTGGACCAGAACCAGAATATCCAGTTTAGGGGAAGTAGCGGCGTGAAGATCCTGATCAATGGAAAAACTTCTTTTCTAAAGGGGGAAGCGCTTCGGGAATTCGTTTCCTCACTTACGGGTGAAGATATTGCAAAAGTGGAGATCATTGCCCAGCCATCTTCCCGTTATGAAGCTGAGGGTACCACCGGAATCATCAATATTGTACTGAAAAAAGGAAGAAAACCGGGAATTACGGGTCGTACTTACACCTCTTTTGGGTATGGGGGATTTTACAAATGGCGAAACGGCGCCAACCTGTATTATAGTGATTCGCTCTGGAATGTGAATGTAAGCGGATATTATAACGAAAGCGAATCGATCAACGACCGGAAGATCGAACAGGACATTTTCGATAAAAATTATAGTCAAAAAATCATTCAAACCAACCTTTGGCTGCCACGCAATTTTTCGCGTAGCCTGAGTTTGGGTGTCGAACGGTCACTGCCAAAAAACCAGTCCATCAGTACCAGCTGGCGATACAATTCGGGCACTGCGGCCGAGCAAACGAATGGGGAAACCCGGGAATTTCGCTCCGAAGAATTGTATAAAAAAGTTCTCCTGGATAAAAAAGCTGATATCCCTACGCGCACTGTGACGGGAAATGTTTTTTACCAAAATTCCTGGAACGAAGATCAGAGTCATTTGGAAGCACAGCTGAATTTCTCCAGATATGATGCTGAAAATTCCATTCTGTTGAAAAATTCTTATCCAGTAAACCCGGAAGGCCGCGAGATGCTGGTGCTAAGCACGCTCAACCAAACTGCGTACGATATTTATTCCGGGCAATTAGATTTTTCCACGCAGTTTTCAGAAAAAATGAGCCTTGAAACCGGCTGGAAATGGTCACAGGTGAGGACAGATTACCTGAACAATTACGAGGCTAATGACCCATCGCAGCTGCTGGTTGCTGAGGAATTGCTGGACAATCGTTTCCAGTACCACGAATCGCTGCTGGGCGCCTACGGGCAGTTGAGTTATGCAATCGAAAACTGGAATTTCCTGGCAGGACTTCGTGCAGAATACATCAGTTATGAAGGGGTTTCAAAAAATAGCGAGAATGGTGCTAAATACACCGCGTGGTTTCCGTCATTTTCAGCAAATTATGAAGCGGAAGAAGCTCAATACCAGTTTTCCTACAGTCGGAGAATTGGCCGCCCTGATTATAAAGACCTGAATCCGTTCTACGAATACCTGGATCCTTACACGCTACAACGTGGGAATACAAACCTGCAGCCACAGTTTTATCACAGTTTTCAGTTCAATTACAGCCATAATAATATGGTGACCAGTTTGTATGGCTATTTTTACAAAGACAAGATCACGCGGGTGATCGATTTTGACCGGGAAGACAATTTTACGAATTATTACCAGGCCAATGCTGCGCGTGGTCATAACCTCGGAATTTCCTTTTCCGCACCCTATAAGCCGTTTGGATGGTGGAAGATCCAGTTCGACGCAAGTGGTTACCATTCTTATGAAAAATCTGAAATTCCCGGATATACCTATGATCATGGTGGTTTTGGCTATGATCTGTCTATTTATCAGAATTTTGACCTGGAAAACGACTGGAAACTTAATTTCAATGCATTTTACAGCGGTGCTTCGGAAAGTGGGAATACCCGATTTTTTCCTGCTTATGATCTCGATCTCAATGTTCAGAAGCAATTCTGGAATAACCGGTTCAAGGCTGAATTCAGCGCCAGACAAATCCTCAAGCGTTCGCGATGGCATTCGATCATGGAACAGGATGATGTGCGTACCGACTGGCTGAATCAGTGGGAAACTCGGGTCTTTGCCCTCACCCTTACGTACAACTTCGGAAACCAGAAAACCAGAAATATCAAGGAAGCTTCGCTTTCCGAAGAAAAAAGCCGGATGTAGCTTAGTTAAATAACCTATAAATCGCTCAGGGGTTTTGGCGCACGCACGATTAATCTTTATTTTCGAAAATCTGAAAAATCAAGAATCACATGAGCGTATTTTCCGAAGAAAGAGCAAAAGAAGAGCATAGAAAACGCACCGAAGATTTCGATAAAAACGATATGGATACGGTGATCAATGAAGAGGAAAAGATCCTGGAAAAGTTTGAAAACAAGGGGAAACTGAAGCGTTATATGGATGATGCAAAGATCCTGTTTTCGCTGGTGAGGGATTATGCCAGCGGGAATTACCGCGAGATTCCTTTTAATATCGTGGCTGCTGTTGGCGCAGCCTTGCTGTATGTGTTATCGCCTATAGACCTGATCCCTGATTTTATCCCGGTATTGGGTTACCTGGACGACGCGGCTGTGATCGCTTTCTGCCTGAATTTAATTGAAAAAGACCTTGCAAAGTACAAGGCCTGGAAAACATTACGAATAAAGTCTTAATACCTAAAAGCGGTAGCCAATATTAAGGCCTGCATTGAACTCGATCGCAGAGAAGCGGTCTTTCACTTCTTCGGAAAAATTCCTTCCCAGGTTCACAAATGGCCCTATCACAAAGGTGTTGTTGAAATTCCATTCGTAACCTAGCCCCAGCCCAATCGCGAGGGAACTCATATCGGTAGTTTTGGTCACCGTACCACTGCTGCCGGTTAATAGAACCTCTTCTTCAAATTCTCCATTTCGTAGCTTTAAAAACGGATTCACATACAGGCCGGAGCCCGGAAGTTCTTCCCCAAAATAATAATTATAACCAATTTTGTAGCTGGTAGTATTGAAATTCCTGTCATCTCCTTCCGTTTTATAATTGAAACGGTCATTGATGAGGATCATGGCTTCTATAGACTGGTGATCATCGAAGAACCGCTCGTAGCCAAACTCTACGGAAGCGATAGCGATGGTGTTACCAATATTGAGCTTGATCTCATTGGCTTTTTCCTGTGCCTGGAGGAATTGAAGTGTGAGTGCCAGTAATAAAAAGGAGTATATTTTTTTCATAATTCGGAGTCTGAGTCGTGAAAGTACTAAAATTAGCGCATAAAAAAACCCGTCTTAGAAACGGGTTTTTCCAGGTTGCTGATTCTTAAATCATTCCGTTGGATTCTACCCATTTAAATTTATGGGCATCCTGAGGTACCGAGATACGCTCAGCGATCCTTGCCATTCTGTCTGGCAATTTCATCAGGTAATCCCTTGCTTTTTCGGCTTCATCTGTAAGAGAACGCATATTGTCGATCTCCCAGAAGGAATTCAGTTTCCGAAGAATGTCTATATAATCTTCCGTGGTATACACGCCCAGACGCTGAGCGGCGTTGGAGAAATTTTCAAAAGCTTCGGCAATGCCCTGGCCGCTTTCACGAATGAACTGTGCCGGCATTACAATTTTCTTCTTCATCATATCCTGGAAGGCTAACATCATCTCGCTGGGATCGATCTCGAAAATGGTTTTTACGAAATCGCGGTAGGCCATGTAGTGGCGCATCTCGTCACCGGCGATGATATTACACATTTTTCCAAGCATTTTATTTCCTTTTTTCTTGGCCAGCTGTCCCACGCGCTTGTGAGAGATATTGGTGGCCAGCTCCTGGAAACTGGTATAAACGAAGTTTCGGTAAGGGTCTCTTCCGGTTCCGATATCAAACCCGTCGTTGATCAGGTGCTGAGTGGTTTTCTCAATTTCTTTCATGTTCACTCTACCGGAAAGGTAAAGGTACTTGTTCAGCGTGTCGCCATGACGATTTTCCTCGCCGGTCCAGTGGCGTACCCATTTTGCCCACGCATTCTGTTCTCCACGCGATTTGCCGTGTTGTTCCACGCCTTCCATATCCATCAACCAGGATTCGTAGGTTGGAAGCGCTTCTTCCGTAACCATATCGGCTACCAGCACTACCCAGAAATCGTAACCAAGTTCCTTGGCTTCTTCTCTGATCTGGTGTACCACTTCAAAGCCATTGTCATCCTGTAAATTGGGAAGCAGATCGGTGGGTTGCCATATATCATCAACAGGTATCAGGTATTTGTCGATAAAACCCTGAACCTGTTTTTCGACAGTTTGCATTACCTCTAACCTTTTATTCTCTAATGCCATTCTGTATATTTTATTATTCCGGGGCTTACTTTTCTAATTTCCTGCAATAAGCATGCAGTTTTCCAAATTTCCAAAATTTTCCAAGACAAAGTCGGAATGAATTGAAATTCAAAGATATGAAGAAGTAGCGACAGGATTTACCAAATTTCAATTAATTTCTACCGCTTTCGCCCGGATAAAGCTCGTGAACCGGGTCACTCTGGTAGATTTCCTTGGTGTTTACATCGATCGCGGAAACGGGACCTTTGAAAGCCGCGCCGGTATCCACATTCCAGATATTCGCTTTATGAACCGGCGTGGTTTCGCCAATCCTGGTCACTGGAGTGTGCCCAATGAAGATTTCTTCAAAATGCTGAAGACGTTTTGGGTAGAACTGGTGATCTGGTTGCAGGTTTTCGTTCAGCGAAAGCGCCATTTCCCACAGGGTGCGATCCCAGTAAAAGCCGGTTTCATGGTATTCGAAATCGGGCCCGTGGAGATTGGTGAAACCTGCGTGCACGAACAGGCGTTCCTGATCGTCTTTATAATAATTGAACATTTCGCTGAAAAACTTCAGGTGTGCCTTAATCTCGTCTTCGGAAAAATTTCGGTAGGCATCGATACTGGACTGGCCGCCGTGTTCAAGCCATTTCTGGTTGAGCTCGCCGGTTTCCAGCCAGCGATGTGCCAGGTCGTCGTGGTTTCCGCGGATGAAAATACAGGAATTCTGTTTTGCCAGTTCGATGAGGTAGGTGACTGTATTGGCCGAATCGCTCCAGCCATCAACGTAATCTCCCAGGAAAATGAGCTGGTCCTCTGGTGTAAGATCTATTCGTTCCAGTAGTTGCACCAGGCCTCTCAGCCCGCCATGTATATCGCCAATTGCCAGTTTTCTTCCCATTTTAATTGTATTTTACTTTTCGTAAAATTCGCATACTCTCCTTATAGCTTTGATACACCTGTTGGTTATAGGCCTTAAGGTAGGGTTTGGCCACTTCGAGTTGGGTTAAAGCTTCTTTAAAATCGTTTAAATAAAGTATTAAATAGGTGGAAGGCAGGTTTTTCAGGTCCTTTTTCTGGCCTGCGGTTAATTCGTAGCCTTTTTTTAAGCGTTCCACCAGGGCTTTATTAGTATTGTAAATATGATGCAGCACTTTTTTATCGAATTGCGGTGGTTCAAAAAGCAACTGGCTGTCTATATCGTAATTGGCATTATCTTTAAAACTGATGGTGACCCGCTCCAGGGGGTAGTACTTGAACTGGTCCTGAAGCCCGAGATGCACATATTCCACAATTTCGAACTGCTCTGGCGTGACGTTAATGCTTACTTCATCCAGATCTGAATAGAACAGTTTCACCTGCTCGTTAATAAGTTCAATATCGACCCTTGAAAAATAGGTTTCCTCATGAGATTTCTTTTCCTTCCCGGCCCAGCAAACCACGAAATATTCCTTGAAAACCTGGTAGGCAGGATGATAGTCTCTTCGTTTTTTCATAAAATCGAAAACACCGTCCAGCGTATGCTCGATATTATTGTGCGAATTATTTTCAATCGAAGCAACCAAACCGGAATTCACGTCTTTGATCTCAATGTCGAAAACTTTCGGCATGCTGATGCTTCCGTCTCGCAGGAAAATAGAGCCGCCGTAATATTTCCAGATGTTTTTCCGCAGGGAACAGATCCTGCCGCGGTTTGGCCGGATGGTCACCAGTCCCACCACCAGATTATCAGGCAAGTGCGGGAAAGGAATATTTTCATATGAAATAAGTGGCGGATTGGTGAGATAAGCGTTCACCAGGTTCTGTATCTTGCTGTCGTCAAAAAAGTCGATTCCCACGATCGCGTTATCTTCATCTTCCACGCCTATCACGATATAGGAATTGTTTTCCGGGTTGCTGTTGGAGAGTGCACAGATATGCTTCAGGAATTTGGCTTTTCCTTCTTTTTCCCCAATGTTCAGCTGGCGTTTCTTGTCATAGAAGCTGTTCTCGTCGTTATGTGCGAGCAGGTTCTTAATAAGAAGACGCTTGTTGATCATGCCCTGAGATTTAGGCCTTTTTGTCTACGATCGTGCTGGTAGCCTGAGCGGTAGGAAGAACCACGAGATCAGCAATGTTCACATGGTAAGGTCGAGTGACCACAAAATGAATAATATCTGCAATATCTTCGGGTTTTAAGGCCTGGAAGCCCTGGTAAACCTTGTCGGCTTTATCACTATCACCTTTGAAGCGAACTTCGCTGAATTCGGTTTGAACGAGTCCGGGATTGACGGCTCCCACACGAATACCATTCCCGTTAAGGTCAATTCGCATTCCTTGATTGATCGCGTCTACCGCATGCTTACTGGCACAATACACATTACCTTTTGGGTAGACCTCTTTCCCGGCTGTAGAACCAATATTGATGATGTGGCCGCTTTGTTTTTCGATCATCTTCGGAATGACCGCCTTGCTAACGTACAGGAGGCCTTTCACGTTAATGTCCATCATCGCTTCCCAGTCTTCAATGCTACCTTCCTGGATGGGGTCCAGGCCATGAGCATTTCCGGCATTATTTACCAGGATATCGATGTTGCTGAATTCCGGAGGAAGCGAAGCGATCTCACTGAAAACGTCCTCACGATTCCTCACATCAAAATTGAGGATGTGTACCTCAGTTTCCACAGATAGTTCTTTTTTTAATTGTTCCAGTCGTTCCAGTCTTCTTCCGCAGAGGATCAGGCGAAAACCTTCCACTGCAAAGCGGATGGCGGTAGATTTACCAATCCCGCTGGTGGCACCGGTTATCAGGGCAGTTTTATTCATAGTCAGTTTTTTAGCTCTAAATTACTAAACAATATTGCTGAGCGATTGCTTTGCATATTAATACCTCGTTAAGGTCCGTTAAAATTCGTTAATAAATCTGGGAAGATGAAATTTTGCATGGTGATTGTCGTTTTTCGGGCAAACCAATAATTGCTACATATGAGAATTTTAAAAACTTTGAATGTAAAAACACTTTTACTTGCCGCTATGGTAGTCGTTGGCTTGACAAGTTGTGACAAAGAAGATGATGGGTCTGTAAATGGTGGAGGAACCGCCAACCTAACAGTTAGAATGACCGATGCTCCCGGAGATTATGATGCCGTATTGATCGATGTTCAGGATATCATGATCCATGTCGACGCTGAAGGCGATGCCGAACTGGAAGGTGATGATGATGGAGATGGCTGGATTAGCGTTGAGAATGTGAATACCGGGGTGTATGACCTTTTGGAACTAACCGGTGGAGTATCTGAACTACTGGCTGATACCGAAGTTCCTGCTGGATTTGTGAGCCAGATCAGGCTGGTCCTGGGAACCAATAACAGTATTGTAGTGGACGGGGAATCGAAGCCACTAAACACGCCTAGCGCGCAGCAGTCTGGTTTAAAACTTCAGTTAAACCAGGATTTTGAACCTGGTGAGAGCTATGCCTATATGCTGGATTTCGACGTAGATCAGTCGGTTGTGACTACCGGGAACGGTGGTTATAATTTGAAACCGGTAATTCGCGTGGCTGCCGAAATCAATTCAGGAACGGTAGTAGGATCTGTTTCTCCTGCCAATATCCAGAGCCTGGTAAAAATCAGCAACACGAACAATACAATTTCTGCTTATACTGATGCGGAAGGGCATTTTTCTTTGAACGGAGTACCTCCGGGAACGTATATGCTGACCATCACTCCAGATGTAGCTTCCGGACTTTCAGTTTATACTATTGAAACGGTTGAAGTGGAAGCTAATGAAACTACAGAACTGGAATTGATCGAACTGTAATTCAGAAATAAATATTTTGAAGGCGATGTGAGAGCATCGCCTTTTTTAGTTTTAACCAAAATTTAACAGGGCGTTACTCAATATTTTCGGACTTGCGACGCTAACAACTTGTGCGTATATTCACGTCCTAAAATCTGAAAATCATGATGGAAAACGATTCATCAGTTGATATTGCCAGTATTAACGAAAAAATTGAAAGAGAAAGTGCCTTTGTAGACCTTTTAACCAGAGAAATGAATAAAGTAATTGTTGGCCAGAAACACATGGTTGAGCGATTACTTATTGGTTTATTGGGTCAGGGCCATATTTTATTAGAAGGAGTACCGGGACTTGCGAAAACACTAGCCATTAATACCCTTTCGCAGGCAGTTCACGGAAGCTTTAGCAGGATACAGTTCACTCCAGACCTTTTGCCGGCAGATGTTGTTGGTACATTGATCTATAATATGAAAGTGAACGATTTCAGTATTAAGAAAGGGCCGATCTTCGCCAATTTCGTCCTTGCAGATGAGATCAACAGGGCGCCGGCAAAAGTTCAGTCGGCTTTACTGGAAGCGATGCAGGAGAAGCAGGTGACCATTGGTGATGAGACCTTTAAACTGGATAAGCCATTTCTTGTAATGGCTACTCAAAACCCGGTAGAACAGGAAGGAACCTATCCGTTGCCGGAAGCGCAGGTAGACCGTTTCATGCTGAAAACGGTTATCAAATATCCGCAGATGGCTGAAGAGCAACTAATCATTCGGGCAAATCTTAAAGGCGGTTTTGAAAAAGTAAATCCCGTTGTAGATCTGGAACAGATTCTTCGAGCACAACAGGCGGTTCGAGAGGTTTATATGGATGAAAAGATCGAAAAGTATATCCTCGATATCATCTTCGCGACCAGAAATCCTGAAAACTATAATTTGAAGGATATCGCGCCGCTTATCAGTTTTGGTGCATCACCTAGGGGTAGTATCAACCTGGCGATCGCTTCTAAATGTTATGCGTTTATTAAACGTCGTGGCTATGTGGTGCCGGAAGATGTTCGTGCCGTTGTTCATGATGTATTACGTCACAGAATAGGTATCACTTACGAGGCTGAGGCTGAAAATATTACTTCTGAAGATCTGGTTAACAAGATCGTCAATGAAATTGAAGTACCATAGCAATTGACAATTATCAATTAACAGTGGTGATCCTCTAGATCGATCATTGCTAATTGTTCATTGAACCACATGGATACAAAAGAGCTTCTCAAGAAAGTACGGAAAATTGAAATTAAAACCCGCAGGCTGAGCGATCACGTCTTCGGCGGGGAATATCATTCTACTTTTAAGGGAAGAGGGATGACCTTTAGCGAGGTGCGTCAGTACCAGTTTGGTGATGACGTGAGAAGTATCGACTGGAATGTGACTGCGCGTTATAATGAGCCTTTTGTAAAAGTTTTTGAAGAAGAAAGGGAACTTACCATGATGTTGCTGGTAGATGTTTCAGCTTCAGAAATGTTCGGTACGCAGGAGCAGTTCAAGAAAGATGTGATTACTGAAATTGCTGCCACGCTGGCCTTTTCAGCTACGCAGAACAATGATAAGATCGGGCTGATGCTGTTTACAGACCAGATCGAACTCTATATTCCGCCGAAGAAAGGAAGATTGCACGTGCTCCGAATCATTCGCGAACTGCTGGAATTCAAACCGGCGGGTAAAAAGACGGATATCGCCAATGCGCTAAAATACCTTTCGAATGTCATGAAAAAGAAAGCGATCGTTTTCGTGCTTTCAGATTTCCTGGCAGACGATTACCGGCATACTTTAAAAATTGCGGCTAACAGGCACGATGTAACCGGTATCAGGGTGTATGATGAAGGAGAGGAAAGTATCCCGAATCTGGGACTGGTACAAATGTATGATGAAGAAACCGGAAGATACGTAACGGTGAACACCGGGTCAAAATCGGTTAGAAATGCCTATGCAGAGTATTACCGTGAGCGGCTGGATTATTTTCAGCAGAGTTTTTCTCAAAGCGGAGCCGGAGTAATTAGTAATAGAACCGACGAGAGTTACGTGAAAAAATTGCTCGGATATTTTAAAAGGAGAGCCTAAAAGCATGAAAATCTTAAATAAAAACAGAAGACCGCTAACCACTATCTCAGCCTACCTGGGATTTCTGTTTTTTATAGCCATTCTTTTCTGTGGGAACTCGGCAATTGCACAAAGCGTTCAAGCCAGTATCGATTCCTCGAGTATCAAGATCGGGGAACAGATCACCTACCAGATCAATGTGCAAAGCGATCCAGATGCGATGGTCGTTTTTCCGGAAGGAGAAACTTTTTCGCCACTGGAACTGGTAGAATCGCCCGAGCCAGATACTATTAAAGATCAAAACGGCTATCGTTTACTGAAGGAGTATTTCCTCACACAGTTCGATTCCGGCCAGTATGTGATCCCACGACAGGAAGTCTTGATTCGCGATCAGAAATTTTATACTGATTCGATTTCGGTGGAAGTGCGGGATGTCGTGGTAGATACCACCAAACAAAAACTCTATCCTATCAAACCTTCCGTTGAGGTTTCCGGTGGGCTTCAAATCCCAGACTGGGTCTGGTGGTTGCTGGCCATTGCTTTGGTAGCCGCCGTGGTGGGCTGGCTCATCATCCGCGGAAGAAAGAAAAGAAACGAAGAAAAAGAACTGCCGCCTTACGAACAGGCAATGGCAGAACTGCACCAGCTCGACGAATCTAATTTGCTGGAAAAAAGAAATATTAAAGAATATTACTCGCAATTGAGTTTTTCTGCCAGGAAATTCCTGGATCGCAAGATCTATGATCGAGGCCTGGAAAGTACTACCGGGGAACTGATCAGGTACCTGGAAGCTGAAAAAGACAGCGGACATTTAAATCTTTCAGAAAAAACCATTGAGGATTTCAGGATCATTTTGGAACGAGCCGACCTGGCGAAATTTGCCAATAATAAGCCGGATGTGATCACCGCAAAAGAAGATCGCAGCCGTACACAGCAGATTATCGAGGGGCTTCGTGAATCGGTTCCTGAGCCTACCGAAGAAGAATTGCTTCAGGATGAGGCCTACCAGAGTGAACTGGAGCGCAAACGCAAACGCAGAAGGATCATTTTTGGAGTTCTGGCCGTGATCATGATCCTGGGAATAGGCATTACCACTCTCATCGTGACTAAAGGATTTACCTATGTCAAAGATACTTACCTCGGGCATCCTACCAAGGAGTTGCTGGAAGGTGACTGGATTCGCAGTGAATACGGAAATCCTTCCGTAGCCATTACCACCCCGCGAGTTCTGAAAAGGGGTGAGATGAATTTGCCAGACGAGGCGAAGAGCAACATGCTGGGAGCTGAAACTTTCAGTTACGGAAGTCTGCTCAGCAACTTCTATGTCACCGTAAACACCATACAGTTCAAAGGGGAAGTGAAATTTGACATGAAAAAGGCGATAGACGGAATTTACAGCGTACTGGAACAACAGGGTGCCACGAATATCGTCATGAAACAGGAAGATTTCACTACTGTTGGCGGGGCAAAAGGAATGAAGGTCTTCGGAACGCTGGATGCTAAAAATCCGGTTACCGGGCAGTCTATCCCGAATGAATACGCTATTCTGAATTTTGCCGAGCAGGGCGGTTTTGAACAGGTTATCGTGGTGTTCAATGCAGATGACCAATACGCCCGGGAACTTTCAGAGCGCATCATCAATTCAGTGGAATTAAATACTAATCAGGAAGAATAATGTTTGCCAACTTCAATTTTGAAAATCCGGGTTTCTTTTGGCTGTTTTTACTGCTGCCAATCGCCATTGCCTGGTATATCTGGAAGCGAAACCGGCAAACGGCAGAACTAAAGATTTCCAGCACGAAGGGTTTTCGTGCGAAAAGCAGCCTTCTGGCCAGATTACGCCCGGTACTTTTTGTGCTTCGGCTACTGGTATTGGCACTTATCATCACCGCACTGGCCAGGCCCAGAACGGTTGATGTTTCCACAAAGACCAGCAGTACCAAGGGTATAGATATCGTGATGGCAATAGATGTTTCTGCCAGTATGCTGGCGAGGGACCTGGAACCAAACAGGCTGGACGCTACCAAAAGTGTGGCGGAAGAATTTGTAAAAGGAAGGCCTGGTGACCGGATTGGCCTGGTGGTCTATGCCGGAGAGAGTTTTACCAAAACGCCTATCACCAGTGATAAGGCTATTGTGCTGAAGGCTTTGGAGGATATTGAGTATACCAATGTGCTGCAAAGCGGAACGGCGATTGGTTCGGGACTTGCCACTTCCGTAAACCGGTTGAAAGACAGTAAAGCCGATAGTAAGGTCATAATTTTATTAACCGATGGAGTGAACAATTCCGGATTTATTGACCCCAATACCGCGAGCGAACTGGCCGTGGAATTTGGAATTAAAGTCTATACCATTGGTGTGGGAAGCAACGGAATGGCACTTTCTCCCATCGGGATGACTGGAAATGGCCGGCTCCAGTTCGGGAATGTGCCGGTAGAGATTGACGAAGCTTTGCTGAAGCAGATATCTGATGCCACTGGCGGGCAGTATTTCCGTGCTACCGATAATGAGAAACTCGAGGAAATCTATTCCCAGATCGACCAGCTCGAGAAAACAGATATCGAAGAATTTCGTTATTATAATTATGATGAAAAGTTCAGGCCGCTGGTATTGTTAGCCGGTGCGTTGCTGCTTTTTGAGATCCTGTTGCGTTATACGTTATTCAGAAGTTTTATATAGATGGTGGTTTTAGAAGAAAAAATATGGTTCTGGTTGTTGCTCGTCATCCCTGCGATTCTGCTGCTCTACTTTGCATTTCTCTTCTGGCAGCGGAGAACCCGCAAGAAATTTGCGAGCAGCCAGATGTTGCGCTACCTCGCACCGAACCGGTCTTCCTTTAAAGCGGCTTTGAAACTGAGTATATTATTACTGGCCATTGCCAGTTTGATTATGGCCCTGGTGAACCCGAAAATGGGAACCAAGATGAAAACAGTGAAGCGGGAGGGTCTGGATATTGTGTTCGCGATCGATGTTTCCAAAAGTATGGATGCGGAAGATATTGCTCCGTCCAGGCTGGAAAAATCCAAACAGCTGGTGAGTCAGATTCTGAATAGTCTGGCCAGTGACCGAATTGGGATCATTGCCTACGCCGGCGGTGCCTTTCCGCAGTTGCCTATTACTACTGATTATTCCGCAGCCAGAATGTTCCTGCAATCGCTCAATACCGATATGATCTCTTCGCAGGGAACGGCGATCAGCGATGCCATTGAGCTTTCCACGACTTATTTTGATGACGAGCAGCAGACGAACCGGGTGCTTTTTATCATCAGTGACGGGGAAGATCATGAGGGGAATGTAGACGATATTACCAAAGAGGCCGCTAAAAAAGGGATTCGTATTTTTACCATTGGGGTGGGAACCGAAAAAGGAGGTCCAATCCCGATCAAACGAAATGGCATCGTTCAGAATTATAAAAAAGACATGCAGGGCGAAACGGTGATTACCAAGCTGAACCCCGGAACCCTGGAGGAGATTGCAAAAGCCGCCAATGGAGAGTATATTGACGGTCGCGTGACAGCCGATGTGGTGGAAAAAGTCCAGGAAGAATTGGAGAATATCGAAAAAAGCGAATTTGAAGCCAAGCAGTTTGCCGACTATGAATCTCATTTTCAATGGTTCCTGGGACTGGCTTTGGCACTATTATTTCTTGATATATTCATCCTGCAACGGGCGACATCCTGGTTGCAAAAACTGAATCTGTTCAACGAAAACAAGAAGGAGAAGCATGAAGAAGCAGCTTAAAATAGGGGTTTTGACATTTATACTATCGGTGTTTTCGGTTCATGCACAGCAGGAAAATCCGAAGAAGCTGAAAAAGGAATCTGATCGTTATATTTACGAGGCTCAGGAAGCGCTTTCAGAAAATGATTATGCTTCCGCAGAAGCTGAGTACCGCAAGGCGATCGCCAAAGACCCTTCGAATACGGTCGCAAAATACAATATGGGAAACCTGTATTATGGCAAAGAGAACACGGTTTCTGCGGAAAACAGGCTGAAACAGGCGGCAAAAATAGCCGAGAGCAAAAGTGAAAAGCACCAGATCTATCACAATCTTGGAAATTCCTATATGCAGAAAAAGGATTATTCCAGCGCGGTAGAAGCATATAAAAACGCACTTAGGAACGATCCTTCAGATGATGAGACCCGTTATAATCTGGCGTTAGCGAAGCAGAAAGAGGAAGAAGAACAAAAGAACGGGCAGGGCCAGGATCAGGATAAAGATCAGAATAAGGATCAGCAAAACGATGGCGGCGGCGGAGATCAGGACCAACAGGATCAGGATCAAAACAAAGACCAGAACGAAGGCGAAGGCGGTGATCAAAACAAGGATCAGCAGCTAAAAGATGAAGGAGAAAACAACAAGGATAAAAAAGAAG
Organism: Christiangramia flava JLT2011; assembly: GCF_001951155.1. Lineage (NCBI taxonomy): Bacteria > Pseudomonadati > Bacteroidota > Flavobacteriia > Flavobacteriales > Flavobacteriaceae > Christiangramia > Christiangramia flava. The sequence goes on from NZ_CP016359.1 coordinate 1,766,117, forward strand.
GCGACCAGAATAAAGACCAGCAGAACGAACAGGGCGAGCAGCCTAAGGATCAGCAGGGCGACGGGGATAAAAAGCAGCAACAGCAGCCAAAGGCCGCTCAGGGACAGCTTTCTCCACAGCAGATCAAGAGTTTACTGGAAGCCATGAATAATGAAGAGAAAAAAGTTCAGGATAAGATCAATGCTGAAAAGGCAAAAGGAGTGAAGGTCAGAACCGAAAAAGACTGGTAACGAAAAATTTTATCCTACGAATAGACCGAAGATCAGAACAATACGATGAAAATAAAGTTTTTAATTTTAAGTTTTTTACTGTTTGCAAGCGGTTTGCTTCAGGCGCAGGTGCGTTTCGAGGCAAAAGTGAGCAGGGATCAACTGGGAATTAACGAACGCCTGCGGGTAGACTTTGAAATGAATGATGACGGGGACAATTTCAGGCCACCATCTTTTGAAGGATTTACCGTGGTAGGCGGCCCGAACCAGAAGGTAAGCCAGAGTTTTCTGAATGGAAAAATGTCTTTTTCCAAAACCTATAGCTTTTATCTTCAGCCTAAGGAGCGTGGGAAACTGGAAATTGGCCAGGCCGAAGTAGAGATCGAAAACAAGATCTATAAAACCTCTCCTATTGCCGTGAACGTTGGCGCGGCTGTAGACAAGCCTACTGATGGCGATAATTCTGAAATGATTGCGGACAGTAACCTGCATCTGGTGGCTGAGGTTTCCAAATCGAATCCCTACCTGAACGAAGCGATTACCGTGGTTTATAAGCTCTATGTGAGTCCGCGGATTAGTGTGAGCAACTGGCGGGAACTGGACAGCCCGAAATATGCCGATTTCTGGAGCCAGAATATCGATCAGAAAATGCGAGTTCAGGATGGCGAATACATGGGAGAACCTTATCGTTACGTCATTCTTCGAAAGACTATTTTATATCCGCAGAAAACGGGAGAATTGAATATTGAACCACTGGCGCTTTCTGTAGCGGTAGATGTTCCAAGCAATCGGCGGGACATTTTCGGAAGCAGGATCTACAAGACCGTGAACCAGACGGTGGCGGCAGATAATAAGAAAATCAACGTTAAGGCCCTCCCAGACGGGAAACCCGCAAACTTCACAGGAGCTGTTGGAGATTTCGATTTCAATGTGGAATTGTCGAGGAATACTCTGAATGCCGGGGAAAGTTTGCAGGCCACCGTGGAGGTGAAAGGAAACGGAAATCTGAAATTGTTTGATCTTCCGGAACTTACCGCACCGCCATCCCTGGAAATGTATTCACCGGAAAGAAAAGAGAATGTGACCACGAATCTGGGTGGGATGCAGGGAAGTATTTCAGAAGATTATACGGTAGTGCCCACGAAAAAAGGCAAATATCCCATCCCGGCATTGTCGTTCTCGTGGTTCGATCCGCAGACAGGAACGTACAAAACAAAGACTTCGGAAGAATTGCTGCTGAATGTGGAAAACGGGCCTGTAGCGGCAAATTCTAGTAGCGGGATCAGCAACCCGAACAAACAGGCAGTGGCTATCAACGATTCACAATTCCGTTTCATCAAGCTGAAGACCCGTTTAAAGCCACTTGAAAATAGCCAGTTTCTGGGATCGGCAGGTTTCTGGAGCGCACTGGTGCTTCCGCTGGCACTAATTCCGCTATTTATTTTCTTCGGAAAAAAACGAGAAGAGCGGGCCAGGGATGTAAAAGGGAACAGGATTCGTAAAGCCGATAAGCTCGCGCGAAAGTACCTTTCCGAAGCTAAAAGGAATCTGGGCGACCAAAAGGAATTTTACCTCGCACTGGAACGTTCGCTTCACAATTACCTGAAGGCTAAACTTCGCATCCAGACAAGTGATATGAGCAAGGACCGTATCGAAGCGATCCTACAGGAACGCGGGGTGGAGCACAGCACTATTCAGGAATTCCTATCGCTGCTCTCCAGTTGTGAATTTGCGAGGTATACGCCGGCATCGTCTGATGCGATGAAACAGGATTATGAGAAAGCAGCTCAGGTTATTTCAACTCTGGATAAACAATTGTAAGATGAGAAACTGGATCACCGTCATAGCGATTTTTGTGAGTTTGCTGGGGTATTCTCAAAACGAGGAACTCTTCGAAAAAGGAAATTCTGCATACCAGGAGGGAAATTATGAAAGCGCCATCCAGCAATACGAGAAAGTACTGGACAATGGAGAGACTTCAGCAGAGTTGTATTACAACCTGGCCAACGCACATTACAAGCTCAACCATATAGCGCCGAGTATTTTTTATTTTGAGAAGGCTTTACAGCTGGATCCTGCAGATAAGGATATTCAGAATAACATAGAGTTCGCCCGGAATATGGCCATAGATGATATTGAAAACGTGGAAGATCGCGGGCTGTCTCAAAGCCTTCAAAACCTGATTGCTACTTTTTCCAGCGGGGCCTGGGCGGGAATTGCTATTTTCTTCTCCGTTCTGTTCGTTGTGCTGTTTCTGCTTTATTACTATTCCCGAAGACCACTTGTAAAACGCCTATTCCTGGGGGTTGCTGCATTAAGTATGGTTTTCTGTATCGCGGCCGTAGTCTTTGGATTTCAGCAGCGTGCATTTGTGGAAGATAACCAGTATGCGATCATTTTCAGTGAAGAAGCCGATGTTCGTGATGAGCCAAATTTGAGAGGAGACGCCAGTTTTCAGTTGCATGAAGGCACCAAGGCGAAGATTCTGGAAGATTACCAGGAATGGACCAGGATCGAACTGGCTAATGGAGCTCAGGGCTGGACGAATTCTACTAATTTAAGAAGGCTATAATTTCAAAATTCTCACGCTTTTAACAAAAGAACCCTTATATTTTAAATTATATATTTAAAAATGCTATTTTTGGCGGGTGAAGAAGTTAGCTTACATACTTTCTTTTATTTTCATCAGCTTTCTCGTGGCGCCTAGTATCATTACTATAGTCAACGACCAGGCTGATATTTCTGTGGCTTTCAATATGGATGAAGAAGAAAATTCTTCCAAGAATCAGGTAGACCTGGAGTTTCACTTTGCAGAGATCCGTAAGAATGAAGAAAGCATCCTTTTTCACCAGAAGCATGATGATGAGTTTCACTACAAGGAGCGGAATTATCTTGTGATTCTGAATGTACTTTCCCCTCCGCCCAAAGCGGCCTAATTTTCGTTTTACAGAACAACCCGATTTTTTAACGTATCCCATTTCCAGGGTGTCGTCGTCATTTATTTTACACCATACAGGTTGCTGCCTGTCCTAACCAGTATATTATGTTCAAACATCTCAATAAAGATTTTCCGGCGAGTATCGTCGTGTTTTTTGTAGCAATCCCTTTATGTCTGGGTATTGCCCTTGCCAGTGGCGCCCCTTTGTTTTCCGGGTTGATTGCCGGTATCATTGGTGGTATTGTTGTAGGTTCTTTAAGTGGCTCCAGTCTTGGAGTGAGTGGTCCTGCTGCCGGGCTGGCGGCCATCGTTCTGGCAGCCATTACGGATATGGGTTATGAAAACCTGTTGCTGGCGGTGGTTATAGGTGGTGCTATCCAGATCGTCTTTGGATTATTGAAGGCAGGGATCATAGGCTACTATTTCCCATCTTCGGTGATCAAAGGAATGTTAACGGGTATTGGGATTATCATTATTCTCAAGCAAATTCCGCATTTCTTCGGATACGATGATGATCCACTTGGAGACTGGGCATTTTTCCAGGTTGACGGTGAAAATACCTTTTCAGAAATATTGAATATGGTTAACGGCATTAGCCCCGGCGCCACTACGATCGCTATTATTAGTATGGCTATCCTGATCTTATGGGAAGCAGTTCTGACCAAAAAAGCAAAGATCTTTCGATTGATCCAGGGACCATTGGTAGCGGTGGCTATCGGGATCATTTTTTACCTGATGACCAGGGGTTCGGAAACTTTTGGAATCATGAAAGATCACCTGGTAGCCGTACCGGTTCCAGACAGCTTTGACTCCTTTATTGGCCAGTTCACTTTGCCTTCCTTTGAAATGATCGGGACCATGGATATGTGGATAACCGGTTTTACCATCGCACTGGTAGCGAGCCTGGAAACCTTGTTATGTGTGGAAGCGACAGATAAGCTTGACCCGCATAAAAGGACCACTCCTACCAACAGGGAACTTTTCGCCCAGGGAACCGGGAACGTGCTTTCCGGGATGATCGGCGGTCTGCCTATAACACAGGTAATCGTACGAAGTTCAGCCAATATCCAGTCTGGAGGGCAAACCAAACTTTCAGCGATCATGCATGGTTTTCTCTTGCTGATTTCGATCATCATTATTCCAAATATTCTGAATTACATCCCGCTTTCGGTCCTGGCGGCAATCCTGTTCATTGTAGGATATAAACTGGCAAAACCGGCACTGTTCATTGAGATGTTCCGAAAAGGGTGGAAACAATGGATTCCGTTTGTGGTTACCGTAGTGGGAATTGTTTTCGGTGACCTTCTGATCGGTATCAGTTTAGGCCTGGTCGTGGGAATTTGCGTAATTCTAATCAAATCATACCAAAACTCTTATTTCCTGCATATCGAGAACCCAAATAGCGGCAGCAAAACCGTTAAAATGACCCTGGCGGAAGAAGTGACATTTATCAACAAAGGAGCGATCATCAAAGAGTTGAACAACCTTGATAAAGATTCGTTTCTTATTATGGATGTTACTAAAACGAAATACCTGGACAACGATATTATTGAAATTCTGGATGATTTTAAAATTAAGGCAGCGGAAAAAAATATCGATATTCAGATCATTTCGGAACGTGGAACCGTTAAAAATCCTGAGAGTTACTATGATTTCTTTCAGCAGAAAAAAAAGACTGCTTAACTTTAAATCAAAATTAAAAACATAGCCTTATGATTAGTGATATTATCGACCAGGAAAAACAGTCAGAATTAACTCCGCAGGCAGTGCTGGAGGATTTGATGGAAGGCAATAAGCGTTTCGTCGAAAATCGTATGCACAGTCGTGATTATGCGTCGCAAATCAATAAAACTAGTGGCGGGCAGTGGCCCCAAGCGGTCATTCTTGGCTGTATTGATTCCCGTGTTCCCGTGGAAACTGTTTTTGATCAGGGTGTAGGAGACGTTTTTGCTGCTCGTGTTGCTGGAAATTTTGAAAATACAGATATTCTCGGAAGTATGGAATACTCTTGCAAAGTGGCGGGTAGTAAATTGGTGATGGTGCTAGGACACGAGGCCTGCGGTGCTGTTAAATCGGCTTGCGATCATGTGGAATTGGGAAATATTACCCATTTGCTTTCCAACATTCAACCTGCCGTGGAAGCAACAGAAACTTCTGGTGAAAGAAACTCTCAGAATGCAGATTTTGTCGCCGGAGTAGTGCAAAAAAATGTGGAATTGACCCTGGTGAGAATTCGAGAAAAAAGTCCTATTCTGAAAGAGATGGAAGAGAACGGTGAAATCAAGATCGTTGGAGCTGTGTACTCTATCAGCACCGGAAAGGTAACAGTTCTGTAAATATAATTTGTTGAATATAGCACATGAAAAGGATCCGGATAGTGACTTTGTCACTGTTCGGATCTTTGAATTTTAGCTCCGCTCTTCGGGTTTTTCCAGCAGGTCCTTTTCTTTTACCTGTTTAATGATAGACGGAAGAATGACCGGGGCAATCGACTCTACCGGTTCGTACAAAACCGAATCCTCCAGCGTTTCAGCTTCCACAATTTCCACGTGCTCATTCGTAGCTCTGAAGAACATGATAATCACACTGGCTACGAAAGCAGATTTCAGAAACCCAAAAACTGCCCCCAGTAATTTATTTACCAGTCCCAGCATAGCCAGGCTGGCCACTTTGGTCAGAGCTTTGCCGGCAAGGGACACCAGGAAAACGATCAGGATAAAGGTGAGCGCAAAAGCAATAAGGTTGAGGTATTCCGGTTTCCAGTCAAAAAGATCAGACAGCAACGTACCTACATACTGGGAAAAATGCACTGCGCCATAGATCCCGGCGACAATTCCCACGAGCGAAGCCAGTTCTACCAGGAAACCTCTGAAAAAACCTCTAACCAGTCCGTAAAGCAGGACCAGGCTAAGAATGATGTCTACGGAATTCATAAAATCAAATATAACAATAAATTGATTCCAGATGCTATATTTGCAATATGGCAAGAGATGAACAATTGAAACACCGGTGGGATGAAGTACAGAAGAAACTTTCTCACCAATTTGCAGACGGAGAACTGATGGAGCTGGATGCCATTATTTACCTGATCGGGGTCCAGGAGCTCGGGCAATTACACCGCCGCTATAAAAAAGACCACAAATTAGATTTGATGCATATAGCCATTTGTACTCTTCTGGAGCCGTATGGGTACTATGAATTTGAATTCTATGATGACGATGGCTGGCCGCATTTTAAAACCAAGGAGCAGTTACCGAACCTGAAATCAGGAGAACAATCAGTTTTGATGAAGGAGGCCATCGTGAACTACTTCCTTCAAAAAGAATACATTTCTTAAATGGATTTTGGGCATTTTCTGGTGTCATTTCCGCAGGATAGCGGGCCCATCTATCAGGAAACCCTGCAGGGGAGACTGCCGGTAGAACCTTTTAATACCTACAGCAACATCCTGTTCCTGCTAATTATCATCTATTTTTCGGTTAAAGTCTACCCGCAGGCACGAAAACAGGCCTTTCTAGCCTGGTGTTTGCCCATTCTTTTCCTGGGTTACGTGGGGGGTACCGTTTATCATGCCACTCGGAGCCATGACTTCTGGATGTACCTGGACTGGTTGCCTATTATCATTCTCTGTTTCGCCGTGAGCGTCTATTTTATAGCGAAGTTGCGAACCAGCGGGCAGCGACGGGCGCTGCTTATCGGGATCGTCCTGCTGCTGGTCGTGGGGAACAGGATGTTGCCCTGGCCGGTATCGCTTCAAACTTCCGCAGGCTATATTGGTACAGCTTTAGGTTTGCTGCTACCGCTCTTTGTCTATATGTACACGGAACATATGCGACACTGGAACATGGTTGCGCTGGCCGTTTTTTGTTTCTGTCTGGCCATCAGTTTCCGGATCATGGATCGCTTTGTTTATATTCTTCCCATGGGCAGTCACTGGCTCTGGCATTGCTTCGGCGCGCTTTCCGTTTTCTTTATGATGAACTATATTTTTCTGGACCGGGAAAGGGAAATTCGGCAGAAACAGATCAACGCTGAATTGCATTGATAAAGCCTCTGTATCGGTTGAAATTTTATTAAATTTGCGCTTCTGAAAGAAAAGCCATGATAGACGAGATTAAAGGGCATATCGCTGAGGTTGAAAATTTTAATGCTGAAAATGCGGAAGCAATTGAACAATTCCGTATCAAATACCTGGGCAAAAAGGGAATTTTAAATGACTTTTTTGCGGAATTCAAGAATGTTCCAAACGAGCAGAAAAAAGAATTCGGCCAAGTATTGAATGAACTCAAAACAGCAGCCCAGGCTCGTGTTCATGCGCTGAAGGAAGAATTAGACAGGAACCAGGACGAAAAAGGAGTTTATGGAGATCTTTCCAGGCCTTCAGAACCTATTGAAATTGGGTCGAGACATCCTATTTCGATCGTGAAGAACCAGATCATCGAGATCTTTTCCAATATTGGTTTCAATGTTTCCGAAGGACCAGAAATGGAGGATGACTGGCATAATTTTACTGCGCTGAACCTTCCGGAATACCATCCGGCAAGAGACATGCAGGATACTTTTTTCATCCAGACGAACCCAGATATTCTCCTGAGAACGCACACATCATCCGTGCAGGTACGCTATATGGAAGAAAATAAGCCGCCTATCAGGACGATTTCCCCGGGAAGGGTTTTCCGTAACGAGGCGATTTCTGCCCGTTCTCACTGTATTTTCCATCAGGTTGAAGGTTTATATATAGATAAAGATGTGTCTTTTGCAGACCTGAAACAAACCCTGTTGTATTTTACCAAGCAACTCTTCGGAAAGTCCAAGATCAGGCTACGACCCTCTTACTTCCCATTTACCGAACCAAGTGCCGAAGTAGATATCTATTGGGGTCTTGAAACAGAAACCGATTACCGAATTACGAAAGGTACTGGCTGGCTGGAGATCATGGGTTGCGGAATGGTAGACCCGAACGTGCTGCGCAATTGCAATATCGATCCTACCGAATACTCTGGTTTTGCTTTTGGGATGGGAATCGAACGTATCGCCATGTTGTTGTATCAAATTGGTGACATTCGCATGTTCTATGAGAATGACCTGCGTTTCCTGGAACAATTCAAATCTGCCCTGTAATGAAAGAAAAAGGAATTTTGGTGTTGGGACTGGCTGTTTTGGCGCTTATCGCCTACGCGGTTTTCGTGATCGCGGTAATCAAATTGGTAGTGGGAGCGATCATCCTGCTCATTACGGTCCCCGTTTTATGGTTCCTATGGAAAAAAGTTAAGAAAAAAGCCGAAGATAAGTTTTGAAGAAAGATATTTCGATCCCTGAAGTAGCTGATGTTTACGTGGCTGCGGTCCAGGAATATAATGAAGATTTCCGCACAGACGACTGGAATGTATACCTGATAAATGACAGCAACCAAGAGCTGGAAATGGTGCTCATCGTCTCCAAAGGTTTTGATAAGAAAACGGAAACTTCAGTCATGCGCCATAAAATGCAGCTGCTTCCCGCTAAATCTTTTGCTAAAATTGAATTTCTTCAGGAGGATGTTCTGAAACTGAATAACGAATTCCGGGTAAGTTATTTTCAGAATTCGCAGATGTTCGATAAAAAATTCCTGTTTAAGAAAGGAAGCATTCGCAAAAATGCTGAAAAGAAACTGCCTGTCATCCCCAATAAAGGCATACTCGCAAAATAAAACCCCGGCCGTTGGGCCAGGGTTATTTTTATTGCTGAAATTCTTTTTCCTAGATTAATCGAATTTATTGCTCAGGTCCTCAAAAGTACCGGTTACCATACCCCCGCTGTTGATCTTCACTTCCCCAGTCACGTAAATGGAGGAATCATCTCCAACGAATTCCAGAATCCCGCCACTGCTGATGTAAAGATCACCGTAAATGGTCATATTTCCGGAGATCTTCAGTTTGCTGTCTGAATTGATCACGAGATTTTCTGAATTTTTCTGATTTCCCAGCGTGAAGTTCCCATTCATATTCAATGAGCTCTGGCTGGCCAGATTTGTGCTTTTTTCCACGATCAGGTCTCCACACACATTCAGGGTTCCGTTCACGTTCAAATGTTTCAGGTTCACCAGACCGCTGTAAGAAACCTCCACGTCAGATGGAATCGTAAGATTTTTATCACCGGTATAGATGTCATAGCTTTCGCAATCCAGGAACGAGTCAGAAACCGCCGTATCGTCGCTGGTAAGAATTCTTAAGATATGCAGTCCCGTTCCGGAAGCCAGGTATATATATTCCCCTTTAGCCTGAACAAAATTGGCGCTCCCGCTAATTTCGGCAATTCCTTCCCCAATGGTTCCGAAGCTGCTGTCCAGTTTCAGGATATCCAGCCCCGCGCCACCGTTAGCCATGTACACAAAATTTCCATCGGTTGAAACCGCATTCGTCACCTTGTCGCCCTCACTCACAAAAGTAGCATCCGGGTGCATTTTAAGAGGAAGATTTGCCAGCTCGGTATTACTGCTGAAATTATAAATTCCTGCTCCCTGGCCACCCTGTGAAATGATTACATTGTCGCCATACCAAGTAAGTGTTCTTTTAGATTCTGGTGTAAGATTGCTGATGGAAATGCTTGAAAGTTCATTGAAGTCGCTGTCATCCAGGCTGATATTCATCAACTTCCCTTCGCCTGATAGCATGGCTATGGATTCACCGTTGAATTCGCCATATCTGATGTCACGCTGGTCAAACTCCCTGTAACTCGAAAAATCCTGCGCGGTTGTAAAATTCTTCAAGGCGCCGGCAATTCCGTTGGCTCCACTCAGGAAAACCGTATTGTCATGATATTCGAAGACATGTACGCCGGCGTAACCGGAAATACCTTCGTCAATAGAAAAGTCTGAAGAAAAATTGCCGTTGGCGGTATTCACAAAACCGAGCAGCGTAAAATTACCATTATCACCACCATTTTCAGAAGCTCCTGTAAAAACGATAGTTCCAGTAGCATCGACGTAAAGAGAATTTATATCGGCATAATCAGTTTTCATCCTGCTTACCAAACGCGGCTCATATTTATTACTTACATCTACAATATCAATGGCTCCCATATAGGTTGCGCCTTCTTTATTATAGGAAACATAGGCGAAATCACCGCGTACATCCACATGGGTAGCGTGTAAGGCTGTGTTGTTGATCACAGGAGCCTCTAAATAGCCAATTTGTTCGATAGCGAACAAGGCTACGTCTGCAGCATCGCGATTAAGATCTGGAGAAGACACTCCAATGACACCGGTTTCATCAAACTTGATAGCCTGCTGAAGTTCTTCTTCGGAAGTGTTGGTTTTAAATTGCTGCTCCTGGAAATCTGTTTCAGAAGATTCGTCTTTTTGACAGGAGGTGAATAACAGGCCTGTAAGAAGGCCTAATTGTAGTACTTTTCGGTTCATAGTTGGTTAATTTGGGTAATCGAAAATAGACATTAATCTGGATGATGGCATCTAAAATCGTTGAAAACCAGCTATTTTCGTTGAAATGCGAATTTTCCTATAAGAAAAGTACTACGGAAAGCTATAAATAAGAAAACCGGATCGTAAGAACCCGGTTTTCAGTAAGCTGTCAAATTAACTATATAAACTTATTCGTGCGTATGATCGGCATCATGTTCTGAAGGATCTCCGGCTTCATCTTCCAGGATAGCCCCCTCTTCAATGATGATATCACCATCTACAATAAAAGTATGGTCCTGGTGGTCATGTCCCATCATGGTAAAGGTTCCACCGTTGTTAATGACCAGGTTTCCGGTAACATGAATATTCCCCTGGAATACGAAGTGTGAACCATAGTTGATTACCAGATCCTGAGGATCGTCAGCAGTTCCAATTTCCATATCTCCCATGAAATTGAACACTCCATAATAATGAGTGTTTACGGTATTGGCTACATGAAGACCTTCTTCAGCATACATATTAAGGGTTCCACCCACACTGATCTTGTTCAATTCTATAAAATGATCGCAGTACGACTGCTCCTTGTTCCTGGTCACGGTTAGATTTCCGTTTCCTTCGTAAGCAGAGCCACAGGAAAACCAG